>JAAXGX010000091.1 GCA_012271165.1 Vicinamibacteraceae bacterium | reverse complement strand
GGGCGCAGCCCCGTCTGATGGACGCTGCGCACGGCGCGCCTCGGCGGTAGCGGCGCGGGGCGAAGGGGTCCCCGCGAGCGGACGCCGGGGGGCCGGGGCGCAGCCCCGTCTGGTGGGGGGTTCAGCAGATGAACGGCTCGATTCCGCGGTTCCGCTGGCGCAGGTCTGCGCCCTGTCTCCTCGTTGTCATCGCGCTCGGCGCCGCCCTGCTCGCGCCGGCTCCTGCCGCCGGGCAGGCCAGCGGCGCGCCGCAGGGCGAGTGGCGCTACCACGGTGGGGATGCAGCGCACACCCGCTACCTGGACGTGGACCAGATCACTGCCGAGAACTTCGAGGACCTCGAGCTCGCGTGGCTCTGGCGGGGGGACAACTTCGGGCCGGGCGCCCTCGGCGTGTCGCGCTCGACGCCCCTCTACGTCGACGGCGTCCTGTACACCGTCGCCGGCGAGCGCCGCGCGGTGGTCGCGATCGATCCGGCCACCGGCGAGACGCTCTGGATCCACCGCGAGCCGCACACGACGCGCTTCGATCGGGGCATGCGCAACGGCTACGGCAAGGGGGTGGCCTACGCCGAGGTAGATGGGCGGGGCGTCATCTACATTATCAGCCCCGCCTTCTTCCTGCACGCGCTCGACGCCCGGACCGGCCTGCCGCTCGATAACTGGGGCGCGCCGGTGCCGCTGCCGGGCTTCCCGCAGACCGGCGTGGTCGACCTGCTGCCCGACCTGATTGCGGACTGGGGGCCCTGGCAGAGCTGGGATGGGCCCTACGACCCGGATTTCGGCATCCCGCGCGAGCTCGGCTACATCACCAGCTCCTCGCCGCCCATCGTCGTCAACGGCGTGGTGGTCGTCGGCAACTCGGCCGAGCAGGGCTACCACCAGACGCGCATCGAGAACGTGCCGGGCGACATCATGGGCTACGACGCCCGCACCGGCGAGTTCAAGTGGAAGTTCCACGTCATTCCCCGCCCCGGCGAGTTCGGCCACGAGACGTGGGAGAACGACGCGTGGGAGTGGACCGGCGACATCTCGTCATGGGCGCCGCTGTCGGCCGATCCGGAGCACGGACTCGTCTACGTGCCGACCAACCCGCCGACGATCGACTTCTACGGGGGCTTCCGGCCCGGCGACGGGCTGTACGGGACGAGCGTCATCGCCCTGGACGTCCAGAGCGGCGAGCGCGCGTGGCACTTCCAGACCGTGCACCACGACATCTGGAACTTCGACAACCCGACGGCGCCCGTGGCGCTCGACGTGACCGTGGACGGCGTCCCGCGCGAGATCGTCGTCCAGACCACCAAGCAGGGCTGGGCCTTCACGTTCGATCGGGTGACCGGGGAGCCGATCTGGCCGATCGAGGAGCGGCCGGTGCCGCAGTCCGAGGTGCCCGGCGAGCGCCTGTCGCCGACCCAGCCGATGCCGACGCGCCCGGCGGCGTTCGAGATGCAGGGGCTGACCGAGGACGACCTGATCGACTTCACCCCCGAGCTGCGCGCCGCGGCGCTGGAGATCATCCGGGACTATCGTCTCGGGCCGATCTTCAACCCGCCCATCCAGCGCGGCCATCCGTCCGGCCTGCGGTCGTTCGTGAGCTGCCCGAGCGGGGCGTCGAACATCTTCGGGCCGACATCGGCCGATCCCGAGACCGGCATTCTCTACGTGTCGACGCGGCGCGGCTGCCGCTCCGAGAACATCGTGCCCGGCGCCGTCATCGACCAGCCGGACGACATCAAGACGACCGGCCGCACCTTTGCCGACTTCGCGGTCCTCAACCGCGGCGACTTCCGGGGCCCGCAGGGCCTGCCGATCTTCAAGCCGCCCTACAGCCGCATCGTCGCCATCGACATGAACACCGGCGAGCACCTCTGGGAGACGCCCAACGGCGACACCCCTGACCGCATCCGCGACCATCCGGCGCTCGAGGGCGTGGAGCTTCCGAACACCGGCCGCCTGTCGCACCCTGTCACGATGGTGACGAAGACGCTCGTGATCACCGCGGAAGGCGTGGGCGGCGCCCCGCGGCTGCACGCGCTCGACAAGCGGACCGGCGCGAGGCTGGGCACGGTGACGCTGCCCGCCTCCGGGCAGTACGGCATGATGGGCTACCTGCACGAAGGCCGGCAGTACCTCGTGGTGCAGGTGGCGGGCCCCGATCTGCCCGGGTCGCTGGCGGCGCTGCGTCTGCCGTAGTGCGGGTCGCAGGTCAGACTGCCCGCACGACGTCGGCGCGGAAGAGGTCGGTGCGATTCGCGTGTCCGAGTTCCCGTCGGTTCCCTACCAGATCCGAGCGATCTGGTGGTTCTCGAGCTGGTGCGAGATCAACAAGGGCGAAACCCCGAACTCGGCTGCCAGCTCCTCGACATCTTCCTCATCGAGGACTGGTCGATGTACCCTGTCCTGCAGGGCCGCTGCGGGGGCCAGGAACTCGGCCGCGAAGGCCCGGCTGCGCTGCTGGCGGTCCGACTGCGCCCGGGTGAGCAGCGCCGGCGAGCCGGGTGATGTCAGCACTTCGGCCAAGCCTCGGCAGAAGTGGAATCTCCGGCTGCTCGCGGGTCCGCCGCGAAGGGCGAACGCCGGGAGACCGTCCGCATCCGCAGTCACCACGCCGTTCACGAGGTCAGCGCCACCCAAGCTCCTGGGACGCGTGGCCTGAACCAGCGCGGCAGGATCCTCGCGGAGGGCTTCACCCAGCGCGTTCGTGGAGGGTAATGGTTCGTCATCCAGGCCCATACGCTGCCGCACGTCGCGCGCCAGGGCATAGCCTGCGCTCCACGGACTGCCGCCCTCGGCCCGCGCGGTTGGCCGAGGGCGTGCCGCACGAAGATGCTCGAGCGGAAGACCGGCATATCTCCCCGGTTCCAGTGCCGTCGCGATGGCGGTCGCATGTTCTTCCAGGCGGGCACCGTCGAGAACCGCGACTGCCTCTTCGAGAATCGCTGGGTCCAGAACATCTGCGAGCCGAAGCACGGCTGCCCGTTGGGCGTCGTTCAGGGCGTACGGATCCCAGCCGAGACCCGCCGCAGTCTTGCAGAACAGGCTCTCGTCCTGATCCGCGGCGCGAATGGATTCCCATTCCTCCTGCAGGAACGTTCCCTCGACACCGCACGCGGCAAGTCTCCGAACGACGCGATCCACGAGATCGGTGCAGCTTGCCCGGAACTCGTTCTTGTCGATCCAGATCTCATCTCGGCCCCGGTACTCGATCCTGGCCCATAGGAACGAGTCGGGCATCCAGGCCAGAAGCACTCGACTTCCCGACGATGCCATGTGGAGCCTCGGAAAGGCATATCCGTCTCGGGCGGACACGAGAGCATGTCGCTGCTTGAACGCGTGATCGTCGCTCTTCACCGGATTTCCGACTTCATGCAGCAGGAACCACCAGTTCGTGACCAGCGACTCGGCGAGCGGGTAGAGCGGAACGTATACGCGGTCGCGAACGGTCCGCGCCCTCTGATCCAGGACACGCGTGATCACGGAGTCGTCGACTCGAATCAGCAGGGAGGCCCAGGTCGAGGCGAGTTCGGGTCCTCTGATCTCGTCAGCGGCTACCCACTCAGTTTCGAACGTGATCGGCATAAATCTCCTCGACACCGGTGGGCCACTCGTCGCGGTCGAGTGGGTATCCCTTGTACTCCCCCGTTGCGCGGTTCACGAGCCGACCTTCGAAGACCGTTTCCTCGTGTTTGTACCACACGTAACGAGGAAACGCGCCCTCCCAGGGCGTTCCCGTAGCGCCTCGACGAATCGCACTGCGCAGCCACCCGTTGATCGTCGGCTGGTCTTCCGCCATCTCGCGCGGGCAGCAGGATGCGTCGGCGCGCAACCGGGGCGGGCCGGCGAAGCTGGCCGTGTCCTTGTGCTCGGGGCTTCCGACGTAACGAGCCCGCTCCGCCAGCTCATCGAGATCTGTCTGCTCGGGCGGCGAGCCAATCTCTCGTGTTCGCGGCCGGCGGCGCCTGGGAGCACGCATGTTCGGGTACTGGAACCGAAAACTACCGGCGCAATGATACGGCAAGGGGCGCACCGTGAATCCTCCGCACGTCACTCGCCCTTTGCGGCGCGTTTGCGCGGCGGCCGCTTCTGGACCACGTCGAGCAGCTTCTCGAGGCGATCGCGCTCACCGTTCCGTAGGCGCTTGTTCTGCTGGTCGGGCCGCTGTTCGATCAGCCGCTCCAGCTCGATGAGCCACTCCAGATCGGCCCGGATGTTGCCCTGGGCCAGCCCGACCGCGCGCTCCCAGGCGCCGGCGTTCCGCCAGACGCGTAGCACGTCCCCGTGGGCGCCCGCTTCCTCGTAGGCGGCGGCAGCGTCCTCCGGCCGCTCCTGGGCCTCACGGAGCCGGCCCAATCGGAGCAGGTCCGGGGCGATTTTCGCGAGCAGCGCTTCGGCCCGTGCGAGCCGCTCCTTGCGCGCGGCCCGCTTCTCGCTCTGAGCGACCTTAAGCATCGTATCGAAGGCCTTGCCGCGCAGCGCGCGGGCCCTAGCCGGGGCATCGCCCGTGTAGCCGGTCAGCCGCAGCCATGCCTCGACCTCGGTGTCGGCAAACCACGCGGCGGACTCCGGGTCGGCCGCGCCGACGTTCAGCCCCTCGCGCAGCGCCTGCGCCGCCGGCAGCAGCGCCGGCCGCAGCCAGTCGCCTCCGGATCGCTCCAACCGATCGAGCGTGCGTGCGCGCTCCAGCAACCCGAACGGCGGCGCCGACCTGTCGAGCGACCAGTCGGCCAGCTCCCTGAGCGCGTGCCCCTCTTCCGCGACCAGCCGGAAGCGTCGCTCCGCGGCGGCGACGCGCGCTTCATTCGCGTCGGGTCGCTCGCCGGCATCCGAGCTGCGGGCTGTGGCGCCGGTGTCGGACGGCAGAGGCTCGTTCGCCATGGGGATGGCTTCCATGGCGGCCTCGATCACATCGTGGCGCAGCACCCCGGCGGGCGGTCCGTCGACGAGCAGGCGCGCCCCCGTGGCGAGCAGCGTGGTGCGGGCGTCCTGGCGTACCGCGCGGTCCGACACGCCGTTCGGCAGCTCGGGGTCACCCAGGAGCCGGAACGCCTGGCGGGCGCGCTGCCAGGCGCGGCCCGGCGCGGAGTCGATCAGCAGCCGGGCGTCGTTGGTCCGCGCCTGCACGCGCTCCTCGGGGGATGCGTCGGCATGGGCGAAGTGATCGAGAAGGTCTTCCGGGCTGTACGGCGCCGCGTCCCCCAGCAGCGCCCGGCTGAGCTCCTGTTCCTCGTCCGTCGCCTCGACGTCGATGCACACGAGAGTCTCCGTCGCGCGGCTCAGCGTCACCCGGAGATGATCGATCGCGGTCCGCCGGGCCTGTCGGTCGAGCTCGGCATCGACCACGTATTCCTGGTCCTCGCTGCCAAGGTTCGACAGCAGGCGGCCCGAGTCGAGAAGGCACACCGACTGGTACTCCAGCCCCTTGGTCTCGGCCGGCGTGAGCACGCTGTCCCGCAGGTGCTCCGGCACCCACGACGGGGGATCGTTCCGCGCAGTGAGGACCACGACGTCGTCCGCCTCTTCGAGGTGCTCCAGAAGGTCGGCAGCTTCGGACCGGCTAGGGACGTGCACTTGCACGAGATGCGCATCGACGTGCTGGCCTCCGGACTGGGGCCGCTGCTTGGTTGGGCGAACCTTCTTCTCGAGGTCGACGTACCGCTCCGAGGCGCGCTCGACCACCTCGGCGATGCGGCTGGGGCAGCGCAGGTGCTCGTCCAGATGAAACCTGGCCGGCGCGCCCACCCGCCGGGCCAGCAGGTCGCTGAGCGGCCCCCAGTCGAACCCGGTCGGCCTGACTGTCTGCCCGGCGTCGCCGGCCATCAGCAGCCAGGGCGCACGGCCGCGCCTGCGTCCGAGGGCCCGGCACAACTCCACCACGACCGCGGATTCGAGGAGCGTCAGGTCCTGGACCTCGTCGACGACGATGCGGTCGAAGTCGTCGAAGCCCTCCGGGAGGTTGTCGTCACGCAGTCGGTCGATGGCGCCCGCCGCGGCAACGAGCTCGGGAAAGATCGCCCGCACACCGTCCGCCGGCAGGAAGCGGGCGACCTTCAGCAGCGCCTTGGCCGCCTTGGGGCCAACGCCGTCGTAGTCGCCGCGGAGATCGCGGTACGCATCGTCGGAGAGACGCGCAATGCCGCGCTCGGTGGCGCAGCTGGTCTCGCCGGGCAGCGCCCATCCGAAGAAGACGGCGCGCAGCTCGGCGTGCAGCGCGTCGCGCCGGTTCTTCCAAGGTCCGGCCATGTCGCGGCCGAGCCGGGTGATGGCGGCGTCGAACCTCGAACGGCTAGCCGCCAGCACCTGCCTGGCGACGTCGGTCCCGCAGAGCTCGCCGACGAACGTCGCGAAGTCGCGCGCAACGACCTCGACGTCGACGGGCGCGAACGACGCGAAGCGTTCCTCGGCATGGCGCGTCAGGGCACTCGACCACGTGAGGTACAGGACGCGCTGTCCGCTCCTGGCCTCGACGGCTTTCCAGAGCACGGTCGTCTTGCCGGAGCCCGGCCGGCCGACGAGCAGGCGGACCGGGCGCTCGTCTTCCACGAATCGGATCTGGGCATCCGTCCAGGGCCGCCCGGCGATGTCGTCGTTCAGGTCGTCGGGTGCGGACAGCGGCAGATAGTCGTCGAGGCTCCCTGCCTCAAGCGGAGCATGCTCGTCGTGATGGCGGACGGCCCGCACGAGGACGGCGTCTGCAGGAAGCGAAAGCCCGTTGGTCACCCGGCTACCACACGGCGTCCACCACAGGTAGTACTGCATGCCGTTGGCGCCGCCGAGCGGCGACCGGCGCCAGCCCCGGTTCCCGTCCCGGCAGCCCTTGACGACGGTCGTGCGCCCGTGCGCAGCCAGGTGCTGGAGCACGATGCCGAGTCGCCCGTAGAGGTGCCCCCACACCCGCAGGCGGTCCGATACCTCCGGATGCAGCCAGATGCCGTGGCGCAGGCCGCGGCACTGCAGGTCGTGCGGCGGTGCGAGCCGATCGGGGCGTAACGGCAGCAGGGCTCGTGCGCCCGCCCTCGGTCTGGGAGCCGCGTCGACGTCGGCGAGGGGAATGAGCGACGGCTGCTGTCGCATCTCCACGGCTGCGCCAATCAACTCGCATTGCTCGGCAGACAGCTCGAGCTCGCGGTCGCGAGCCTGCGCCGGCGCCAGCCCGAGCACCATGCGCGCCGTCCGCGAGACTTCCCGCACGTCGACCTTCAGGCTGCGGGCCAGTTGCGCCAACGTCGTCCGGCCGGCCGCCGATCCGGTCCGGCGGGCGCTGCGGCGGTCCATGCCGTTATGCTAGCTCACCAGATCGTGTCCGCGCCGAGGGCGGCGATCTCCGGATCGGGGGTCACGATGCGAAGCGCGGGGTTTCACAACGGGCTGCTATTGGTTCATCCGTCATCTTCCCACGCAGTTCGCTCGGTCCCGGTCAGCGGTTCGAACGGGAGTACGGCATGTTGCCTCAGATGGCCTTGGTCAACGGCCGTCATGCTCATACGTCGTTCTCCGTTTGAAGCTGGGCGGTGGTTCTTGAGACTCGCTTGGCGCGATGACCCCCTTCCGCGATCTTGTGGATCGCGGCCTCATTTGAACCGGTTCCCGCGCCGACGGATTGTCGGGAATCGACCACAGCAGCGAGCGCCACTCACGGATGCCAAGTCGCGGTTCAACGAAGTCGTCCGGCCAGCCGCAGCGCGTGACGGTCAGGGGCCAAAGCGCAGGCGCGATGGTCGCGGCCGACGAGTTCGATCGCCTCTGCCCGCGCTGCGCCGCCCCGAGCCTGCACGATCTCCTGTCGCGGTTGCCGCCGCCCGCCTGGACTTCAGCGACGGATCCTGTGCAACGCCGGCGCGCCTTGTCCGGCGCCGAACTGCGGAGGTCGCACATCGCTCCGGCGACCGTTGAATCAGGCTGCGGGCACGCCCGCCGACCCCGGGAACGGCGCCGCCGCCGGCAGCGCCGTGATCCGGTCGTCGATGACGTACGGGACGTCGCCCGGGTACACCACGTAGAGCGCGTCGAGCCGCAAGTCGTTCAGGGCGACGGTCATCGAGCGGGTGCGGCGCGGCGCGTCCACCCGCGTGACCTCGACGCCGACGCGACGGCCGCCGGTCAGCAGCAGCAGGTCGAGCTCGGCCCCGTTGTGTGTCGCCCAGAAGTAGACGTCGTCGGGCGTCGCCTCGGCGATCACCTTCTCGATGACGAATCTCTCCCAGGACGCGCCGATGCGCGGGTGCATCTGCAGGGCGTCCGTCGTGCCGACGCCGATCAGGTGGTGGTGGACGCCGGAGTCGCGCAGGTAGACCTTGGGGCGCTTGATCTGCCGCTTGCGCAGGTGCTCGTGCCATGGGCGCAACTGGCGGACGAGGAACAGGTGCTCCAGCAGGTCGAGGTAGCGTCGCACGGTCGCCTGGGCGGCGCCGAGGGCTGTCGACAGCTCGCGACGTTCAGGATCTGGCCGTGACAGTGCGCCAGCACGGCCAGCAGCCGGTGCAACGCCGGCTCGCCGCGCCCCGCGCCAAACTGCGGCAGGTCGCGTTCGACGAACGTGCGGACGAACGCCTTCCGCCACGCCGCGCTGTCCGCGTCGGTGTCGGCCAGGAAGGACCGCGGGAACCCGCCCCGGACCCACAGCCGCTCCATCTCGGCGGCGCCGACCTCGGCGACCTGGAAGCCGGAGAGCTCGATGTACTCGATGCGCCCCGCCAGCGACTCGGCGCTCTGGCGCAGCAGGTCGGGACCGGCGCTGCCGAGCACGAGAAACCGCGCAGGGTTATCGTCACGGTCGGCCAGCACCCGCAGGAGCGGAAAAGGTCGGGCCGGTGCTGCACCTCGTCGATGACGACGGTGCCGCTCAGGCCTCGGAGGGCGGTCAGCGCCTCGTCCAGCCGGGCCAGGCTCACGGGGTCCTCCAGATCGAAGTAGTTGGCCGAGCCGGCCGGCACGAGTTGCCGCGCCAGGGTGGTCTTTGCGCACTAGCGCGGCCCGACGACGGCGACGACGGGCGCGCGTCGCAGCGCATGCGTTATCTGAGCCTGCGCCGCACGGGGGAGAATCGGGCGGTCCGCCATGGATCCATAATAATCCTCACTTCAAGTGGTGTTTTTCATGGATACTCTTTTTCGCGCTGCGTGGATGCATGGATCGCGATGCCTCGCCGTTGGCGCGCCGCGCGATGCTGCGGAGCAGGCCGTCGAACAGCAGGACGTGAATCGGATACAGGGCATGCCAGTAGCAGCGCCCCCAGAGGCCGGCGGCGTCGAAGACGGCCGTCTGCCGGACCGTGCAGGCGTCCTCGCCCCGCGGCGTGACGTCGAACTCCAGCCAGCCGCGTCCGGGTAGCTTCATCTCGGCGGCGAGCCGCAGCCGGGCGTCCGGCTGGCAGATGTCGACGCGCCAGCAGTCGAGGATGTCGCCGGCCGCCAGGTGCTCGCCGTCGCGCCGGCCCCGCTGCATGCCGACCCCGCCGAGCAGGCGGTCGACGAGACCGCGCAGCCGCCACAGCCAGTCGCCGTAGTACCAGCCGTTGGCGCCGCCGATGCGCCGGATCGGTGCGAACGCCGCGGCGGCGGGGACGGGCAGGTCGACGGAGCGCGAATACAGCAACCGGCCGCGGACGCGGACACCACCCCAGCGCAGCGGCGTGCCGGCGGACAGGGAGGCGCCGGACCAGGGCAAGGCCGCGAACTCGGCGTCCTCGTTCCGAATCGTGCGTGCGATGGCTTCCCGCAGCGCGAGCGGGCGAATCAGAAAGGCGGCCCGCGCGTCATCGTCGTTGGCGACGGTCGCCGTCCGGAGCCCGTCGACCAGCTCGCGGCCGACGCGCGCGTAGACCGGCGTGGTCAGCCCGAGCCAGAGGCTCGACAGGCGCGGGGTGAGCAGCGGCACCGGCAGGAGCCGGCGCCGCAGGCCCCGTTGCCGTGCGTACTCGCGCATGATCGCGCCGTACGACACGACGTCCGCGCCGCCGACCTCGAACACGCGGCTGTCGCCGTGCGGCAGGTCGAGCACGGCCGCGAGATAGGCCACCAGATCATCGAGCGCGATGGGCTGCGTCGGCGTGCGGACCCAGGCCGGGCAGATCATGATCGGGAGCCGCTCGACGAGCGCGCGGATCAGCTCGAACGACAGGCTGCCGCTGCCGATCACGATGCCGCTCCGCAGCTCGATCACCGGCACGCCGGACGCACGCAGCACGACGCCGGTTTCGTGCCGGCTGCGCAGATGCCGGGAGAGGCCGGCGGTGGCGCCGAGCCCGCCGACGTACACGATGCGGCGGACGCCGGCGGCGCGGGCAGCAACGCCGAAGTGGTGTGCCGCCGCGCGATCCTGGGCCTCGAAATCGCGGGTGCCGCCCAGCGAGTGGACCAGATAGTAGGCCGTCTCGATCCCGGCCAGCGGCGCGGGCAGCGCGTCCGGATCCAGGCAGTCGCCGTAGACCACGCTCGTGTTCGGCCCGACCCGGGTCTCGAGGGCGGCGGGCCGCCGCGTCATGCATCGAACGGCGTGACCGCCCGACTCCAGGGCGGCCAGCAGCCGCCCGCCGATGCAGCCGGTGGCGCCGGTCAGCAGGATCGAGGGCCTGCGCGCCGCTGCGTCGACCGGGTTCATGATCGGAGATGTGGCCAGCGGCGGCACGGCGTCGGGCAAACGGGCCGTGCCGGTGGCGCTCGGGATGCCGGCGGGTACGGGCGACCTCCGGTGCCGATCGCTTCGGCACCGGAGGCCGTCCGCGGTGGAGCGTGGTCTACTTCGAATCCTGCGCGGCGGTTGCCTCGGCTGCCTGCCGTTCCAGATTGCGGTTGATCTCGAGGATGTGACGGATGTCGTGGTTGCCCTCGTGGCAGCCGTACTCGTACAGCGGCCCTTCCGTCTTCACCAGCGGCACCTCCGCGCTCCAGCGGCTCGTCCAGGTGGTCGGATCGTCGACCGTGAACTCGTAGTGGATGCGGTCCTCGGCGACGCGCGTGAAGCGCTCCACGACGCGCATGTGCGCGCTGGCGCCCCGATAGCGCCGCCGCTCGGCGTAGTTGCGCGTCTCGATGACGAGCGTATCCCCCTCCCACCGGGCGCGCGAGTCGCCGGGGAACTGGCGAATCCGGTCGTCGATGTGCGGACGCCCGTCGAGCGGGATGATGCGCGGGATGGTGGTCGACATCTCCGTGAAGATGACGACGTGATCGGGCGTCTGCATGATCTGGTGGATGTCGTTGTAGGACGGCGGGAGCATGGGCGGGCCCTCGTGCCGCCAGACGACGCACCGCTCGGAAAGGGGCCGCGTCTCGTACCCGTCGAACACGGTGGCGTTCATCACGCGCTCGGCCTCTATGCGTTCGGCGGCCTGCGGCGTGTAGGGCGGGAACCGCCCGTTCCGGGGATAGGTGAGCAGCGACGTGCGCCGGCTCGACAGCCCCTTCGGCACCGGCGTGCGCAGCCAGACCTGGTTGTCGTAGTGGACGTACGAACTGTCGCGGTTCTCCTGGTAGAGCGCCTCCTCGCGGGCCCCCGCATCCGCGATGTCGAGGGCGTCGCGCCGCAGGGGGTCGACGCCCTCGGCCGTGAGCTGCTCCTGCAGCGCGGCGGCTTCCTCCTCGGAGAAGAACTCCTGCTCGCCCAGGTGCTCCGGCCGCTCGATGGGCGTGAACGTCTGGGTCGTCCAGTAGCCCTGGAGGTCGGGCCGACCGTCGGGAGTGCGCGGCAGCGTCCACTCCTCCGACCCGGCCGCCTCACCCGCGGCCGCACTCTGGCCGGCGGCGGGCGCCGGCGCCAGGAACGCGATTGCGACGACCGTTGCCAAAGCCGTCCGACTTGCGTGGTTCATCGGATCCTCCCTCCGCGCATGTCCGCCGCACGCGGGATGCTCAATGATCACTCACGAACGACTTTTTTTCAACGCCGGCCGTATCCGTTCACGCTGTTGCGCCCATCGCGCGCATCGGCGATGATGCCCGGGTCCGGTGTTGCGCCGGCGCTGCGACGCCCTGCTGCCGGGTGTCTGGAAGGAGACAGATCGATGCGAGCATTCGGACACGGGCTGTTCGTTCTGGCGTTCCTCGTCGGTATCCAGCTGCTGCAGGCCGGCGCCGCGCTCGGCCAACCGGAGCAACGGGACTGGGAGCCGGTCACCGACGAACGGTTGCTCAATCCGCGGGACGGCGACTGGATGAACTTCCGGCGGACGTACGACGTGACGGGGTTCAGTCCGCTCGATCAGATCAATCGCGAGACGGTCGGCGACCTGCGTCTCGTCTGGGCCTACTCGATGCGCGACGGGAGCCGCTGGGTGCCGACGCCGATCGTCGCCAACGGGTTGATGTACGTCGCCGAAGGGAGCGGCCGCATCACCTGCTTTGACGTCGTGTCCGGCGACGTCGTGTGGGTGCACACGCGGAACTACCCCGAGGACATCGAGAAGTCGCAGGCCCTCAACCGTCACCGGGGCGTGTCGATCTACGGCGACACGATCTACTGGGGGACGGCGGACGCGGCGTTGGTGGCGCTGGACGCCCGCACCGGCGAGCAGCGCTGGGAGGTCAGCACCGGCGACTACACCACCGGACTGGGGCATGCGCACCCAGCGCTGATCGCCGACGGCAAGGTGGTGCTGGGCTTCGCCGGCGGCGACCGCAGCGCGCGCGGCGCCGTCGTGGCGCACGACGCCGAGACCGGCGAGCGGTTGTGGATCACCTACACGGTGCCGGCGCGCGGCGAGCCGGGCTACGAGACGTGGAGCGAGCACGAGATCGAGCCGCTCGGCGGCCTGACGTGGAACACGATCAGCTACGACCCCGAGCTGCGCTGGATCTACCTCGGAACGGGCCAGCCGACGCCCTGGTCTTCCACCCTGCGGGGTCCGGGCGATGCGCTCTACACGAACTCGATCCTGGCCATCGACATCGACACCGGCGAGCTGCAGTGGCACTTCCAGGTGGTGCCGTCCGACAACTGGGACCTGGACGCGACGCACGAGAGCATGCTGGTCGACCTGGTCATCGGCGGCGTCGAGCGCAAGGCGCTCATCGAGACCAGCAAGATCGGCTGGGGCGTCGTGCTCGACCGCGTCACCGGCCAGTTCCTGGGGTCGTTCCGCACCGGCTACGACAATCTCGTCACCGGCTGGACCGACATCGGGGTCCCGATCTACAACCCCGCGCTCATCCCCACCATGGACGACGTCGACTCGGACAAGGTGTTCGAGGTCTGCCCGCACTACCACGGCGCACGCAACCTGAACTCGCCCAGCTACAGCCCGGAGACGGGTTTCTACTACGTGGGCATCAACAACAGCTGCATGGACGTCACGTTCGTCTCCGAGGAGTACCGGCCGGGCCGCGTCTACCGGGGCATGGCGGGCCGGGTCAAGCGGGTCCCCGACTACGACTACATCGGGGAGTTCGTGGCGTTCAACCCGCTCACCGGCCAGCGCGCGTGGGAGCGTCGCTTCCCCGGCGGGGCGGCAATGACGGCGGCGGCGCTGTCGACGGCCGGCGGCCTGGTGTTCGGGGGCACGGCCGACCGCCGCCTGTTCGCGCTCGACGCGGACACCGGCGCCCTGCTGTGGGAGCGGCGGCTGAACGGCGACATCTCGGGGGCGCCGATCACCTTCGAGGTCGATGGGCGCCAGTACCTGGCGGTCGGCGCCGGCGGCCGCATCGGCCAGACCACGTCGTACGCGCGGCTGACCAATACGAGGCTCCCGCAGGGGACCGGGGTGATGTGGGTGTTCGCACTGCCGTAGGCGGGCCGGTCTGCGCCGAGCCTGCTTGCTGACGACCCGGCGCATCGCACCTCGTCGATCGGCGCGGCAGGACGGCCCGGAGGGAGGGCACGCGGATGGAGGCATGGCGTTACCCAACGTTGCTCGCGATGGCCCTCGCGGTCGCCGCGGGTCTGTCCCGGCCGGCCGCTGAGGAGCAGGAGATCACCACGGCCGATCTCGAGCAGGCCGCGGCGGACAACTCCGCCTGGTTGATGTACGGTCGCGACTACCACGGGCAGCGCTTCGTGGAGCTCGACCGGATCACGCCCGGCAACGTGAGCCGCCTGCGCCCCGTCTGGGTGTTCGCCACGGGCGGCGAGAACCGCGGCCTGCAGGCGACCCCGCTCCTGCACGAGGGCGTGCTCTACCTGTCGGCCGACGAGTCGCGCGTCTTCGCCATCGATGCGCGGACCGGCGCGCGGAAGTGGAGCTACGACCCGGAGCTGTCCGACAGCGTCGAGCGCGTGTACTGCTGCGGGTCGAACAATCGGGGCGTGGCGCTCTTCGGCGAGCTGGTCTACGTGGGCACGATGGATGCCCGCCTGGTCGCGCTCGACAGGGAGACGGGCGCCGTCGCGTGGGAGGTCGAGGTCATCGATTGGCGGCAGGGGTACAGCATCACCGGCGCGCCGCTGGTGGTCGAGGGCATGGTGCTGACCGGGGTGGCCGGCGGCGAGTTCGGCATCCGCGGCTTCGTCAAGGCTTTCGATGCCCTGACCGGCGCGCCGCGCTGGACGACGTACACCATTCCGGGTCCGGGCGAGCCGGGCAACGAGACCTGGCCGGGCGACACCTGGAAGAACGGCGGCGCCCCGACCTGGACGACCGGCGCGTACGATCCCGAGCTGAGCCTCGTCTACTGGAACACGGGCAACGCGGCGCCCTGGAACTGCCAGGTCCGCAAGGGCGACAACCAGTGGAGCGCCGCGACCATCGCCATCGACGCCGGCACGGGCGAGATCCGCTGGGGGTTCCAGTACACCCCCTGGGACCGCTGGGACTACGATGCTGTCAGCACGCCGGTGCTGGCCGACTTGACGCTGGGGGAGCACGGGCCGGTCAAGGCCCTGTTCCACCACGACAAGAACGGCTTCTTCTACGCGCTCGACCGCACCGACGGCCGGTTCCTCTACGGGGAACCCATCGTGCCCGGCATCAACTGGGCGTTCGGCCTCGATCCGCGGACCGGCCGCCCGCAGGTCAACCCCGACATGATCGCGCAGTCGGGCGGTCCCGAGGTGGGGCCCATCATTCCCAGCCTCGAGGGAGCCATCGACTGGCAGCCGCTGGCCTTCAACCCGGAGCTCGGCGCGCTCTACTTCATGTCCAACCAGTGGGCGATGGGCTACAAGTTCTGGGCCGAGGATCAGTTCGAGCCGCCAACGCAGGGCGAGTTGTACCTCGGGGCCGACTATCAGCAGTACCTGATCAGCGACAATCCCGGCAACTTCGTGGGCTTCGACGTCGTCAACCGCGAGGTGCTGTGGCGGGTGGTCAGCCCCGCGCCGTTCTGGGCAGGCGCCGTGGCCACGTCGTCCGGGCTGGTCTTCACCGGCGACATGCGCGGCTACTTCATGGCCATCGACGCCCGTAGCGGCGACGTGCTGTGGCAGTTCCAGACCGGCTCGGGCATCATCGGCAGCCCCATCACGTACGAGCTGGACGGCACGCAGTACGTGGCCGTGCCGTCGGGCGGCATCGGCGGCGACATGACCTTCTACTACACCGAGCCGAGGGCCGGGAACCTGTGGGTGTTCGCCCTGGACGGCGGCGTGGCGCGGGTGCAGGAGGGAACGAACCTGACCGCGCTGCCCGGCGGCCTGCCGCGCGTCGGCGAGCCGGGCCACACGCTCGGCGGCCGCGTCCTGCCGGGCTACGGCTTCGAGCCGACCGAGGGGGGCGAGCCGCTCGCGGCGACGTCCGGAGCGCCGGGCGGGGGAGCGGCGGACGCGGCGGCCGGCGACCCGGTCTCCGGCGACGCGGCGGCGCTCGCCGCGGGCGAGCGCATCTACCGCGAGCGTTGCGTCGGGTGCCACCGGGCCGGCGGCGGCGCGGGCGCGAGCATCTTCAGGACCGGGCTCGATCCCGCCCGGTTCCTCGACGTCGTGGCCGGGGGCCGCGAGGGCACGAACATGCCCGCCTTCGGGGAGTTGCTTGCAAGCGACGAGATCCGGCAGGTGTACGCCTTTCTGATGTCCCGCGGCGCGCTGTGACGCACGCGAGCGGGTGTGTGGACGATTCTGCCGGGCGAGGCCAGGAACGGAGGCCGAGATGCACCAGAGGTTTGCCGTCGCGCGAGGCGTTCTGCTCATGGTTGCGGCGCTGGCGCCGGTTTCCGCCGGCGCGCAGCCCGAATCTGCCGCGGCGTTCGTGCCCGTCACCGATGCGATGCTCGAGAATCCGGCGCCCGGCGACTGGCTGATGTGGCGCCGCACGCCCGACGGCTGGGGCTACAGCCCGCTCGACCGGATAGACCGCGACAACGTCGGCGAGCTGCGCCTGGTCTGGTCGCGCGCCCTCGGGGCGGGCAACCAGGAAGGGACGCCCCTGGCCTACGGCGGCGTCCTGTACATGCCGAACCCGAGCGACGTCATCCAGGCCATCGACGCGGTGACGGGCGATCTGCGGTGGGAGTACCGGCGGGCGCTGCCGGACGATGTCGACGAGTACGTCGCCGGGTCGTCGACCAATCGGAACATCGCCATCCACGGCAGCCACGTCATCGACACCAGCGGCGACGGCTTCGTCTATGCGCTCGACGCGGTGACCGGCGGGCTGGCCTGGGAGACGCAGATTCTCGACTACACGGTCAACCCCGCCAGGCATTCGTCCGGTCCGATCGTCGGCGGCGGCAAGGCGATCTCCGGCCGGAGCTGCCGCCCGCAGGGCGGACCGGAGGCCTGCGTCATCACGGCGCACGACGCGGCGACCGGCGCGGAGGTCTGGCGCCGGCGCCTGGTGCCGGCGCCAGGCGAGCCCGGGGACGAGACCTGGGGCGGCGTGCCGTACGAGGAGCGCGTGCACGTCGGCTCGTGGATGGCGCCGAGCTACGACCCGGAGCTGAACCTCGTCTACGTCGGTACGTCGGTCACGTCCCCCGCGCCGAAGTTCCTGCTGGGCGGCGCCGAGAACACGCACCTCTACCACAACTCGACCCTGGCGCTCGACGGCGACACCGGCGA
>JAAXGX010000032.1:14487-20755 GCA_012271165.1 Vicinamibacteraceae bacterium | reverse complement strand
TGCGCGCCTTGCGGAGTCTGCACCGTGGTACGGCGCAGACTCCTGGCGGAACGCAGTATCCTTTGAGGCGGGAGGAGCACCGCGATGAGGCGAGCATGCGTGGCGGGCATCGTCGGCCTGGCGCTGGCCGGCGCCGCGTGGTTCGGCGGTCCGGCGGCCGGCCAGGAGGCGCCGGCCGGGTCGGCCTGGCCGATGCTGGAGGGCGGCTGGGAGGCGCCCCGGACGCCGTGGGGCGTGCCGGACCTGGCGGGCATCTGGGACAGCAAGAGCTCCACGCCGCTGGAGCGGTCCGACGAGCACGCCGGACGCGAGTTCCTCACCGACGAGGAGGTGCGCGCGATCGACGAGGCGAGCCTGGCAGTGGAGCAGAGCGACGAGGCGCAGGGACGGGACGTGCGCGGCGAGCTTGGCACGCAGGCCGACGTCGAGGGCGCCTACAACAACATCTTCAGCACCGGGCTCGGCGTCCGCTACGCCCGGCATCGGCGCACGTCGCTCATCGTCGACCCGCCCGACGGGAGGGTTCCGGCCATGACCGAGGACGGGGCGGCGCGCCAGGACGACATCCGCCAGCGCTTCGCCGCGCGGGCGGCCGCCGCGGCGGCCGCGGGCATCGACCTGCCCTACTTCGTCGACATGGAGGACCGCTACGACAATCCGGAGGACTCCGGCTACCTCGAGCGCTGCATGGGCGTGACGATTCCGTGCACCGGCGGGCTGTGCGGATTCAGCCGCATCGTCCAGGGCCCGGGCTGGGTCGGGATCTACTACGAGCAGGGGCACGGCGGCGGTGCGTACCGCCGCATTCCGCTCGACGACCGGCCCCACCTGCCGGCGCACATCAGGCAGTGGCTTGGCGACTCGGTGGGGCGCTGGGAAGGCGACACCCTCGTCGTCGACACCACCAACTTCACCGACCGCACCAGCTACCGGGGGTCCAGCGAGAACCTGCATCTCGTCGAGCGCTTCACGCGCGTCGCCCCGGACCTGATGCAATACCGCATCACCGTCGACGACCCGACCACGTGGACCCGGCCGTGGACCATGGAACTGGCGCTGGTGCGGCAGGACGATACCGAGAACCTGATCTTCGAGTCGGCGTGCCACGAGGGGAACTACTCGCTGACCGGGATGCTCGCCGGCGCCCGCATCGACGAGCGGGCCGGACGGTAGAGCTGGAGCTGCTGGAGTTGGAGGAAAGTGCCATGAGCGTTCGAATAGTCGGAGCCGTCGTCGTCCTGGTCGCCGCCTGCGCGCTGGCGACGCCCGCTGCCGCACAGGATGCGCCCGAGCCGCGGTCCGGCGCGGCGGTCGGCATCAGCGGTCTGCTGGACCGCGTCGAGGGAGGGGAAGTACCCCGCACGCCCTGGGGCACGCCCGACCTGCGCGGCGTCTGGAACAACTCGAACAGGACGCCGCTCGAGCGGCGTACGGCCGCGGAGATCGAGCGCGGCCAGCTTGCCCAGGCGCCGGTCATCGAGGCCACGCGCGGCACGGGCGCGGGGTGGGTCGAGCAGGTACTCGACGCCGACCGCGAGTCGCTCATCGTCGAGCCGCCCGACGGCCGCATCCCGGCGCTGCTGCCCGCGGCGCGGCAGCGGCTCATCGACCGCGAGAACGCGCGCGCGGGGCGCGGCGAGGCCGATTCGTGGCTCGATCGCAACTCCTGGGAGCGCTGCATCACGCGCACGCTGCCCATCGCGATGATCCCGAACATCTACAACGCGAACTACCAGATCTTCCAGACGCAGGACCACGTCGTGGTCCTCATGGAGATGATCCACGAGGCGCGCATCATCCCGCTGGACGACCGGCCGCACGTGGCCGACGGCGTCCGCCAGTGGCTGGGCGACAGCCGCGGCCGGTGGGAGGGGGACACGCTGGTGGTCGAGACCGAGCGGTTCAACAACCGGCTCGACGGCGGCGAATACCAGCCCTCGCACATCATCCAGACCACGCACCGGGGTCCGGGCGGCACGCTGCGCCTCGTCGAGCGCTTCCGCATGCTCGATGCGAACACGATCGACTACCGCTTCACGGTGGAGGATCCGGCGACCTACACGGGGCCGTTCACGGTCTCGCTGCCGATGACCCGCCGCGACACGGTGGGCGATCCGCTCAACCACCTGTTCGAGTACGCCTGTCACGAGGGCAACCACGGGATGATGAACCTGCTCAGCGCCGGCCGCTCCGACGAGGAGCAGGCGCTCGAGGCGGCGGCACTGGTCTCGCGGCAGCGCAAGGAGGCCGGGCACCCGGGGGTGCGCGAGCCTGCCGTCCCGTTCGTGCCCTGACACGTCCGTGGTGAAACCCCGCCCCCACAAGAGCGTCCAGGGCGCGCACAGCGCGCCCCGGCGGGAGCGGCGCGGGGCGCAGGGGTCCCCGCAAGCGGACGCCGGGGGTTCGGGGCGCAGCCCCGTCAGAGTGATGCCGCTGCGCACAGTGGCCCTGGCCGCGTGCATCGCGGCCTGCCCGTGCGCGCCCGCGCTGGCCCAGAGCGGCTTCCGGCCGGCACCGGCGGACGCCGAGCCCGAGACGTCCGCTACGGAGCCTTCCGTCGCGGAGCTCGTGAACGGCGAGGTCGAGATCGGGGCGCCCGAGCCGCCCCCCGACCTCCCGGCGGCTCCCGGCATCCTTACCGGCCGGCCGGTGGTGCGGCCGGTCCGCGTCGTCGCGCCGCCTGCAATCGATGGCCGGCTGGACGACGCCGCGTGGACGGGCGCGCTGCGCATCAACGAGTTCGTCCAGATCCAGCCGCTCGACGGTGCGCCAGCGACCGAGGACACCGACGTCTATCTGGCGTACGACAGCACCGCCATCTACCTCGGGTTCCGGGCGCGGTACGCGGACCCAGGCATGATCCGCGCGAACCGCTCCGACCGCGACCGCACGTTTCGCGACGACCTCATCTCCGTCTACTTCGACACGTTCCTCGATCAGCAGCGGGCGTACGTCTTCACCGTGAACGCGTACGGCGTCCAGGGCGATTCCATCGTCAACTCGCGCGGCGGTGGCGGGTTCGGAGGCCGGCGCGGCCGGGGCGGCGGCGGACTCCCGCGCGGCGACGAGTCGTGGGACGCCCTCTTCGCCACCGCCGGGCGGCTCGTGCCGGACGGGTTCACGGCGGAGATGGCCATTCCGTTCAAGAGCCTGCGCTACCCGCAGCGTGACGGCGTGGCGGCGCACCGCTGGGGGCTGCAGATCGCGCGCCGCATCGGCGGCAAGGACGAGACCGTCGTGTGGTCGCCCGTGTCCCGCGGCGTGGCCGGCTTCCTGCCCCAGATGGGCGTGCTCGACGGGATGACCGACCTGTCGACGAGCCGCAACATCGAGATCCTGCCGACGTTCACGGCCATCCAGTTCGGCTCGATCGACGCCGCCAGCGGGGACTTCACCACCGCCGATCCGGCGCCGGAAGGGGGCGTCAACTTCAAGTACGGGGTCACGTCGAACCTGACCGCGGACTTCACGCTCAACCCCGACTTCTCGCAGATCGAGTCGGACCGGCCGCAGATCGAGCTCAACCAGCGCTTCGCCCTCTTCTATCCGGAGCTGCGGCCGTTCTTCCTCGAGGGCGCCGAGATCTTCGACATTCCGGGCCCGGTCGACGCGGTCCACACGCGCACCATCGTCGACCCGTACTACGGGGCGAAGCTGACCGGCAAGGTGGGACGGACCACGCTGGGGCTGCTGTACGCCAACGACGAGGCGCCTGGCAACGTCGGCGACGCAACCGACCCGGCCTTCGGCCAGACGGCCCAGACGTTCGTGGGGCGCCTGCGCTACGACCTGTACGCCGAGTCGCACGTCGGCGCCATCGTCACCAGCCGCGAGCTGCTCGACGGCCACAGCCGGCTGGCGGGCCTCGACAGCAACTTCCGCCTGGGCCGCACCCAGAGCCTCGCGTTCCGGGCGATGGGCACGCAGCACCGCGACCTCGACGGCGTCGACCGCAGCGGCCACTACCTCGAGGCCGTGCTGCGCAAGCAGGGGCGCAATCTCGGCTACCGCTTCCTGTCGTTCGTCCTCTCGCCCGACTTCCGCACCGACGTCGGGTTCGTGCGCCGGGTCGACCAGCGCCGCACGCTCGGCGACGTCTCGTATCAGTGGTGGCCCGAGACCTGGCTCGTGAGCTGGGGGCCCGAGGGCCGCTACGCGCGGAACTACGCCTTCGACGGCCATCTGCAGGACGAGGAGGCCCGCGTCGGCCTCAACTTCAACTTCGCGCGGAACTTCGGGGTGAACAGCCGCGTGAGCCGGGAAATGGAGCGCTACGGGGGCATCAACTTCTTCAAGACGCGCTACCGGTTCTTCGGGCGCTACAGCACGACGCGCTACGGCGTCGGCGTGGGGATGAATCGCGGCCACGAGGTGTTCTACGACCTCGCGAACCCGTTCCTGGGCCACGAGACCAGCATGTACTCGTTCATCAGCCTGCGGCCCATTCCGCGGCTGCAGTCGGACGTCAACGTCAACACCAGCCGGTTCACGGATCGCCGCACCGGCGGCGGCGAGGTGTTCGACGTCAAGATCTTCCGCGCCCTGTCCACCTACCAGTTCACCGAGCGCCTCCTGGTGCGGAACATCGCCGAGCACAACACGTTCGACAAGACGCTGGCGATGAACCTGCTGCTGACCTACCGCGTCAATGCCGGCACGGTGTTCTACGTGGGCTACGACGACCACCACCAACAGGCCGACCTGATCGAGCGCGACCGCGACGGCGACGGCATTCCCGACCGCCTGTTCCACACCACCGAACGCCGGCGCACGAACCGCGCCGTCTTCGTGAAGCTCCAGTACCTGTTCCGGTACTGAGGGACCACGAGAGCAACCCCACGTGGTCCCAAGGCGCGCACAGCGCGCCTCGGCGGGAGCGGCGCGGGGCGCAGGGGTCCCCGCAAGCGGACGCCGGGGGCTTGGGGCGCAGCCCCATCTACATTCAAAACCGGAACAGGCGATTGATCTTGATGACGAAGCTGCGGTTCTGCAGCTCGGGGTGGCGGGGGGTGAGCGTGTCGCGCTGCTCGTTGTAGACCACGAACAGCTCGCTGCCGGGCTGATACTCCCAGCGGAAGCGGACGTTCGCGCCCAGCGAGGCGTTGCTCGAGTTGTATTGCACCAGGGCGCTGACGAACATGAGCGGGGTGGCCGTGTAGGTCGTGCGCGTGGTCACCAGGCCGGTCGTGAAGCGGCCGTGGGGCAGCTCGACGCGGTTGTACGAAATGCCCGGCTCGAGCGACAGCCGCGGCGTGATCTCGAGGCGGCCGCTCCGGAAGCCGCCGGGCAGGCCCATCTCGACGGTGGTCTTCTCGCCGCCGTAGAAGCTGCCGTGCTGCACGGCCAGCATCCCCGAGAAGGCCCGCTGCCGGCCGAACTGGTACGCCACACGCGCGTCCTGGAAGCGGTAGCCGCCGACCGGGATCGCGATGTCGCCGGTAATCTCGAACGGCCGGTCGAGGAACTCGTAGCTGCGGGTGTACTCGACCTCGAACCGGTCCGCGTTCTCGAGCTCGACGCCGAAGAAGCCCTGCCCCAGGCGCGTCTCGACGACGCCCGCCCGGCTCGTGTAGTAGTCGAACCGGCCCTCCCAGATGAAGCGGCGGATGGCCGCGATGGCGTACGGCCGCGGGCTGAAGCGGAACGACCCGAAGCTGCGCTCGAAGTCCTCGCGCCGCAGGAATCCCACCTCCGGCCGGAAGTCCTCCCCCACGGCGAGGTGCTCTAGCTGCACGCCGTAGCGGTCGCCGCGGTATTCGAACCTGGCCCGATAGCTGACGTCGTCGCCCCGCGAGCCGGGCGTCTCGGTCCGCGCCCAGTAGGTGTCGATGTTCACCGTGTCGTGGAACCCGAAGTTGGCGTCGGCGCCGTACGTCTCGCTCGAGCCGGGACCCAGCGTGGAGACCGAGCGCCCGGTGTAGATCGCGCCGATGCTGCTCCGCCGCAGCAGGTCCCGCTTGATCCGCAGGACCGAGAAGTTGGTCGGCACGGCGGCCGTGACCTCCTCGTCCCCGGTCTGGATGTTCATCGCGCCCACGGTGAAGCGCCCGACCCGCCCGGTGAGGCGGCCGCCGGCCTGCATCGGCACCTCGCGCCCCTGGTTGAGTCCGATCCGCCGGCTGTAGAAGAGCACCGGCGTGTCGTTGTTCTGCCCGAACGGGCCCGTGCCGGCGCCGCCGAAGGCGAACACGCCCTGGTTCTCGAGGAAGAACTCGCGTTTCTCCGGAAAGAAGAGGCTGAAGCGGGTGAGGTTGATCTGCTGCTCGTC
>JAAXGX010000032.1:0-14480 GCA_012271165.1 Vicinamibacteraceae bacterium | reverse complement strand
CGTCCGCCTCGACCTGGGCGAAGTCCGTGTTCAGCGTCAGGTCGGCGACCAGGTTCTGCGTCACGCCGTACTTCACGTCGAGCCCCGCGTCGCCGCCGAGCTGGTTGGAGATGTGCGGCGTCGTGGTCCGGTCGCTGGTCAGATCCGCGATGGCGTACGGCTTGAGCTCGAGCGTGGTGCCGCCCTGGGGCACCTCGAGCCCGACCAGGGTCGCGGCCAGCGAGGAGAGGAAGATGGCGCCGGGCTCGCGCGCCACGGGCATGGGCACCACGTACGACAGCTCGTTCTTCCAGAAGACCCGGCGGCTGACGTTCAGTCCCCAGATCTGCGCCCGCCCCGGGCGGTAGCGCAGCGACTTGAACGGGATGGCGACCTCCATCGTCCAGCCGCCCTCGAAGCGCCCGGTCTCGGCTTCCCAGACCGGGTTCCAGTCGCCGTTGTAGTCGCTCTCGGAGGTCAACTGGCCGTCCATCCGCCCGCCGATGGCGTTGACGTTGAAGATCATCCCGTTGCGGCGGTCGTAGAAGCTGTCGATCATGAAGCCGACGCGTTCGTTCTGGAGGATGTTGAAGCTGTCCCGGCGCATCTCGTTGGCGACCCACCGCGATTCCGGCGCCGAGTCCCAGCAGCGCGCGCTGATGTAGAAGTTGTCGTCGTCGAACAGCACCCAGACCTCGGTGCGCTCGCTGGCCGGCTGGCCCTCCAGCGGCAGGGTCTGCACGAAGTCCGAGAAGGGCGGCGTCTCGCGGTACACCGCCTCGCCGAGCGTGCCGTCGACGTCCAGGCCGGCGACGCGCACCGCGCGGATGGTGGCCCGGCCCGCCGCGTCCCGGCTGATGGTCGCCGGCGCCTCCGGCGGCGGCGGTCCGTCGATGGCAGCGGCAGGGGGTCTGAACCCGGCGCCCGGTGCGGTTGCGCCGGCGGGTCCGACAGCCGCGCCGGTGGGTGCGGCGGCGGCCCGCGGCCGGCCGGCCGGCGTTTGCGCAGCCGGCCGCGGGGCGGGGCCGGGGTCGTCCAGCGCCGCCCGCCGCGGCGGGCGGGCGGGCTCCCCGAGGTAGCCGGTCAGCGAGTCCACCAACCGGTCCTGGAGGTCGAAGAGCCCGGCGGCCGAGCCGTCGGCCTTCATCCAGTGCGCCACCGCGCCGGTCTCGACCGCCACGAGCCGGGCCGTGACCCGCAGGCGCGCCGCGACGCGCTGGTACTCGCCGGCCACGAGCCAGCGGATGCCCAGCGCCCGGCAGGCCGCCAGCACCGCCGCCGCGTCCGCGGGGTCCAGGTCGAGGCCGGTCGCGTCCCGGTGCGCGCGTCCGAAGTTGTCGGGCGGGACTACCGTGGCGCGCGCCGCCGTCAGCGCCGCCCCGAGCGTGTCGGCGATCCCGGCGCCGATCCACGCGTCCGCCGCCGCCCCGGTCAGGTTCGTGAACGGCAGCACGGCGATCGTCCGCGCGGCGTCTGGCGGCGGTGTCGCTGCAGGGGGCTGGCCGGCGGCGCCCGCCGCGGTCAGGCTGATCAGCGCGGTCGCCGTCGAGACGCGCAGCGCGCCGACCTTCACCCGCCGTCCCGATCGACTCCGCCCGCGGGGCGGCAGTTGCCGGCGTTCATGACCTTCTGTCGTGGAGACTTTCGCGATCCGTCTCCGAAATGTTATGACAAGTGAAGGCGGCCTGAAGGAGGCTCGACATGCAGCGTCGGATTCGGGGTTGGTTGCGTGTGGTCGTGCCGCTGGTCGCCATCGCGCTGTCGTTGGCTGCAGCCGCCGGGTGCCGGATGCCCGCCGGAGGGGAGCAGCAGGTCGCCGCGCCGCGGCCGAACGTGCCCCGGACGCCGTGGGGCGACCCGGACCTGCAGGGCGTCTGGATCGGCTCCACCCTGACCCCCCTCGAGCGCCCGGCGGAGTTCGAGGGGCGCGAGTTCCTGACGTACGCCGAGGTCGCCAGGCTGGAGGACGGGGCCCTGTTGCGCCGGGCGCGCCTGGCGCAACGGCCGTCCGAGCGCGCGACGGCCGGCGGCAGCGTCGACTGGCGCGCGGACGGCACGCCGGGCTTCTACAACAGCTTCTGGCTCGACGGGAGCTGGATGTGGCTGCGCAGCCGGCGCACGTCGCTGATCGTCGACCCGCCCTCGGGCCGGATTCCCTACACCGCCGACGCCCGCCAGGGCGAGCGTCCCCACGGCTCGGGTCCCTGGCACTCCTTTCTGGATCTCGACACCGGCGAGCGCTGCCTGGGCGACGGTCTGCCGCAGATCTGGTTCGGCTACAACCCCAACCACCAGATCTTCCAGAACCGCACGCACGTCGTGATCGTGCACGAGATGTTCCGCCAGCGGCGGATCATCCCGCTCGACGGCGGCCCGCCCGCGAACGTGCCGCGCTGGAACGGCGGGCCGCGCGGGCGCTGGGAGGGCGATACGCTTGTGGTCGAGTCGCGGAGCTTCGTGGACCGCCCGGACGCCCGCTGGGCCAGCACGTGGCGGCACCCGACCGGCTCGCTGCACCTGGTGGAGCGGTTCACCCGCGTCGACGCGGAGACCATCGACTACGCGGCCACGATCACCGACCCGGCGCGCTTCACGCGGCCCTGGACGATCGAGATGGCCCTGTCGGCCGATCAGTCCGGGCGCGGGGTGGCGGCGGGCGGACTGTACGAGTTCGCCTGCCACGAGGGGAACTACGCGATCACGAACGTCCTGCGCGGGGCGCGGGCGCAGGAGCAGGCGGCGGCAGCAGCCCTGACGGACGAAGGTCCCTGAGCCGGCGGCTTTAACGCCCCTCGTCGCGGGGGGCGCCGGTGTGCTTGATCACGTTCATGGCCGTGGCGATCATCGAGGACACATCGGCCAGATTGGCGGGCAGGATCATCGTGTTGTTCTCCCTGGCCAGCATCCCCAGCCTGTCGACGTACTGCTCGGCGACGCGCAACTGAACCGCCTGCGTCCCGCCGGGCGCCTCGATGGCCTCGGCCACCCGGCGAATGCCCTCGGCCGTGGCCGTCGCCACGGTCGTGATGGCGGCGGCCTCGCCTTCCGCCTCGTTGATCTGCTGCTGCTTCTTCGCCTCGGACTCCTTGATGACCTTCTGCTTCTCGCCCTCGGCCGTGTTGATGGCCGAGTCCCGCAGGCCCTCCGATTCGAGCACGGCGGCGCGCTTCTCGCGCTCGGCCCGCATCTGCTTCTCCATCGCCTCGAGCACGTCGCGCGGCGGGTTGATGTTCTTGATCTCGTAGCGCAGCACCTTGACGCCCCACGGCTCCGTCGCCTTGTCCAGCTCGTCGACGACCTGCGTGTTGATGTGGGCGCGCTCCTCGAACGTCTTGTCGAGCTCGATCTTGCCGATCTCGCTGCGCAGCGTCGTCTGCGCGAGCTGCGTGATGGCGAAGACGTAGTTTCCGATGCCGTACGACGCGCGCTGGGCGTCCAGCACCTTGAGGTACAGCACGCCGTCCACCCCCACCTGGACGTTGTCGCTCGTGATGCAGATCTGCTCCGGGATGTCCAGGGCCATCTCCTTCAGCGAGTGCCGGTAGCGCACGGTATCGAGGAACGGCACGAGGATGTGGAACCCGGCATCGAGGGTTCCGGCGTACTTCCCGAGCCGCTCGACCACGTACTGACTCTGCTGCGGCACGACCGTGGCCGTCTTGGCGATGATGACGACGAGCAGCAGCACCAGCGCCGCTACGGCAATCAGGCCCATTTCCATTGTCGGCTGTCCTTGTCGCTCCGGTTACTCCGCCCGAATCCAGAGGGTCAGGCCCTCGACACGCTCCACCCGGCAGGCCTGGTCGGGGCCGACCGCCGTCGCGCCGACGTTCCTCGCGTTCCAGGTCGTCCCACGCAACTCGGCCTTGCCGAAGCCGTCGGCGGCGATCTCGCCGCGCGCCAGGACCCGCTCGCCCACCAGGCTGTCCACGGGCCCGCCCTCGGCGCCCGCGCGCAGCCGCCGGACGATCAGCGGCCGGAAGAACACGAGCGCCGCCACCGACAGGCCGGCGAACAGCACGCCCTGCAGCGCCAGCGGCTCCGCCCAGCCGAGCGCCGCCAGCAGCCCCACCGCCAGGGCGCCGCAGCCGAAGAAGAACACGTAGAAGCCGCCCGGCGACGCCAGCTCCAGCGCCAGGAGCAAGAAGCCGGCCACCACCCAGATCCACCAGTCCATCGTCAGTTCCAGTCTCGATTGTAAACCTCAACGTCGGTGAGGCGGCGGCGCGGAGCCGAGCCCGCTACCGGCCGTCGCGACGGCCCGTCGCCCGCTGCCGGAACTTGCAAGAAACGCAATCCTCGAGCGAAGAAAACGCTGAAGATACTGCTATCCGGTCGAGGTTGGCGCGGAGGTCGCCACGGGATCGTGGACGAACAGGAGCGCATCATGCCCCCGGGCGAGGCGGAGCAGCCCTGCCCGGGGTTCGCCCTTCGCTGTGGCCTCCGGCCGCACCGGCAGCGGCCAGACGGGATTCAGAACGTCGCGATCGGGTTCATGGGCGAGCCCATGCCCTCCTGGATCCGCAGCGGCGCCGCGGTGAACAGGAACTCGTAGCGTCCCAGGCGCCGGGCGAGCTCCGCCGCGGGGCCGAAGTCGAGGTTGTCGAAGATGCCGACGCCGAGCGACACCAGGGCGAGCTGGTGCAGCGGGAACCGGGCGCCGGGGATGCCGTGCGGCGACACGTCGGTCGACATGTCGTGGCCGATGAACGCGATCTCGCGCTCCTTCAGGAAGTAGGCCACGTCAGCGTGGTAGCCGGCCACGCCGTCCGAGGACGGCCACGGGCCGAGCGCGGCGCGCCGGATCCAGCGGCCGGTGTGCAGCAGGATGACGTCGCCGGACTCGGCGCGCACGCCCTGGATCTCCTCGAGCGCCTCGAGGTCGGCCTTGCGGATCGGCGTGCCCAGCTCGAGCCAGCCGCCCGCGGTGGCCTTGCCCGGCAGCAGGGTGGCGTCGTACAGCACGCCGCGGGTGACGATGCCGTCGCGGAGCGCGTGGATGCTGCCCTTGGGGCAGCCGCCGGTCGCCTCGATCTCCTCGAACGTCGCCCCGGTGTGACCGCGCCCGTCGACCAGGATGTGGCAGTCGATGGCGTCGAGGTGGCTGTGTATGACGCCGTGGTAGCTGCCGGTGTACTGCAGGCGGTCCGACCCGCCCGTCTCGCTGATGCGGATGACCTCACGGTTCAGGATCGTGGTCGCGTCGACCGCCTCCTCCTGCACGATGTCGTGCGCGAGCGAGACGCTGACGCCCTCCTGGACGAGGGCCGCCGCCTGCTTGCGCTTGGCGGGGGTGATGAAGTTCGCCGCGCCCAGCTCGTCGTCGGCGCCCCAGCGGCCCTGGTTGGAGAGCTCCTCCAGGGCCCGTTCGACGTCCGCCAGCGTCTCCATGCGCTGGTTCTCCTGGCTCTCGACTGCGACGCCCGCCAGCGCCAGCGCGCCCGCCGCCGCCACGACCGCCAATCCGGCTCTCGTCCTCGTCATGCTGGTCCTCCCGGTCTTGCGCCCTGTCACGTCTACCACGTCCCGCCGGAGGCGCACAGCAACTTCGCGCCGCACCGACCGTTCGCAGGCTCGCCGCCTGTCAACCCTCGGCGAGGAGTCGACCGTGCGAGGACCGCCTGAGCTGGTCCAGCGCGCGGTACTCGATCTGGCGGATGCGCTCGCGCGTGAGACCGAACACGCGCCCGATCTGCTCGAGCGTTCGTTCCTGCCCGTCGTCGAGCCCGAAGCGCATCTGCAGGATCCTGGCGTCGCGAGGCCGCAGCGTGCGCAGGACGGCGGCCACCCGGCGCCGCACGTCGGCACGCATCGCCAGTTCCAACGGCGAGACCGCGTCGCGGTCCTCGATGAGGTTGCCGAGCGTGTTCGAGTCGTCGTCGCCGTACGGTGCTTCCAGCGAGAGAGGGCCGAGCCCCGCTTTCAGGATCGCCCGGACCCTCGAGGCGGGCAGGTCGACACGCTGCGCAATCTCGGCCGCGGTGGGCTCGCGCCCGAGTGTCCTGGCCAGATCGTTTCCGGTGGCCAGGAGCACGCGCAGCGTTTCCGCGACGTGCACCGGCAACCGAATGATCCGTCCCTTCTCCGCGATGGCGCGCGTCATGCCCTGGCGGATCCACCAGGTGGCGTACGTCGAGAACTTGTGGCCCAGTCGATGGTCGAACTTGTCGACTGCCCGCAGCAGCCCGAGATTGCCCTCCTGCACCAGATCCAGGAAGCCCAGCGAGTGATGACGGTAGCGCCTGGCGTTGGCGACGACGAGCCGGAGGTTCGCCTCGACGAGCGCATGCCTGGCCTCGGCGACTCGTTCGGCGGCCGCCCGCAGCCGCGTGCGGACGTGAGTTGCCTGCTGCAATGTCAGACCGAGATCGGCGAGTCGGACCCGCAGCAGCCGGCGCGCTTCGACGAGGGGAGGTGCGGCCGGCGCACGCGCTGCGCCGTGCATGCCCGCGCGCCTCTGGAGATCGTCGATCCCCCGGCGCTGCTCTTCCACCGCATCGAGGGCCGCGGTGGCGCTGGTCACCAGCCGGAGCTTGACCGACTCGGCGTACGGCACGGCACGAACAGCGTGCGACAGCCGCACGCGTGCCCTCAACGCCGCCCACCGGGCCCGCCGGGCCCGGCGATGATGACGGGAAGGGATTGCACTCAGCTCGGCGTCGTGCGCCCCGGCCTCGGCGCGCGCTGCGCGGACGGCGTCGAGGTCGTGGACCGCGGCGCGCGCGCGTGTCCTGAGCTGTGCGTCCGTCAACGCGCTCGGCGGCAGAGCGATCAGGGTCCGGGCGGCAAGCGGGTTGGATCGGAGCCCGTCGCCCATCTCCAGGACGTCGTTCGCGATGCCGGGAATCCGGGACGTCATCCGCAGGACGATGCGCTTGTTGCGTGCAAGGCGTGCCGCGAGCACGACCTCCTGCTCGCGCGTCAGCAGCGGCGTGGCTCCCGCGTCGGACAGGTACGCCTGCGTGCTGTCGGGCAATAGGTCAGGCATGCATCTTCTGCCGGGATCCCGCTCCCGGTCGGACGAAGAAGGCCCGGATCGACTTTGGTGAGGTCTGGCTTCGGCCCGGCGGAATCGCCCGGACCCAGCGGCAGGTCTCAGAAAAGCAAACCGCTGCCAGTATATACGCGGACGCCGCCTCGCTCGTCCCGCCGCGCCGATCCCGCGGCGCCCGGCCGGACGTTCGTGGACCGTCCGCTGGCGGGCGGTCCGCCTGTGCGCCTCCGGCGATGTGATAGGCTGGAGGTGCTTTTCTGAGTCTCCGCCGCTGTTCCTGCCTCCACCGGAACTTCCGCCCAGTCTCACCAGAGCCGAGCGGTACGCGGCGCGCGTCTGAGACGCGTGAGATCGGGTCTCGCGGCCGAGCACGACGATGCCCGGATTGCCTCCGAGAGCACCTCGGCGGTGACCGCACCCGGGCCAGCCGGAACAACGCATGCGCGTGTATATCGTCAATCCCAGCCATCTCTCGTTCGGGTCCGCCATCATCACTCCCCGCTGGCTGTACGTGCTTGCCGGGGCGACGCCGCCGGAGTTCGGCGATCCGATCCCGATCGACGAGACGCTGGAACGGTTCGATGCCTCCCGGTTGCAGCTTGGCGACGTCGTCGGGATCGGCGTGCACACCGGCAACGCCCTGGTCGGGTATGCGCTCGGCGTGCAGGCGCGCGCACGCGGCGCGTGGGTGGTCTATGGCGGCATTCACGCGACGCTGTACCCGGAGGAGGCGCACGCGCAGGGCGGGGCCCACGCCGTCGTCCGGGGCGACGGCGACGTAGTTTGGGGCAGGGTGCTGGCGGATTGCGCGGCCGGCGCCCCGGAGCGGATCTACGAGGCTGGCCGGATCGGTGCGTCGGACTTCACGAAGGCCCGCTGGGACCTGCTGCCCCGGGAACGCTATGCCTGGGCTTCCGTCCAGACGGTGCGGGGGTGTCCGAAGCACTGCTCCTTCTGCTCGGTCTGGCGCACCGACGGCCAGGAGCCGCGCCAGCGCGGCGTCGAGGCAGTGCTCGAGGAGATCGTCGAGCTGCGCCGCATGGGGTTCCGCTTCATCGCGCTGGCCGACGACAACTTCTATCCCGTGACGCTCGACGATCTCAGAGTGGCCGGACGCCGTGAGGACCCGCACCGCCTCCACGAGCTCGAAGCGATCCGCGCCGAGCGCTTCGCCCTCATGGAACGGCTCGCGCTCCTGCCGGACGACCTCGTCTTCTATACGCAGATCACCATGGAGGCTGCAGAGGACGCGTCGTTCCTCGACGCGATGCGCAAGGCCCGGATCCGGGGCGCGCTGGTCGGGGTGGAGGCCGTCACGCCGGAAGGCCTGAAGGACGTCTACAAGGACTTCAACCTTGCCGGCGAGGCGCTCGTCGCAAGGCTCCGGACGTTCCGCAAGCACGGCGTGCACGTGCTCGGGTCGTTCATCTTCGGCCTGCCGAGCGACCGTCCGGGCTCCTTCGACGCCACCGTGGACCTGGCCCAGCGCGCCGACCTGGCGTTCGCCCAGTTCGTCACGCTGACGCCCTTTCCCGGCACGCTCGACTTCGAGCGCTGGGAGCGCGAGCAGGGCGCTTCGATGCCCGTCATCGACGGCGTGCCGGCGTCCCGGTACTGGCTGCTGCCGCACTCGCGGCGCCCCAAGCTCTACCAGCCGCATCCCGTCATGTCCGTTGAAGAGATCCGGCGGGGAACGCAACGGGCCTGGGACCGGTTCTACGGCATCGGGGCGATCTGGCGCCGTTCAAAGGTCGTTCCGTCGCTGCGGGGGCGCCTGGCGTTTCTGCTGATCTCGAAGGTGTATCGACAGATGTACGCCAACACCGGCCTGGCGACCGACAGCGCTCGCGTCTCGCGCGCGACGAGGTGGGCGCGTTGGCTGGCCCGACCCGTGCAGCGCCTGTTCGCCGCCGAGCCACTGCCTGGCCTGCAGGTGCCCTTGCAACCCACATCCTCCGTCGCCGAGTCGACGGAAGCCGCGTAGCCGCGCAGCCGGAGCCGGGGTTCCCGGGCATCCGGCGGCATGCGCGTGCCGCGGTCAGCACGCTGACAGGAGCAGAAACGATGCAGTTCACCGATCTGGGCTTGCGCCCCGAGCTCGTTCGCGCCGTTGCGGCCGCGGGCTACGCCACACCCACGCCGATCCAGGAGCGCGCCATTCCGGTCGTGCTCGAGCGCCGCGACCTGATCGCCTGTGCCCAGACCGGCACCGGCAAGACGGCCGCCTTTCTGTTGCCGATGCTGCAGAACCTCGCCGGCGGCGCGGCAGCGCGCCATCCGCGGGCGCTGGTGGTGACGCCGACCCGCGAGCTGGCCGCCCAGGTCGGCGAGATGGCCAAGCAGTACGCCAGGCACCTGCCCGTCCGCAGCACGGTCCTGTACGGCGGCGTCGGCATGGCGCAGCAGAAGCGTCGGCTGGCCGCCGGTCTCGACCTGCTGGTCTCGACACCCGGGCGGCTCCTCGATCACCTCGGGCGCCGGCAGGCGAGTCTGGGCAGCATCGAGACGGTTGTTCTCGACGAGGCCGACCGGATGCTGGACATGGGGTTCCTGCCCGACGTCCGGCGGATCCTCGCCGCGCTGCCCGCGCAGCGCCAGAGCCTGTTCTTCTCGGCGACGCTGCCCGACGAGATCGAGGGCCTGATCCGGCGCTCGACTGCGGCGCCCGTGTTGATCGAGGCGACGCGACGCGCGACACCCGTCAGCAAGATCCGCCAGGTGGTCCACCCGGTGGCCATGACCCGCAAGAAGGAGCTGCTCTGCCGCTTGCTGGCGGATGCGGACATGGGGCAGGCCCTGGTCTTCACCCGCACCAAGGCGCGGGCCAACCAGCTCGTCCGGCATCTGGAGCGCTCCCGACGGCGGGCTGTCGCGATCCACGCCAACAAGAGCCAGGCCGCGCGCACCCGGGCGCTCGCGCACTTCCGGAGCGGCGCCGTCGATACACTCGTCGCGACCGATATCGCGGCGCGCGGACTCGACGTCGACGGCATCAGCCACGTGATCAACTTCGACCTGCCCCACGTGGCCGAGGACTACGTGCACCGCATCGGGCGTACGGCTCGCGCGGGGCGTTCCGGAGCCGCGATTGCGCTGGCGGCGCCGGAGGAGGAGAAGCAGCTCGCCGCCATCGAACGGCTCGTCGGGCAGCCCATCCCGTGCGAGCACGTGGCCGGCTTCGCTCCGGCCCCAGCCGCGGCGGCGACCGGCGACCGGTCGCGCCGCGTTCCCCGTATGCGCCGCCGGCGTCGCGGGTCAGGGCGGGCGACGACGTCGGCCGTGGGGTGACGCACCCACGATACTGTTCCGACGCCGGCCATTCTGAGCGATACTTTGAGCGTACCGACATCCACCGACACCGAGGAGGCTGCAGATGAGTCACCGGACTCTCCCCGTGCTGTTCGCGCTGGCCGCCGCCGTGGCGCTGGCCCCGGCCGTTGCGACCGCGCAGACGGCGGACGATGCGAGCGTGCCGCGCACCGCGTGGGGCGCGCCGGATCTGGCCGGCGTCTGGGATTTCCGCTCGCTGACGCCGTTCGAGCGGCCGGAGAACCTGGCCGGCAAGACGACGCTGACCGACGAGGACGCCGCGGCGGTGCTCGCCGAGGCCGACGAAACCTGGCGGCAGATCCAGGAGGGCAGCGACGCGATGCCCACCGGGTCGTACAACGAGGCCTGGTACGACGTCGAGGGGGTGGCGGAGGATCGCCGGACGTCGCTGATCGTCGATCCGCCCGACGGCCGCGTCCCGGCGGTGACGGCGGCGCAGCAGAAGCGCCAGGCGGAGCTGGCGATGATCCGGCGCGGGCTGGGCGCGCACGAGGTCACCTACGGCGGCTGGGTCGAGGACATCGGCCCCGGGCACCTCGCGGTGCGCTGCATCGTGGGCTTCAACTCCGGGCCGCCGATGCAGCCGAGCGCCTACAACAACAACATGCAGTTGTTCCAGACCGAGGACCACGTCGTGCTGCTCAACGAGATGGTGCACAGCACGCGCGTCGTCCCGCTGGACGGCCGCGAGCGGAGCGGCATCCCGCAGCAGATGGGCGACTCGCGCGGCCACTGGGACGGCGACACGCTGGTCGTCGAGACGACCGACTTCCTGCGGGGAACCGGCTTCCTCGGCGGGCTGACCAGCACGCACCTGCGCCTCGTCGAGCGCTTCACGCGGGTCTCCGCGCAGACGCTGCTCTACGAGGCGACGCTGGACGACCCGACCGTCTGGCCGGTGCCCTGGACCTTCCAGCTCCTCATGCAGCAGAGCCCTGATCCGCTCTACGAGTACGCCTGCCACGAGGGGAACTACGGGCTCTACAACATCCTGGCCGGCGCCCGCGAAGCCGAGCGGGCCATGCAGCAGCAGCAGCAGTAGCGCCGCAGGAGAGGGAGGACGTCATGAGCCGGCGATTCGTGGGGCTGCTGGTCGTGCTGGCGGTCGGGTTGCCGTGCGCGGCGCGGCCGGCGGCGGGGCAGACGGGGCGCATCAGCCCGCTCATCGAGCGGTTGGAGCAGGGCGGCGTGGTCGGCCCCGACGTCTGGCAGATGATCGACATGGAGCACGGCCCGTACCGCATCGACGAGCTCCAGGCACGGTTCGCGGAGTTCGCCCGCATGCGGCGGCCGGACGGGCGGCTGCAGGTCACGCCCGGTGTCCGCATTCCCATGTACGGCGACGAGAATCCGAGCTGGCTCGTCAAGCAGGTGCTCGACATCGGGGCGCTGGCCATCGTCTTCCCGCAGATCGACACGGCGGCGGAGGCGCTGCGGGCGGTGCGCTCCATGCGCATTCCGCCGCAGCGGGGCGCCGAGTACCCGGATCCGCCCGGCATCCGGGGCGCCGGCCTGTGGTCGACCGACGGCTTCGCCGGCTTCCCGCTGTGGGGCGAGATGGACGCCGACGAGTACATGCGGCGGGCGGACCTGTGGCCGTTGAACCCGGCGGGCGAGCTCTTCGCCTACATCATGATCGAGTCGCCCGAGGGCGTCCGCAACATCCGCGACATCCTCGACGTGCCGGGCATCGGCGGCATACTGATCGGCGTCAACGACCTGAGCATCAACCTGGGCGTCGGGCGGGCCACCCGCACGGGCCAGCCGCTGGCGCCGGAGGCGCAGGCGGCGGTGCGGCACGTGCTGGCCGCCTGCCTGGAGAAGCAGGTGCTGTGCTCCATCATCGGGGGCGGCGACCGCGAGGAGCTCGTCGAGATGGGCTTCTTCCGGCTGCCGCGCTGATTGCGATGGCGGGACGAACGGGGGTGTTGTCATGCGTGCATGGAGCCGCGGCCGCGGCGGGCTGATCGGGGTCGGGCTGTACGTGGCCGGAGCGTGCCTGGCGGCGCCCGCGGCGGGCGCCCAGCCGGCCGGGGAGGACGCCGCCGCCGTCACCTTCACCAGGGACGTGGCGCCCATCCTGCAGCGCGCGTGCCAGGTCTGCCACCGGCCGGGGCAGATGGCGCCCATGTCGCTGCTGACCTACAAGGAGACGCGGCCCTGGGCGCGGGCCATCCGCGAGCGCGTCGTGCGCCGCGAGATGCCGCCCTGGCATCTCGACCGCACGGTGGGCATTCGGGAGTACATCAACGACCGGTCGCTGACCGACGAGGAGATAGGCACGATCGCGGCGTGGGTCGACGCCGGGGCCCCGCGCGGGGACCTGGCGGACCGGCCGCCGCCGCCGGCGTTCGCCGCGGACGACGAGTGGTACATCGGGACGCCCGACCTGATCGTGACGATGGAGGAGGAGATGGTCGTCGCGGCGCGGGGACCGGACACCTTCTTCAACATCTACGTGCCCACCGGCCTGACCGAGGACCGCTACATCCGGGCCGTCGAGGTGCATCCCGGCGACCGCCGGGTGGTGCACCACGTCAACACCTTCGCGGTCCAGGAGCCGCCGGCGCCCGGAGAGAACGGGCTGGCGGGCTTCCGGAACGTGGCCCTGCCGGGCGAGATGTGGCTCAAGGAGACCTCCATCGGCAACAGCGGCGACATCTATCCCGAGGGAACCGGGCGGCTGCTGCGCGCCGGCGCCGTGATCCGCTTCAACATCCACTACCACCCGGTGGGGGAGGAGGCGCGCGATCGGACGAGCGTCGGCTTCCGCTTCCATCCGCGCGGCGAGGTGCCGGAGAAGACACTGGTGAGCCGGTTCATCACGGCGCGCAACCTGGACATTCCCGCCGGCGCCCGCGACGTGCGGCACGACGGCTACTGGACGCTGCCGCGGCCGGCGCAGATCATCCACTTCCGCCCGCACATGCACTATCGGGGTCAGGCGATGTCGCTCGAGGCGGTGCTGCCCGACGGGCGGGTCGAGCTGCTGACGTCGGTGCCGCGCTACGACGTCAACTGGCAGTTGACCTACTCGTACGAGAACCCGCCGGCCTTCCCGGCCGGGACCGTGATGCACATGACGTCGTACCACGACAACTCGGCCGGCAACCGCAACAACCCGGATCCGACGATGTGGACCGGGTCGGGGTCGCGGACCATCGACGAGATGGCGATCGCCCACACCGACTGGATCTTCCTGACCGACGCGGAGTACCGGGAGATCGCGTCGGCCAGCGTGGCGAATCAGCAGTAGCGGGGGCCGCCGCCATGCCGCTGTCAGCCTTGCCGCCGCGGCGTCCGTGCCTTGCCCGTGCCGCCCGCGCCGTCGCCGCCTGCGCGATCGCGGTGCTGCTGTCGCTGCCGGCGCCGGCCCCGGCGCAGGAGCTCGTGCGCCCGGACCTCAAGACGATCAGCCCCGTCTTCGACGGCTGGCTCCGGAACCCGGACGGCTCGTTCACCCTCTTCTTCGGGTACTTCAACCGCAACAGCGGCGAGACGCCGATACCCATCGGCCCGGACAACCAGGTCCGGCCGGCGCCGGACGACCGGGGGCAGCCGACGAACTTCCTGCCCCTGCGCCAGTGGCACGTCTTCCGCGTGACCGTTCCGCCGGGCTGGGACGACGAGGTGATCTGGACGCTGGGGGTGCCCGGCACCGGCCACCGGGAGCAGACCACGGGCAGCCTGAACACGATCTACGAGATCGGGAATCCGGGCGGCCCGCAGGCCCCGACCGTGGGCGGCGTGCCCGCCGGACCGTTGACCGCGCGGGTCGGCCGCCCGCTGGCCCTGGCGGCCTCCGCGTCCCCCGCGGACGCCGAGCGCGGGGAGCTGGCGGTGCGCTGGAGCAAGAACCGCGGGCCGGCCGCCGGGCGCGTGACGTTCAGCGCGCCAGGCGCGCTCGCCACGACGGCGGCGTTCAGCGCGCCCGGCACCTACGAGCTGCGCCTCAGGGTCGACGAGCACGTCAACATGGGGGGCTCCAGCGAGGAGCACCACACGGACGCCCTCGTGACCGTGGCGGTCGAGCCATAAGCAGACGGGGCTGCGCCCCGGACCCCCGGCGTCCGCTTGCGGGGACCCCTTCGCCCCGCGCCGCTCCCAGCTTCAGTCAGACGGGGCTGCGCCCCGAACCCCCGGCGTTCGCTTGCGGGGACCCCTTCGCCCCGCGCCG
>JAAXGX010000194.1 GCA_012271165.1 Vicinamibacteraceae bacterium | reverse complement strand
GGTTGTTGGTGACGGCGACCGAGTAGAACTCGCCGACCGAGTTGTCCCCCTGCAGGATGCAGCTCGGGTACTTCCAGGTGATGGCCGAACCGGTCTCCACCTGCGTCCAGGTGATCTTCGCGTTCGTCGACGCCTTCCCGCGCTTGGTGACGAAGTTGTAGATGCCGCCCTTGCCGTCCTTGTCGCCGGGGTACCAGTTCTGGACCGTCGAGTACTTGATGGTCGCGTCGTCGAGGGCCACCAGCTCGACCACCGCCGCGTGGAGCTGGTTCTCGTCGCGCATCGGGGCGGTGCAGCCCTCGAGGTAGCTCACCGTCGCGCCCTCGTCGGCCACCAGCAGCGTCCGCTCGAACTGCCCGGTCTGCGCCGCGTTGATGCGGAAGTAGGTCGACAGCTCCATCGGGCACTTCACGCCCTTCGGAATGTAGGCGAACGAGCCGTCGGAGAAGACCGCCGAATTGAGCGCGGCGTAGAAGTTGTCGGACGCCGGCACCACCGAGCCGAGGTACTTGCGCACCAGGTCGGGATGGTCGCGCACGGCTTCGGAGAACGAGCAGAAGACGATGCCGAGATCGGCCAGCTTGTCCTTGAAGGTGGTCGCGACCGACACCGAGTCGAACACGGCGTCGACGGCCACCCCGGCCATCACCTTCTGCTCCTCGAGCGGGATGCCGAGCTTGTCGAAGGTCGCCTTGATCTCGGGATCGAGCTCGTCGAGGCTCTCCAGCTTCGGCTTCTGCTTCGGGGCGGAGTAGTAGATGATGTCCTGAAAGTCGACCGGCGGGAAGTGCACGTTGTGCCACCGCGGCTCGGTCATCGTCTGCCAGACGCGGAACGCCTTCAGCCGCCATTCGAGCAGCCACTCCGGCTCGCCCTTCTTGGCCGAGATGATCCGGATGATCTCCTCGTTCAGCCCCGGCGGGACCGCCTCGGCGTCGATGTCGGTGACGAAGCCGTACTTGTAGTCCTGATTCGCAAGCTGCTCGATGTTGTCGGTCGAGGTCGCCATGACGCCTGCTCCCGGTCTACGCGACGCCTCCGGCCGCCCTGGGGCCGTCGGAGAGCCGCGGTCGATGCTCTATCGCATTCCCGACCAGAATGGTCGGATATCGAATTCTACCGAATCGGCGGGCGTGCACGCAACCGCGGGACCGGCGGACCGCCATTCCCAAATGTTCGGAGCGCCAACGCCGGCTCCTCGGCGCGTGACCGCGTCGATCGACCGCGCCCGGCTGATCGCACGATCAACCGGTCGAGCGCGATAGCCATTTCATTACTTAAAAATGCCATACTTGGCTATTAAAAACGATGAAATTCCACGAGCTGGCGGAGATCGTGTCGGATGAGCCGCTGTTCGAGACCGGACTGCTACTGGCAGGCGCGGTCGACCCGGCCGATCTGCATCGTCAGCTCTCGCGCTGGACCCGCACCGGGCGCATCCAGCAGCTCCGGCGTGGACTGTACGTGCTGGCGCCGCCGTGGCGAAAGCAGACGCCGCATCCCTTTCTGGTGGCGAATCGGCTGGCCCCTGGCTCGTACGTCAGCGGTCTGTCGGCATTGGCCTTCGCGCACGTGATTCCGGAACACGTCGCGGAAGTCACCAGTGTCACGACCGGCAGGCCGCACATCCGCTGCACGCCCGTCGGCCGGTTCTCGTTCCGTCACGTCAAGCCTGGCCTCCTTTTCGGCTGTCGTCACGTCGACCTCGGACCGGGTCAGCACGCCTTCGTCGCGGCGCCCGAAAAAGCGCTGCTCGACCTGGTCCACCTGCACCCCGGCGGCGACGACGAAGCGTACCTCCGGGAACTGCGGCTCGACTTCGACGCGCTGCAGCTCGACGTCCTGGGCGCCTTCGCCGAAACGGGCGCGATGCCGAAGCTCGCGCGGGCCGCCGAACGTATTCGCCGGCTTGCCCGGGAGGCGCCGGAGTACGAGAGCCTGTGAAAGACCATCTGGCCCGACTCGTGAGCGGACGCGGACCCTTGCAGGGGCGGAACGCCGCCCGCGAGTATCTCCAGGCGCGCATCCTCGGATCGCTTCAACGCGCGGGGGCGATGACCGCGCTGGCCTTCCAGGGGGGTACCTGTCTGCGTTTCCTCTTCGGCCTGCCGCGTTACTCGGAAGACCTTGACTTCGCTCTCGAGCGCGAGCCACCCGGGTACAACCTGCGCGGCAGCCTGCGCGCCATCCGCAAGGAGCTGTCGGCGGAAGACTACCGAGTCGACCTGCGGGTTCGGGAACACGGCGTGGTCCATAGCGCCCTGGTGCGTTTTCCCGGCATCCTGTACGAGATCGGCCTCTCGCCGCGTCCGGGGGAAGTGCTCGCCATCAGGATCGAAGTCGACTCCCGGCCTCCCGCCGGCGCCACGACGGAGATCAGCCTGGTGCGGCGGCACGAGATCCTGCGGCTCTTTCATCACGACCGCGCGTCGCTGCTTGCCGGCAAGCTGCACGCGGTCCTCCAGCGGCCCTACACCAAGGGGCGCGACCTGTACGACCTGATCTGGTACCTCAGCGATCCGGCGTGGCCGGCGCCCAACCTCGACCTGCTGAACGCCGCGCTCAGGCAGACGGAATGGCGCGGCCCGGAGATGACGTCCCGAGCGTGGCGGCCAGCGGTTGCCGAACGGCTGGAGGCGCTCGACTGGGACCGGGCCGCGATCGACGTGCGGCCGTTTCTCGAGCGGGACGAGGACGCGGCACTGGTTACGAAGGACAATGCACTGGGCCTGCTGGCACCGCCGAGCCCGCGACGGACTTGAAGAACCGACGGTCGAACTCGCCGATGCGGCGGTTGCGGGCAGGCGCGGCTCTTACCTGGGCGTTGGTGACCAGATGCTGCCGTTCGATGCCCGGGACCGGTCCGGATAACTCGTCACCTCGACCCGGCTCGGAAAGAGATAGACCTTGGTGGGCTCAGGCTGGTCGACGTCGTAGCCGCGGTGATACATGGCATTTGCTAGTGTCCTGCGGAGAGCGATTCCAACCCCGCGACAATGCAGGAGCGCATCGAGGTTGATCGGAAGGATCCGGCTCATCAATGCAATTGTCGGTCACCGAAGCCGGCACCGGAGATCCGACAGTGCCGGCCGTCATCGCCGGCTACCGTCTCGCCGACCGAGCGTGCTCACCCAGCCGATCAGGCAGACGGCGGCGACTCCGACCAGGTTGTGCCACATGAAGGAGACGTCGGTGAGAGTGGCGACCACCGCTACCGACGCCATGCCGCCGATCAGGCCCCAGAACGCCCCCCCCGCGGTCGAGCGGCGCATGCCCACCGCGAGGACGAAGACCCCGAGCAGAGATCCGTAGAAGAACGAGCCGAAGCGGTTGACCACTTCGATCAGCGAGCCGAGGTTGGCGGCGTAGAGGGCAGTGATGGCGGCGAAGATCCCCCAGAAGCCGGTTGCCACCTTCGATACGAGCAGGTAGTGCGCCTCGGAGGCCTCCGGCCGGAAGTGGCGCCGGTAGAAGTCGATGGTGCTGGCCGCCGACAGGGCGTTGAGCTCGGCCGCGATGCTCGACATCGCCGCGGCGAAGATGGCCGCGATCAGCAGGCCGACGAGCCCGATGGGGAGCTGCGTCGTGATGAACGCGGGGAAGACGTAGTTGACGTCGCTGTAGGCGGTGTCTCCCGTCACGTCCCGCACCAGATCGCGCGCGCGCGCCCTGACGTCGTTGACCCTCGCGTCGCTCTCGACGAACGCCGCGGTGGCCGACCGCGCTCCGGCGGCGTCGCCCGCCTGCCGCGCCGACACCACCGCCGCCGCATCGGCTCGGCGGTCCGCATGGGCGGCCCGGAACTCGTCATCGAGCGCCCGGTACTCGTCAGCCCGCCCGCTTGCCTCCACGTCCGGCTGGTGCGACGTGTTGAAGAGCATCGGCGGCTCGGTGAACAGGTAGAAGCAGAAGACGAGCACCCCCATCGTCAGGATGAGCACCTGCAGCGGAATCTTGGCGAACGCGCTCATGAGCAGCGACTGCCGCCCCGCGTCCACCGACTTCGCGGTCAGGTAGCGCTGCACCTGGCTCTGGTCGCAGCCGAAGTAGCCGAGCATCAGGAACAGCCCGCCGATGAGCCCCGACCAGAAGGTGTAGGTCTCGTTCAGGTCGAAGGTGAAGTCGATCGACTGCAACCGGCCGGTGGCGCCCGCGACGTGCAGCGCCGGCTCCAGTCCGATATCGTCCGGCAGGCCGACGATGAGCGCGGTCACCGCCGCCGTCACCCCGACCATGATCACCACCATCTGCTTGACGTCGGCCCAGGTCACCGCCTGCACGCCCCCCAGCATCGTGTAGAGCGTCGTCGGAATCCCGATGGCCAGAATCGTCAGCGGCAGGCTCCAGCCGAGGACGATGGAAAGGATGACAGCCGGGGCCGCGATGATCACCCCCGCGCCGAGGCCGCGCGAGACCAGGAACAGCAGGCTCGTCAGCGCCCGCGTCCGCGCATCGAAGCGCCGCTCCAGGTACTCGTAGGCGGTGAACACCCGCGCCCGGTGGAAGAAGGGCACGAGCGTCACCGACAGGATGATCATCGCCAGCGGCAGCCCGAAGTAGAACTGCACGAAGCGGATCCCGTCGTCGTAACCCTGTCCGGTGGTGCCCACCAGCGTGATCGCGCTCATCTGGGTCGCCATCACCGACAGGCCGACCGCCCACCAGGGCAGCGAGCGCGACGCCAGGAAGTAGCCGTCGACGGCGCCCGTCCCCCGCGCGCGCTTCACGCCGTCGTAGAGGACCCAGGCGAGGTAGGCGACGATGATCGTCCAGTCGAGCAGGTGCATGTGGCAGGCCCGGAACCGGCAGTCAGGCGGCGAAGTGCCGCGAGAGCAGCCACAGCGCCGCGAGCACCACGATCTGCACGACGACGACCGCGACGTAGGTGCGGGTCACGGGGCGAGTATAGCGGGGGAACGGGGACAGACGGAGGCGGACGCCGAGTGCTCGCGAACGTCGGACCAGGAATGCCCCGCACCCGCGACTGCTATCGGTCCGACTCCCGAAAGCGTGCGAAGCGCCCGCTCCAGAAAGTGAGAGCCGGATGGGCCGATGCCGATGGTGAAGAGGTCGACCGCGCCGGCCCGCAAGAGATGGTAGCCGCCGCGCAGTCTCGCTTCGCGTCCTCCCCGATCGACGGTCAGCGGCAGGGATTTCGCAGGTGGTACGATCGATGGCACTGATGAATGAGGCGAACCCTCCTCCGAAGCGCCTGCCGATCGCCCGCGTCCTCGTCGGCGTCGTCGCCATCATCGCCCTGGCCGCGCTCGGCCGGCAGTTCGGCGTCTTTCTCGACCGCTTCGTCGAGTGGGTGGAGGGTCTCGGCGCGCTCGGGCCGGTCGCCTTCGTTCTCGGTTACGTCGCGGCGACGGTGGCGTTCATCCCGGGATCGGTGCTGTCGCTGGCCGCGGGCGCCGTCTTCGGACTCGGGCAGGGCGTCATCTACGTCATGATCGGCGCCACGGCGGGCGCCTCGCTTGCATTCCTGCTGGCGCGCTCCGTCGCTCGCGAGGCCGTCGCGCAACGGGTGGCCGGCAATCCTCGGTTCGCCGCCATCGATCGCGCCGTCGGCCGCGAGGGGTTCAAGATCGTCGTCCTGCTGCGCCTGTCGCCGGTCTTCCCGTTCAACATGCTGAACTACGGTCTCGGCCTGACGAACGTCCGCTTCACCGACTACGTGCTGGCCTCGATCGGGATGCTGCCCGGCTCGCTCCTCTATACCTACTCCGGGTTCGTGGCGGGCGACATCGTGCGCCTGGCCGGCAACGTCGGACCCGAACGCGGTCCGGGATACTATGCAGTCGTCGCGCTCGGTCTGGCGGCCACGATCGCGGTGGCGACCATCGTCACCCGCACCGCGCGGCGCGCCGTCAGGGAGGCGACCGGCGCGGAGGGAGCCCCGGCCGGCTGACGCCGCGGCGCTCACCGCGCGGCCGTCAGGCACGACGGTTCGCGCACGGCGGAACCCGGCTGCGACATGGTATGGTTTTCCATATGAAAACGACCCTCAACATCGATGATTCGGTCATGCAGCGGTTGCGGGAGGAGGCGGCGCGGAGGGGAACGACGATGTCAGCGTTGGTCGAAGCGGGGCTTCGCCGCGTGCTCGCCCCGGCGGTCGCCACCGGAGAACCGCCGCCCCCCCTGCCGCCGTTGCCGACGTGGGACAGCGGCGGGCATCTGGTCGACATCGACGACCGTGACGCGCTGTACCGCGCGATGGAAGAAGCGTAGTTGCTCGTCTTCGACACCAACGTGCTCCTTCACGCTGCGGACGAGCGCTCGGATCTCGGCTTGTCCTGCCGCAGACGCCTGGATGCCGCACGGGGCGATTCTGCGCCGGCGTTTCTGACCTGGAGTGTCTGCTACGAGTTTCTGCGGGTCAGCACGCACGCCCGCGCGTTCCGGTCACCGTGGACGCCTTCCGCTGCCTGGAGCTTCATCGAATGCCTGCTGGCCGCGCCCGGATTCGACGTGCTGGCGGCGACGCCGCGTCACGGCGCCGTGCTCGCGCAGACCCTGGCGGAGCTGCCGGACCTGCGCGGCAACGTGATGCACGACGTGCATACGGCGGTCCTGATGCGCGAGCACGGCGTCAGCCGCATCTGCACCCGCGACACGGACTTCCGCCGCTTCCCGTTCCTGAGCGTCCTGGATCCGCTCGGAGAGTGGTGATGTCCGCGAAAGGCGCGGGTCGCAGGCCAGGAAGGCCGTGCTGGCTGGACCGGATCGAGTCACAGCGCCGGGACGGGCGTGCCGGAGGTTGCGCCGGTCCGACTCGCCGGCATAGAATTCTGCCGGCGCGGGCGTTCCCGACGTGGAGGGGTATTCTCGCCTGCATCGGACACGGAACAACGACTCGATTCACCCCGCACGGATTCCCCACGGAACACGCAGCGGGTCAGAGACAGCGTGACGCTGCACGAAAGGAGTCACGACGTTGGCTGACGTGACGACCACCGAGCAAGCCGCCCCCGAGGCGGAGGCGCACGGGCACGACGAGCACGCCCACGACGACCACGGCCACCACGAGCTCGGCTTCTGGCAGACCTACGTCTTCTCGGTCGATCACAAGGTGATCGGCATCCAGTACGCCGTGACCGGACTGCTCTTCCTGCTGTTCGGCTTCCTGCTGATGATGCTGATGCGCTGGCAGATCGCCTACCCCGGCGAGGCTATACCCCTGATCGGCGAGTGGCTGGGCGACGAGCGGGCGCCCGAGGGCATCATGCTGCCCGAGTTCTACAA
>JAAXGX010000102.1 GCA_012271165.1 Vicinamibacteraceae bacterium | reverse complement strand
GAGGTCGGCTACGGACTGGCGGTGGGCACCCGCTTCGTGGGGACGCCGCGGGTCGGCTTCTCCCGGTCGGAGCACAGCCGGGACTACCGGGTCGGCTACGCCCTCGGGGTGCTCGAGACGGGCAGCCTGCACGTCGAGGTGGGCGTCGACGCGCTCCGCAGCGAGAGCCCGCTGCGGGGCGGGGCCAGCAACGCGCTGCGCGGTCAGGCTTCGCTGGGCTGGTGAGACGAGGTGTCGAGCGCGGCGGCAACTGCCGGCAACGACCACCTGGGATTCGAGATCTTCTACCTCTACAAGGGCGCCGTTCGGAGGTTCCTGCCCGACTTCCTGATCCACCTGACCAACGGACGCCGGCTCGTTCTGGAAGTCAAGGGCGAGGACAGCGACCGGAACCGGACCAAGCGCCGGTTCCTGGCAGAGTGGGTGCGGGGCGTGAACGCCGACGGCCCTTGGCCGATGGGCGTCGGATGTACTGCTCGATCCCGATGAGATCGGCGGCATCCTCGACCGACACGGAAGAGGCGATCCGCGCACGACGCCGTGAGTTGCCCCAACGCAACCCCGGTGCTGGTAGTACCAGATCTCGCCAGCGTCGCCGTCGAGCGCCAGCGTCGAGTCGTGGTAGAGATCCGTGTTGTCGGTGCCGCATCAGCAACTTCGGCGCGGGGACCTGACCGACGTGCCGACGTAGACGAGGTTCAGCTCCGGATCGTAGGCTCGGCGCCAGCTACGGTATCATCGCTTGTAGAGGAGGAGCCCATGGCAGGAGAACCCCTCGCTGAGGAGTCCAGCACTTACGAAGCCAACGTGGAGCGGTGGGCGGCGGAGCACGCCGACGAATTCGTCCTCATTCGAGGCACCGAGGTCGCCGGGTTCTTCGCGACCAACGAGAAGGCCCTGACCGAGAGCTACAAGCGCTTCGGAATCGCCCCGTTCTTCGTCAAGCAGGTCACCCCGCGCGGCCAAGCCCACTTCATTTCCCGACTCACGGCCCCGGCGCCGGTGACCTAACAGCAGCGTGCCTTCGGTCACGGAACCCATCGTCGACAGAAGGCCGATCATCGCGGCCGCCTTCCACGTCAGCCGCCCACGTTGGGTCGCGCTGGATCATGCGCGTCAGACAGTACCCAACCCCATCCTCGGTCACGCGTTGATCGACACGGGGGCGACTGATTCGTGCGTCAATCCAGCCGTCACGGTCGCGTTGGGGCTCGATCCCAGGCGACCTCGCGAGTTCACACCGCGTCAACCGCCGGCGAACCCCACCGCGTGGTCGTGGTGGACATGTCCCATCATTCTGATACCTTCCGACGAGGGTACCCCGTTGGTCTTGCCCTCGATGTTGGCGGTGCAGATCGATCTTCGGAGCCAAGGGATCCATGCACTGATCGGCCAAGACGTCCTGACGCGCTGTCGTTTGGTGCACGACGGGCCACGGCAGTGCTTCACACTGTCGTGGTAGCTACCGTGGGATAACTGAAAATCAAGACAGGCTAACTTGTTGTTGTATTTTGACTTACATGTGTGATTCTGGTCCTGCCACGCGCGCCAGACTCCCATTCCCGCCAGTCCGATATGTTCATCCCTGGGCGAACGAAACGGACATGCTGAGAAGATGTTGGCCTAGTCGGAGATCCAGAGAGAGGCGCTCAATCTTCCCGCACAGGAACGTTCAGTCCGCGGCAACCTCCAGCTACAATAGGCGTGACTCGGGGGACCTTCCACAGGAGGAGGCTCGTGCAGATCCGAACACGCACGCTGGTATGGCTCACGGCGGCGCTCGTCGCGACTGCGGCCGGCATGCCGGCCGCCGCGATCGCTCAGGGACAGCAGGCCGGCGGCGACCCGCGGGAGACGCCGCGGACGCCGTGGGGCGACCCTGATCTTCAGGGCATCTGGGATTACTGGACGTTCACGCCGCTCGAGCGGCCCGCCGATCTGGAGGGCCGGGACGTGCTGAGCGACGAGGAGGCGGCAGCGGTCGGCGAGGAGGGGAGGCAGGCCGCCCTGGCGCGGGATCGCGATGGCCCGGCGCCCGGCAACCCCGGGGGCTACGGCCAGGAGGTCTGGACCGACCGCGCCCGGGCGACGGCCCTGACCCAGACATCGTTGATCATCGATCCGCCGTCGGGCAGGATACCGGCGTTGACGGCGTCCGAGGAACGCCGCGTGGCCCGGCACCGTGCGGCGGGCGGACGCCCGGTGCGGACGCGCGCCGGCGGCATCGGCAGCGACGGCCCGGAGGACCGCGGGCTGGCCGAGCGCTGCATCGTCGGGTTCAGCACCGGGCCTCCCATGCTGCCGGCCGGCTACAACAACAACGTGCAGGTGCTGCAGGCGCCGGGCTACGTGGTGCTCGTCGCGGAGATGATCCACGACGTGCGCGTGGTGCCGCTCGACGGGAGGCCGCACCTGCCGCCGCACATGCGGCAGTGGCTGGGCGACTCGCGCGGCTACTGGGACGGCGACACCCTGGTGGTGGAGACGACCAACTTCACCGACAAGATCGGCAGCTTCAGCACGACCAGCGTCTCGTGGGGCACGGGCGGCAACCTGCGCCTCACCGAGCGCTTCACGCGCGTCGACGACGGCACGCTCCAGTACGAGTTCACCGTCGACAACCCGACGATCTTCACGCGCCCGTTCACGGCGCGCTATCCCATGAATCGCAGCGAGCTCCCGCTCTACGAGTACGCGTGCCACGAAGGCAACTACGGGCTGTGGAACATCCTGACGGGCGCGCGCGCGGAAGATCGGAACATGACAACGGGGAAGTAACGGGAAGTGCGCAGAGAAGAACGGCACCACCTGAAGGAAAACCCGCTGGCCACGGGGCTCCAGGAGTTCCAGGTCGTCCTGTACCGCCACGGCCGGAAGCTGGCTGTGGCGGTCGTCCTGGTGCTGGCCGTCGCGCTGGGCGCGGGCGGCTACTTCTGGTGGCAGCAGCAACGGATTGATCGGGCCGGGGAGCAACTGGCCGAGGCCTTGCTGGTGCTGGACGGCGACATGGCGGCCCCGGATCCGGGCGCGGAGGACGCCGCTGACGGCGACACCGGCGGCGAGTCCGAGGAGGCGAGCCTGGAGGCCGCGGTGGAGGGGCTCCTGGCCGTCGCCGATGCCTATCCGGGCCTGCGTCCGGGCATCACGGCGCGCTACGAGGCCGCCGTCGCGCTGGTCGGACTGGGGCGGCCGGAAGAGGCCGCGGCGCACTACCAGCAGGTGATCGCCGCGGCGGTCGGCCAGCTCCACGGCACGATGGCCCGCCTGGGGCTGGCCGAAACGCACGTGCTCCGCGGCGACTACGACGGCGCCGTCGAGCTGCTGCAGCGGGAGACCGAGGCGGAGGAGTCCGACGTCCCGGTGGACGCCGTGCTGATGCGCCTCGGGCGCGCCTACGAGCTGGCCGGCCAGGACGCCGATGCGTTGGCCACCTTCACGCGGGTGGTCGAGGAGTTTCCTTTTTCCGTGTACTCGTCCGAGGCGCGGCGGAAGGCCGACGCGCTCGGCGGGTAGCGCTCGCTGGCAGATGGGCGCGGCGGCGTCTCCCGCACGGTCCGGGCCCGCCTCGGAACGCTTTTCGGTCGGGCTGGTCCAGATGCGTTGCGGCCGCGATCCGGAGCGCAATCGCGCGGCGGCTCTCGATGGCATTCGCGCAGCGGCCGGCCGGGGCGCCGAAGTCGTCTGCCTGCAGGAGCTCTTCGCGTCACCCTACTTCTGCCAGTCGGAGGACGCGCGCCGTTTCGACCTCGCCGAGGCGATTCCCGGCCCGTCGACGGAGCGCTGCGCGGCGCTGGCGCGCGAGCTCGGCGTCGCCATCGTGGCGCCGGTGTTCGAAAGGCGGGCAGCCGGGCTCTACCACAACACGGCGGCGGTCATCGACGCGACGGGGGAGCTGCTCGGCCTCTACCGCAAGCTGCACGTCCCCGACGATCCCCAGTACTACGAGAAGTTCTACTTCGCCCCCGGCGATCTGGGCTATCGCGTGTTCGACACGCGCGCCGCACGGATCGGCGTGCTGATCTGCTGGGACCAGTGGTATCCGGAAGCGGCCCGGCTGACCGCCCTGCAGGGCGCCGAGATCATCTTCTATCCGAGCGCCATCGGCTGGCTGCCCGCGGAGCGGTCCACCCAGGGGCCGCTGCAGCACGATGCCTGGCGCACGGTGCAACGCAGCCACGCCATCGCCAACGGCGTCTACGTCGCGGCCGTCAACCGGGTCGGGCACGAGGCCGACGGCCAGGGCGGGCTCGACTTCTGGGGACGGTCGTTCGTGTGCGACCCCCGCGGCCAGGTGGTGGCCGAGGCCGCGGGCTCGGACAGCGAGGTGCTGGTGGCCGAATGCAGCCGCACGGTCCTGGAGGATCAGCGGCGCGGCTGGCCGTTCCTGCGCGACCGGCGGATCGACACCTATGCGCCCATCGGCCGCCGTTTCCTGGACGCTGCGGCCGGACGTGCGGATCCGGGTCACGGATGAAGACCTCCGACGCGGGCCGGCCGGCGCTGCAACCGAGCCGCGGGTCGCCTGCCGCGGCAGGCTTCCGCATGCCCGCGGAGTGGGAGCGCCATCGCGCGACCTGGCTCGTCTGGCCCCACAACCGGGAAGACTGGGACGTGAAGATGCCGGCGGCGGAATGGTGCTACGTCGAGATCGTGCGCCTGCTGCTCGACGGCGAAGCCGTATCGATCCTGTTCCAGGACCGCACCGTCGAGCGCCGGGCCTGCTCCCGGCTGCGGCAGGCGGGTGTCGACCCCGACCGGGTCGAACGCTACCGGGTCGCGACGAACCGCTCGTGGATTCGCGACTCCGGGCCGCTGTTTCTCGTGCGGGAGGTACGCGCGCGGCGCACCCAGGTCGCGGTCTCCGACTGGCGCTTCAACGGCTGGGCTCGCTACCGCGCCTGGCAACGCGACAATCTCGTGCCCCGGCGCATCGCCCGGCGCATCGACCTGGAGCGCTTCGACGTGACGCACACCGCCGGGTCCGTCACCCGCCCGGTGGTGCTCGAGGGCGGCAGCATCGACGTCGACGGGCGCGGGCTGCTGCTGACGACCGAGGAGTGCCTGCTCGGCGCGGTGCAGGCGCGCAATCCGCATCTCGGCCGGAACGACATCGAGCAGGTGCTGTGCGACTACCTGAACGTGCGCCGCGTGCTGTGGCTGGGCCAGGGCATCGTCGGGGACGACACGCACGGACACGTCGACGGGGCCGCAAGGTTCGTCGCGGACGGCGTGGTCGTGGCTGCGACGGAGCCGGACCCGGCGGACGAGAACCACCGGCGGCTCGCGGACAACCTGGCCCGGCTCGAACGGATGACGACGCTCGACGGCGCACCGCTGCGCATCGTCGAGATCCCGATGCCGAGCCCCGTCTGCTTCGGGGGGGAACGGCTGCCGGCCAGCTACGCGAACTTCTACATCGGCAACCGGCGCGTGCTGGTGCCGACGTTCAACGACCCGCGCGATCGGATTGCCCTCGACCGTCTGGCGCCCCTGTTCCCGGGGCGAGAGGTCGTCGGCGTCCACGCGCTGGATCTCGTGTTGGGCCTCGGCACGCTGCACTGCGTGACGCAGCAGGAGCCGGCCGGTCCCGAGCACGGGTGGACGATGCCCGGCGTCGCGTCGGGATCGTGACGCGCCGGGGGACAGGCGGTCACGCGCCCCCCCCGGCCGCCGCGGCTCACCGCGCCCCGCCGGCCGCCGCGGCAGCCTGCTCCTCGGCGCGCGCACCGGCCAGGATGTTCTCGAGCCCGTAGTTGCCCTCGTGGCAGGCGTACTCGAACAGCGGCCCCTCCATGCGGGTCATCGGAATCGCGGCGGTCCAGGGCCTCGTGAAGACCGTCGAGTCGTCGAACGTGAACTCGTAGTCGATCGTGTCGGCGTCGACGCGCGTGAAGCGCTCGACGAGGCGCCCGTCCCGGCCGCCGCCGAAGACCGTCAGGCCCCTGTCATGCACCGCATCGGTGAAGTTGGTGGTTTCGACGACCAGCGTGTCACCCTCCCAGCGCCCCCGCGAGCTGCCCAGCCACTGCCTGATCGAGGCCGGGACGTGCGCGCGGCCGTCCAGGGGAACGATGCGGGCGTCGTGGATCATCTCCACGTAGATCACGACGTAGCCGGGAGCCTGGAGGATGTGGTAGTTGTGGTTGTAGAAGCCCGGCATCATCGTGCCGGGCAGGCCGCGCGTGATGCACCGCTCGTACAGGTTGCGGTCCGTCCAGGTGTCCGCGGCCCCGTCGGCGTTGATGGCCGCCGCGAACGCGTCCGCCCGCTCCCGCTCTCGCGGCGTGTACGGCACCCGCCCGTCCGGCGGATCCACGACCAGCGACGTGCGCCGCGACCGCTCGCCGTTCTCCATCCAGAAGCTGTTGTAGGCGCCGGTCTCGCCCGGCGGGGGAGGCCGATCGACGTTGCGGGCGGCCTGCTCGTTCAGCTCGCTCACCTGCTCCTCGGTATACACCTCGGTCGCCCCGAGGTGCGTGGGCCGCTCCAGGGGCGTCCTGGTGGTGTTGGTCCACGTTCCCTGCAGGTCCGGGTCGCCCCACGGCGTCCGCGAAGCCGTGCCGCTCTCCGCAGCGGCCGACGTCTGACCCGCGGCCTGCACCGGGCCCAGCAGCACGACCGCCGCCGCCGCGAACAAAGCGAGATATCGACCGCTCACTTGACACCTCCTCCGCCGCACTGCCGGCGGACACCTGCGCCCATGATCGCGCAGCGCAGGGTTCCGTGCAACACCGACCGGACTCTCTGCGCCGCGGACACGGTCGGCAACGAGCTTCGCAGGGTCGCAGGCGGCGGCCGGGTCACGCGCTTCGGTCTGGAAAAGCCGGGGCGGGACGGGTAGACTGGGCGGGTTCGGTTCTCGAGGAGGCAAGATGACGACGATGCGGAATCGGCGCTGGGCGCCGCTTACGGGATTCGCGGTGCTGCTCGTGGCCCTCGCCGCCTTCGCGCCGGCGGCAGCCGCGCAGACGGCGGCCGGGGACGAGGTGACGTTCAGCAGGGACATCGCACCGATCCTCCAGCGGAGCTGCCAGAAGTGCCATCGTCCCGACGCCCTGGCGCCGATGTCGCTGATCACCTACCAGGAAGTGCGACCCTGGGCCCGCGCCATCAGGAACCGCACCGGCCTGCGCGACCAGCCGGGCGTGATGCCGCCCTGGTTCATCGAGAAGGACATCGGCATCCAGTCGTTCAAGGACGATCCCTCGCTGTCGGACGCGGAGATCCGCCTCATCGCGAAGTGGGTCGAAAACGGCGCGCCGGAGGGCGACCCTGCCGACCTGCCGCCGCCCGTCGAGTTCCTGGGCGCGAACGAGTGGGAGATCGGCGAGCCGGACCTGATCGTCAGCTCCCCGACGGTGGAAGTGCCGGGCGAAGCCCCCGACTGGTGGGGCGCCATCGGGCACGTGCCCACCGGCCTGACCGAGGACCGCTACGTCGCCGCGCTCGAGTTCAAGGAGATCACCGAGTCGCGCGAGGGTCCGCGCCGCGACACCGTCGGCGGGCTGTTCGTCATCCACCACGCGGTGGTGGACGTGCTCGTGCCCGACGCCGAGGTCGACGACGGCCCGCGCCTGGGCGGCTGGCCGGCGCACGAGGTCGGCCGGAACGCCGACTTCTTCGACCCCGCGGCCGGCAAGCTGCTGAAGGCCGACTCGACGATCGCCTTCGACAACGTGCACCTGCACTCGAACGGCGCGCACACCCTGGCGCACGTCGACATGGCCTTCAAGTTCCACCCGCGGGGCTACGAGCCCACGCTGGAGACGCGGAGCATGGCGTTCGGCAACGGCGTCGACCTCGACATCGAGCCGATGGATGCCGACCAGCGGATGGAGGCCTACTTCACGCTGCCGGAGAACGCGAAGATCAGCATCTACGAGCCGCACATGCATGCCCCGGGCGTGCGGATGTGCCTGGACGCCATCGTCGGCATCACGGTGCAGACGCTCAACTGCGCGGGATACGACCACAGTTGGGTGCGGGTGTACACCTACGCCGACGACGCCACGCCGCTGCTGCCGAAGGGCACCATCCTGCGCCTCACCGGCTACTTCAACAACTCGCCCTCGAACCCGAACGTGTCCGATCCCCGGAACTGGTCCGGCGGCGGCAACCGCTCCGTGGACCAGATGTTCATCAACCTCATGCGGGGCGTCTACCTGACCGACGAGCAGTTCCAGGAAGAGATGGCCAGGCGGCGCGCCGCGCTGGGGCTGGGGCCGGGCGAGACCGTGCTCGGCTGTCCCCTCTGCGGCAACGTCGAGCTGACGGAGACGTCCGCGGGGCAGCAGCAGTGAGACCGGCGGCCATCGTCGCCGCCCTGCTGGCGGTCGCCGCCTGCGCGTCGGACGTCGCCGGCCAGCCGCGCTACCGCGCCGCCGGACAGGAGATCGTGCCGGCGTACGAAGGCTGGGAGCGCAACGCCGACGGGTCGTTCAGCTTGGTCTTTGGCACCATGAACCGGAACTGGGAAGAGGAGCTGCACATCCCGATCGGTCCGGACAACCACATCGAGCCGGAGGGACCGGACCGGGGGCAGCCGACGTACTTCCTGCCGCGGCGCAACCGGTTCCTGTTCCGGGTCCAGGTGCCTTCAGATTTCGGCGACAACGAGGTGGTGTGGACCGTCACGAGCCCGAACGGCAAGACGTACCGCGCCTACGGCACGCTGAACCCGGACTACTTCATCGACAACTACGTGGTCCAGCGCAACAACGGCCTCACCACCGCGGACAACCTGCCCACGAACCAGGCGCCGGTGCTCGACGTGGAGAGCGCCGCCACGCGCACCGTGCAGGTCGCCGAGCCCGTGACCCTGACGGCGTTCGCCAACGACGACGGGTTGCCCGAGGCGCGGCCCATGCGGCCGTACGATCCGGCGCGGCCGGGCAGCATCGTGCCCAGCACCGCCACGGGTCTCCGGCTCTCCTGGTTCGTGTACCGCGGTCCGGGCGACGTCGTCGCCTTCGACCCGCCGCAGATCAAGGTGTGGGAGGACACGCGGCCCAACTCGAACTCGCCCTGGGGCCCCGGCTGGGAAACGCCGCCGCCGCCGCCCGACGGCAAGTGGGTGGTGAGCACCACGTTCAGCGAGCCGGGGACGTACGTGCTGCGGTGCGTGGCCCACGACGGCGGGTTGACGTCGCAAGAGGACATCACCTTCGTCGTTGAATGACGGGGCTGCGCAGCTTCCATCAGACGGGGCTTCGCCCCGAGCCCCCGGCGTCCGCT
>JAAXGX010000210.1 GCA_012271165.1 Vicinamibacteraceae bacterium | reverse complement strand
CTCGGCGGGAGCGGCGCGGGGCGAAGGGGTCCGCGCAAGCGGACGCCGGGGGTTCGGGGCGCAGCCCCGTCTGATTGAAGCTGGTCGCTGCATGGTCCGATCAGCATAGTCCAGACGGACTGCTATCATGCCCGGACGCCGGTCCTCCCGGCGCGCTTCCGCGGAGCCGAACGGAATGCCACCTGAACCGGATGCGGTGACGCCGCAGGACATCTTCCTCTCGCGCGACCTGACCGAGGACGCGGCTGCCGCCTTCCTCGAGCAGTACGGCGTGCGCGACGGCGCCGCCGCGGACCGGCAGCTCCAGCAGCTCGCCGACGATCTGCCCAGCCGCCAGGCGCTGGGCGCCCTGGCGGGCACGCTGCTCGACGTGGTGGCCAGCGCGCCGGACCCGGACGCGGCGCTGCTCGGATTCTGCCGCTACGTGGCGACGCGCACGCCCAAGGCCGGGTTCATCGGCAACCTGCACGCGGACCCGCGCATGCTCGAGATCCTGACGCAGATTCTCGGCACGTCGCCGTTCCTGAGCGAGATCCTGATCCGCAATCCGGAGTACCTCCACTGGCTGCGTCGCGAGCTCGAGGGCGCGGCGCCGGACCGCACCGCGTTCGACGCGGAGATCGGCCGCTGGCTCGCCGCCAACGAGGGCGTGGAGAAGCAGGTCAACGCGCTCAAGCGGTTCCAGCGGCGCGAGCTGCTGCGCATCACCGTCCGGGATCTGTTCGGCATGCTGGACCGCAAGACCCTGAGGGCGACCACGACCCAGTTGTCGAACCTGGCCGACGCCCTCGTGGACGCCGTGCTGCGCGTGGCGATCGCCGAGCAGGCGGCGAAGGCGGGGCCGTTGCCCGGGCGGTTCGCCGTGATCGGCATGGGCAAGCTGGGCGCCGCGGATCTCAACTACAGCTCCGACATCGACCTCATCTACGTCTACGAAGTTCCCCGGGAGGCCGCCGGCGACGCCCACTGGCGCTACCAGAAGCTCGGCCGCCGGCTCACGGTGCTGCTCTCCGAGCATACGGGGGAGGGCTACCTCTACCGCGTCGACATGCGGCTGCGCCCCATGGGCTCGCGGGGGGCGCTCGTCTACTCGCTGCCGCAACTGGCGGAGTACTACGAGAGCCTGGGTGAGACGTTCGAGCGGTTCGCGCTGATCAAGGCGCGGCCGATCGCGGGCGACCGGTCGCTCGGCGAGCAGTTCCTGGAGCTCGTTCAGCCGTTCGTCTATCGCAAGTACCTCGACCACGCGGCCATCGAGGAGCTCGCGCGCTACAAGGCCCGGGCCGACCGCGAGCATGCCAAGCACGGCGACCTCGATCGGAACGTGAAGGAGGGCCGGGGCGGCATCCGCGAGGTCGAGCTGTTCGTGCAGGTGTTCCAGCTCATCTACGGCGGTGACAAGCCGTCGCTGCGGACCGGGCGCACGCTCACCGCGTTGGAGCAGCTCGGCGCGCAGGGCTTCGTCGAGGCCCCCGTCCAGCGGGATCTCGAGGCCGCGTACATCTTCTTCCGCAACGTGGAGCATGGCCTGCAGGCCGCCGAGGGCCAGCAGACGCACAGCCTGTCCGGTACCGAGCGCGGCATCCGCGCCCTGGCGCGGCGTCTCGGCTTCGACGAGCCGGAAACGCTGACGGCGGTGCTGAACCGGCACCGTGAGCGGGTGCACGCCGTCTACGCCAAGCTGTTCGAGGGGAAAGCCGAGGACGAGGGCCACGCCAGCCGCGAGATTTTCCGTCTGCTCGCCGGCGACGGCGCCGACGACGACGTGCGCGCGCGTCTCGCGGCGGCAGGCCTCGACGAGCCGGACCGCACGCTCGACGCGATGCGCGCGCTCGGCGCGACGTGCGCGCAGGGACGTTCGTCGACGCGCAACCTGCTGGCCAATCTGCTCGCGACGATTGTCGCGAACGAGGTGCCGTTGTCGGCGCCCGCCACCGTTCTGATGCGGCTCGAAAGGGTGGTTGCGGGCACCGGCGCGGCGGCCTCGTTCTATCGCGCCCTGCTCGAGGACCCTGCGCTGCGCCACCGGCTCCTGGCCGGCCTCGACGCCGGCGACCTGTACGCCGCCCGCCTGGCGGCCTACCCGGAGGTCCTCGACTTCCTGGCTGGCGGCGCGCTCGACCGGAAGGCGTTCCACGCGGCTGTCGTGGAGGCCCTCGACGAGGCGGTCGCGACCGGCGCGGACATCGAATCCACGCTCGATCCGTTCCGTCGCGTGAAGGCAATCCAGGAGTTCAAGGTGCTGGCCGAATGGTTGACGGCCCGACGTCTCGATCTCCTCAACGAGAAGCTGTCCATGGTGGCGGATTGCGCCGTACGCGCGGCCGCGCGCGCCGTCGCACGCCGGTCCCCGCCCACGCCGGACGCGGCGGACGCCGACGCCGGCTGGGCGGTGTTCGCGCTCGGCAAGCTCGGCGGGCGCGAGCTCACGGTGTACTCCGATCTGGACCTGGTCTTTCTGTACGCGGGCGACGCGGGCGATGCGCGCCGCTTCGAGCGGCACCAGAAGTTCGTGCGGGCCATCTACGACCTGCTCTCGAAGACGACCGCCGCCGGCTTCGCGTACAAGCTGGACACGCGGCTGCGTCCCGAGGGCCGGATGGGAGCGCTGGCGACGCCGCTCGGCGCCTTCGAGCGCTACCTGGCCGAGCGCGCGGAGATCTGGGAGCGGATGGCCTGGACGCGCTGCCGGTTCGTGGGCGGCGATGCGGGGCTCGCCGGTCAGGTGCAGGAGGCGGTCGGCCGCTTCGTCTACGGGCCGTGGAGTCCCGAGATTCCCGGGTACGCGCGGCACGTCCGCGGCCGCATGGAGCGCGAGCTGACCGCCGAGGCCGGCGGCGGCCAGCTCGATCTGAAGCGCGGCCGCGGCGGGCTCGCGGACATCGACTTCCTGCTGCAGGTGCTGCAGCTCAGGGAGGGGTCCGCCCGCGAGGGCTTCCGCGTGCCCGGCACGCGGCGCCTGTTGTCCGCGCTGCCCGCCACGCAGCTCCTGCCTGCGGGCGAGGCGGCGGCGCTGCGTGAGGCTTACGCCTTTCTGCGCGAGCTGGAGACCGTGCTCCGCATCCACACCGACAGCGACGCGAGCGCCATCTCGACCGACCCGGCCGCGCTCGAGCCGCTGGCGCGCCAGCTCGGCACGCCGACGTCAGGCGGCGAGCTGCTCGCGCGCTATCGCGAGACCACGGCCGAGGTCAGGGCGATCTACGAGACGGTCCTCGACCGCCTCGCCGCAACCTAATCGTGGCCATGCGGCCCGCACCACGCCACCTGTCCCACGATGCGGTCGCGGTCGCCGAGCGGCCGGGACAGGTGCGCCGGGTTGTCGCTGACGAGGAACCAGTGTCCTTCTGAATGGTGCAGGCGCTTGACCGAAAGCCCGCTCTCGGTGAGCACCGCGAACAGCTCGTCCTCGAGCGGCCGCGTCCGGTGCTGGTCGACGGCAACCAGATCGCCGTCCTGGACCGTCGGCTCCATCGCGTCGCCGGTCGCGCGGAAACACGTCAGATGCTCCGGCCGCGCCCAGGGCGCCACCGCGTCCCGGGCGACCGCTATCGACATCTCCGACGACTGCTCGAACACCACCTCGCCGTGTCCGGCCGGCAACTGGAAGTGGGGCGCGAACGGAATGATGGCCACGGTGTCCGCCCGCGGCGTGGGCTGGGCGTCGCGCTCCGCGGAAACCAGGCCCGGAATCAGGTCCGCCGCCGCGGCCGCCCGGTCGACCAGGTCCCGCACGACGCCCATCCCCTTGCGCAGTTGCGCTGCCATCCGGTCCTTGTCGATCAACCCGACCGCGTCGGCGACGTGGGCGTCCTTGGGCAGGTGGAGCACCTCCGCGATCTCCGGGGGCAGTGCCGGCCGCGAGAGCCTCCCCTTGCGCGCGGGGCCGATGTAGAACTCCAGGCCCAGGACCGACGACATGCGCTCGAGGGTGGTGCTCCGCGCAGCCCGACCCTGGAGCAGGCTGCGGAGCTGGCCGAGCGGAATGCCGGTGCGCACGGAGAACGGCCGCAGCCCTTCCGTCTCCACCCTGTGCTGGACGGCCCGCCGCAGGTACTCGACGCCGAATCGTGTCACGTCTAGCACGATACACGAAACCGCCCTTGCCACGGCATGTTATTTGTGGCAACGTAACCGCGTCGTGGACGACACGGTGCGGCACCTCGTCGTTCTCTGCGCACTCTTCGCCGAGCAGACCGGCCGCAGCATCTCGACGGTGTCCCGTTGCGCGACCGGCAGCGGCGACACGATTGCGCGGCTGCGCCGCGGCAGCGCCATCACCACCCGCCGCGCGGAGCGCGCCCTCCGGTTCCTCTCCGAGAACTGGCCGGAGCTCGTCGAATGGCCTACCCACATCCCCCGTCCGCCGCGGGCCCGGACTCTCAAGCCTGCCAAGCCTGCGGCGCGAGCGCCCCGGAAGGCTCGGCCGCGCAGAGCCATCCGGCGCAGGGGTTGAGCGGCCCCGGCGGCGTGCGTCACGCTGGCGCGCGCCGGTCGTGGAGGCCGGCCCGGCGTGCGCTTGCTGGTAAGCTCTGGGGTACAGGAGGCCGAACGATGAGCAGACGTCGTGAGCCGTACCCGTTGACCGCCTGCCGGCGCGCGGCCGCGCCGAAGGCGCACTCTCGACATGTGGGCAGCGCCGGCCTGGCCGTGGCGTGGCTGGGGTTGGTCTGCGCGCCTCCCGTTCTGGCGCAGTTCGACCGGAGCAACTGCGCGGACTGCCACGTCGCCAACGTCTACACCGCGCCGGCGCCGAACCACCTGGACGAGTGGAGCCGTTCACCGCACGGCCGCAACAACGTGGGCTGCGAGCGGTGCCACGGCGGCGATCCGGGCACCTTCGAGCGGCTCCAGGCGCACCGGGACGTGCTGGGCAGCTTCAATCCGTCGAGTCCGGTGCACCGCACGCAGCTCCCGAGAACGTGCGGCGGCTGCCACACCGGCCCCTACGTGAACTTTCAGACCAGCCGGCACCACGAGCTGCTGGGCGAGGGTGACCGCCGCGTCCCGACGTGCTCGACCTGCCACGGCAGCGTCGGCGCGAGTCTCCTGTCTCCCGCCGGGCTCGAGCGGCGGTGCTCCACCTGCCACGGTCCGGACGGCGTCGCACCACGCCCGGGACGCGCGGCGGGGGCACGGCTGCTGCTGGAGGGGATCGCGGACGTGCGCGAATCGCTCGACGCGGCCGAGCACCTGATCGACCGCATCCGCGACGAGCAGCGGCAGGCCGCCTTCCGGGCGGCCTACCGGCAGGCCGAGGTGCCGCTCATTCAGGCGCGGCAGGCCGGCCACCGCTTCGTGTTCGATCAGCTCGAGGAGCGTCTCGCCACGGCCAGGGAGCGTACCGGCGAGCTGCTGGCCGGGCTGGTGAACCCGGCCCCCTAGCCCGGCAATCGTCGCCTGCGGCTCCGGTTGCCGCCGACGCGGCTACATGACGCCAAAGGCCTTGCCCATCGCGCCGGCGAGCGGCTCCGCATACGCCAGCCCGTGCCGGTTGTGGCACATCGCTACTGCAAGGCGGTTGTCCAGGTCGGCCCAGCCGATGGAGCCGCCGAGCCCCGGGTGGCTCAGGATGCGCCCGCTGCCCACCACGCCGGGGGCCTCGAGCCAGAAGCCGCCGTTCGACACGCGCGTGATCGTGCCGCGGCCGACGTCGAGCTTGTCGGTGTCGGGGCGCGGCTCCAGGCAGCCGCGCACCCGCTCGGGCGAGAGCAGGCGCACGCCGTCGAGCTGGCCCTCGTTCGCCAGCAGCGCGAAGAAGCGCGCCGAGCTGATCGCGTTGTAGATGCCGCCCGCGCCCGGGATGACCGCCTGCCGGACGATGGAGCGCCCGAACACGTCCTGCGTGCCGGCCACCTGTAGCGGCATGGACCGCCCACGCGCCGTGGCCTGATCGGCGATCGAGATCTCGGAGTTGTACATGTGCGCGACCCGCGGCTCGTCCTCGGGCGGCAGGCCCATCCACAGGTCCTCGATGCCGAGCGGCTGGGCGATCTCGTCGTGCACGAACTGGCGGAACGGCCGCTGCTGCGGATCGGTCCGCTCCACGACCACGGAGTTGATCCAGCCCCAGGTGTAGCTGTGGTACGCGTTGGTGGTGCCGGGCTCGAAGACCGGCTCCAGGTTCGCCAGCGCGTTCACCATCCAGTCGTAGTCGGCCATCTGCTCCGGCGTGACCCCGGCCGGCATCGCCGGGATGCCGGTGCGGTGGCTGAGGCCGTCGCGCACCGTGGTCCTGTCCTTGCCGTGCGCGCCGAACTCGGGCCAGTAGCGGGTGATGGGCGCATCGTAGGAGACCAGCCCCCGCTCGGCCTGGATGTGCAGCGCCGTGGCCGTGATTGCCTTGGTCACCGAGAAGACGTTGAAGAGGGTCTGCCGGTCGACCTCGCGGCCGGTCGCCTGGTCGGCCACGCCGCCCCAGACGTCGACGACCAGCTCCTCGTCCTTGTAGACGGCGAACTGGATGCCGACCTCGCCCGCCGCGATCGCCTCGTCGACGGCCGTCTGGAAGATCTGCTGGGGATCCGCTCCCGCGCGGCCGCCGCTCTGGGCGAGCAGCCCGGCCTCGCGCAGCAGGTGCATGACGCCCAGGAAGCTCACGCCGCCGGCGGCGTTCAGGATGAACCCGCGCCGCGACAGGGGAGCGGGAAGGTGCCCGGCCGTACGTCGAACGCGGTCATGGATGTCGCTCATGCCGCGAAGCATAGGAGATCGGCCGGCGCCATACAAGGGGCGCGGGGTGGGGCGTGGAGTCGTCGCGCGCCCCGGCGGTCCCGGACGACCGCCGGGGCGCGCGCAGGCCTACTGCCGCGAGGCCGCGGCGGCTGCCGCGTCGTCCGCGCGGCCGCCGGAGAGGATGCCCTCCATGCCGTAGTTCCCCTCGTGGCAGGCGTACTCGTAGATGGGCTGACCGAGGTTCGTGAACGGGTACGCGACCGTCCAGGGCCGCGTGTACATCTGCGGATCGTTGACCTCGATCTGGTACTCGACGGTGTCCCTGCCGACCCGCGTGAAGCGCTCGACGAGGACCATGCCCTCACCCGACCCGCTGTGCGAGTTGAAGGCCGACCAGGGCTGGAGCGCGCTCACGTTGGGGTGCACGTTCGTGGTCGTCACCACCAGCGTGTCGCCGTCCCAGTGCCCGCGCGGCACGCCGTTCCACTGGGCGATCTCCTCCGGCAGGGCGGGCAGATCGTCCAGCGGGACGATGCGGGTCTCGTGGACCTGCTCGTGCAGGATGGCGACGTATCCGGGCGCCTGGAAGATCTGGAAGTTGTTGTTGTAGGCGCGCGGGAACATGGCGTTGGGCATGCCGCCGCGGGTCACGCAGCGCTCCCAGATGTGCCGGTCCTCCCAGGTGTCGTCGTCGCGCGGACTGTTGTCCCTGGCGTACTCCCCGGCCGGGGTGAGCGGCGGGAAGCGGCCGTCCGGGGGATCGACGAGCAGCGACGTCCGGTTCGTCGGCGTCCCGCGCTCCATCCAGAAGTTGTTGTACGCCCCGACGTTGCCGCCCGCCACCGTCCGCCGGGGCGCGGCCAGCAGGAGCTCCTCGTCGCGGTCGGCCGCCTCGGCCTGCCGCTCGCTGGTCTCCTCGTCGGTCAGGGTCGTCCGTCCCTGGTACTCGTCGGGCCGCTCCATGGGCACGGCGCCGGACGAATGCCAGACGCCCTGCAGGTCGGGATCGCCCCAGGCCGTGCGCAGGTTCATCCCCTGCGACTGCGCGGCGGCGAAGGCCGGCGCCAGCAGCAGCGCTCCGATCACCGTCCATGCCGCGAGATATGGATACCGCATCTGATCCTCCTGATCACTCCGTCCGATCACTCCGTGTGCCGTCGTGCCGATACCGTCCCTCATGATGGACTTTCGGCGCGCCTTCTTGCAAGGGGATGCCGTCGAGCACGCCGGCGGCTACTCCATGGCCTCCTCGGCGGCGCGGGCGCCCGCCAGGATGTTCTCCAGCCCGTAGTTTCCCTCGTGGCAGGCGTACTCGTAGAGCGGGCCGCCGAGGTCCGTCATCGGAATCGACGCGGTCCAGGCGCTGTGGTACTCCGTCGGATCGGTCAGCGTGAACTCGTAGTCGATCGTGTCCTCGGCAACGCGCGTGAAGCGCTCGACCAGGTGCGTGGTCTCGCTGGCGCCGTACACGGTCACGCTCCTGCCGGCGACCTGCGCCAGGTTGGTCGTCTCGACGACCAGCGTATCGCCCTCCCAGCGGCCGCGCGAGTCGCCGAGCCACTGGCGAATCCCGCGATTGGCATGGGGACGCCCGTCCAGGGGAATGATGCGGGCGTCGTGGATCATCTCGACGAAGATGACGACGTAGCCCGGCGTCTGGAAGATCTGGTAGTTGTGGTTGTAGAAGCCGGGCATCATCGAGCCCGGCATGCCGCGCGAGATGCAGCGCTCGTACAGGCTGCGGTCCTCCGGTCCGGCCGGATCGAGGCCCCGGGCGGCATTGTACGCGGCGCGCCGTGCGGCCTCGGCGGGCATCAGGGTCGGCAGCCTCCCATCGCGCGGGTCGACGATCAGCGATGTCCGCGCCGACTCGTTGCCCCGCTCCATCCAGAAGTCGTTGTACGCGCCCGTCTGCCCGGGGGGCGGCGGCTGATCCGCGTTGCGCGCCCGCTCCTCGTCCCGCGCGACGCGCTCCTCGTCGCTCAGGAACGTCTGTCCCGCCAGATCGTCGGGCCGTTCGAGGCGCGTCGTGGTGGTGTTCGTCCAGACGCCCTGCAGGTCGGGATCGCCCCACGGCGTCTCCCACGTGCCCTGCGCGGAGGCCGCCGCCGGCATGAGCGACCCGACGGCGATTACGGCGAGCACCGCAACGAGACAGCGACCGTTCATCTGACACCTCCCTGCCCGCTCTGCCGCGGGCTTCTTTCGAGCAAGTACACGCATGATGGCGCAGCGCGGCCCCGCGTGCAACCATGCCGGCGCCTTTTGTCCGATCCCGGCCCCGGCTTCGCTTCAGGGAATCTTCAGGAAAACTTCAGATTCGCGGCGCGCCGCGGCCCGCTAGAGTGCCAGCAAAACAGTGCTGCTCGACGCGCTCATCCGCTGGTCGCTGCGCAACCGCCTGGGCGTGCTCGTCGTCGCGGCCGCCTTCCTCGTCTGGGGCGGCTACGTGGCCGCGCGCATGCCGGTCGATGTCCTGCCGGAGCTGACCGCGCCCACGGTGACCCTGCTGGTCGAGGGGCACGGGATGGCCCCGACCGACCTCGAGGCGCTGGTCACCTATCCGATCGAGGCCGCCCTCAACGGGGCGTCCGGCGTCCGCCGGGTGCGTTCTTCGACAGCCGTCGGCGTTGCGGTCATCTGGCTCGACTTCGACTGGGGCGCCGACGTCCATCGCGCGCGCCAGACCGTGGCCGAGAAGCTGGCGGCCGTGTCGGCGACCCTGCCGGACGGCGTCGACCCGCCGGTGCTGGCGCCGCTCTCGTCGATCATGGGCGAGATCATGTTCGTCGCCCTGGAATCCGCCGTGCACAGCCCGCTGGCGTTGCGCACGGTCGCGGACACGCTCGTCCGCCGGCGCGTGCTGGCGACGCCCGGCGTCGCCCAGGTGACGGTGATCGGCGGCCAGCGGCGGCAGTTCGAGGTGCTGGTCGATCCCGAACGGCTGGACGACTACGGCGTCGCCCTGAGCGCGGTCGAGGCGGCGTTGCGCCGCGCGAGCCGCAACACCTCGGCCGGCTTCCGCCGGGCCGGCGGACAGGAGTACCTCATTCAGGGCGCCGCGCGCGCCCGCGACGCCGAAGGCATCGGCGCGACGGTCGTCGCGACCCGCGCCCTGCGGCCGATCCGCGTGCGCGACGTGGCCGAGGTGCGGGTGGGCGAGTCGCTCAAGCGGGGTGACGGCTCGCGCAACGGGCAGCCGGCGGTCATTCTCGGCGTCCACCGCCAGCCCGACGTCAACACGCTGGCGCTGACCCGCGACCTCGAGCGGGTGCTCGACGAGATTCGGGCCGATCTGCCGGCGGGCATGCAGCTCGACGCCCGGCTGTTCCGGCAGGCCGACTTCATCGAGCTTGCGCTGTCCAACCTGAACGGCGCGTTGCGCGACGGCACGCTGCTGGTCATCGCCGTCACGCTGCTGTTCCTGGCCAACCTGCGCGCCGGCGCCATCACGCTGCTGGCCATTCCGCTGTCGCTCCTGGCCGCCGTCGTCGGCCTGCGCCTGGCCGGCCTGTCGATCAACGCGATGACGCTCGGGGGGATGGCGATCGCGGTGGGCGCGCTGGTCGACGACGCCATCGTCGACGTCGAGAACGTCGCGCGCCGCCTGCGCCAGAACGCGGCCCTGCCGGCGGAAACGCGGCGCCCGGTGATAGCCGTCGTCTATCGCGCCAGCCGGGAGATTCGTGCGTCCATCGTCTTCGCCACGCTCATCGTCATGCTCGTGTTCCTGCCGCTCTTCTTTCTGGCGGGCGTGGAGGGCCGGCTGCTGCAGCCGCTCGGCTTCGCGTACCTGATCGCGCTGGCAGCGTCGCTGGTCGTTGCGCTCACGGTGACGCCGGCGCTGTGCGCGTACCTGCTGCCCGGCGAGCGGCGCATCCGCGAGGGACGCGAGCCGCCGCTGGCGGCGGCCCTGAGGCGCGGCTACGGCCGCGTGCTGCCCGTCGTGCTGGGGCGGCCGGCGCTGGTTCTCGGCGCCGCCGTGCTGCTGCTGGCGGTTTCGCTCGCCACCATTCCGCGCATGGGCCGGGCGTTCCTGCCGGCCTTCAACGAAGGCGCGCTCGTCATCAGCGCGGTCACCCTCCCGGGCACCAGCCTGGAGGAATCGAATGCGCTCGGGAGCGCCATCGAACGGTTGCTGCTCGACGTGCCGGAGGTGGCGGCGACGGCGCGGCGGACGGGCCGGGCGGAGCTCGACGAGCATGTTCAGGGGGTCGAGTCGGCCGAGATAGACGTCCGGCTGACCCCGGCCGGCCGGCCGCGCGACGTCGTGCTGGCGGAGATTCGCGAGCGGCTCTCGCTGGTGCCCGGCACGTCCATCACCATCGGGCAGCCGATCTCCCACCGCATCGACCACATGCTGTCCGGACAGCGCGCCAACATCGCCGTCAAGATCTTCGGCCCCGACCTGGGCGTGCTGCGCGTCCTGGGATCCCAGGGCCTGGCGGCCATGCAGGGCATCGCCGGGCTGGTCGACCTGGCGCTCGAGCCCCAGGCCGACATCCCGACCGTGCGGGTCGGCTTCGACCGCGCCGCGCTAGCCCGGCACGGCCTGCCCGCCGGCCAGGCGGCCTCGGTGCTGGAGACGGCGCTGCTCGGCCGCCGGGTGGGCCAGATCATCGACGATCAGCTCGCGGTGCCGCTCGTCATGCGCTACCCCACGAGCGATCTGGCCGACCTGGACGCGATGTGGCAGACGCGCCTCGACATGCCGGCGGGCGCCCGGGTGCCGCTCGGCAGCCTCGCCGACATCGTCGAGGACCGCGGGCCCAACTTCATCGGACGCGAGAACGCCCAGCGCCGGATCGTCGTCACCGCGAACGTCGCGGGGCGCGACCTCGGCAGCGTCGTTGCGGACATCCGCGAGCGGGTGGCCGCGGGCGTCACCCTGCCGGAGGGCTACCGGGTGGAGTACGGCGGGCAGTTCGAGGCGGAAGCCCAGGCCGAGCGCGTGCTCCTGGGTCTCGGCCTCGGCGCCGTCGCCGGCATCTTCCTGATCCTGTACAGCGCGTTCCTCTCGGCCCGCGATGCGGCCATCATCATGCTCAACCTGCCGCTGGCGCTGATCGGCGGCGTGGCCGGCGTGTTCCTGGGCGGCGGCGTGCTGTCGATCGCGGCGCTGATCGGGTTCATCGCCCTGTTCGGCATCGCGACCCGCAACGGCATCATGCTGATGCTCCGCATCCGGCGCCTGCGCCACGAGGAGGGCGTGCCCGACGTGCGCGAGGCGGTGATCCGCGGCTCGGTCGACCGCATCGTGCCGATCGTGATGACGGCGCTGTCGACCGGTCTGGCGCTCCTCCCGGTGGCCCTCAGCGCCGGCCAGCCGGGGAGCGAAATCCAGGCGCCGCTGGCCCTCGTCATCGTCTGCGGGCTGTTCTCGTCCACCGCCCTGAACATGTTCGTCGTCCCGGCGGCGGTTCTCCTGACGGAGAATCACGGCTACCGCCGCATCCCGAGCTTCCGGTCCCCGCTCGCCGGGGCGTAGCGGACTCCCATCGGGGCTTCGCACCCTCGCGCCGCCGCCCCGGCGGCACTCCCGGCCGGCTACGGAATCATGCGCACGAGCCTGATTGACAGCTCCAGATGATGTTTTCATACTTCACGCATGACGACCATGATCCAGATTCGGAACGTGCCGGAGTCCGTGCACCGGCGGCTGAAGGCCCGTGCCGCAATGGAAGGCGTTTCGATGTCGCTCTACGTGCTGCGGGAGATCGAGAGGGCGCTTGCACGACCGAGCCGGCAGGAGCTGCTCCGGGCGATTCGTCAACAGCCGCAGCCCGCGCTCGGTCGTTCACCCGCGGAAGTTCTGCGGGAAGAGCGGGGGCGGCGTTGATGGTGCTGGATGCCTCGGGCGCCGTGGAACTGCTACTGAACACTACCCGCGGCACAAGGCTCGGCGAGAGAATCGCCACGGACGCCGAGGTGGTGCACGTGCCGCATCTCATCGACATCGAGATCGCCCAGGTGCTGCGGCGTTACGCGCTGGGCGGGGCGCTTGGTGAACAGCGTGCGGTCCAGGCGCTCCACCACTGGAGACAGCTCGACGTCGAACGGTATCCTCACGAACCCTTCCTCGACCGGGTGTGGGGGCTTCGCAACAACGTCAGCGCGTATGATGCGCTCTACGTCGCCTTGGCGGAAGCGCTCGGGGAGTCGCTGGTCACCGGAGACCGCAAGCTGGCCGCCGTGCCGAGGATGAACGTCCGCGTCGAGCTCGTGTAGCGAGGGGGGTAGCTCCATGAGAATCGCCGTCGTCATGATCGTGCTGCTCGGCATCGTGGGGGCCGCGGAGCGGGAGGTCGCGGGGCAGGACGAGGACCTGTTCGTCTTCCGCCGCATCTGCAACATCGAGCCTGGCCAGGAGGTCGCCGCCGCGGCGATCGCGCGGGCCATGGACGACCTGGTCGCGCGGAAGTACCCCTTCGCGGAGATGTCGGTGCGGATCGGCCGCTGGATGACGGGCTTTCAGAGCCTCGAGCAGCCCACCGACCAGATCATGTTCAGCGAGCGGCACCCGGACCCCGACATGCGCCAGGACTTCGCCGACATCCTCCTGGCGGACGACGAGTTCGGCGCCCTGCAGCTCGACATGCTGGGGGTCGTCGACCTCACCCGCTGCACCGAGACCCGCTTCCGCGAGCGCCCGTAGGTGACCCGCCGCCGCAAGGCGCGCACAGCGC
>JAAXGX010000168.1 GCA_012271165.1 Vicinamibacteraceae bacterium | reverse complement strand
CTGGAGTACGGCGCGTTCGCGGCGGTGACGCTCCTGGCCGGGCGCCTCGATCCGACGACCCTCGCGGCGCACCAGATCGTCACGAACGTGTCGGGCCTGACGTTCATGGTGCCGCTCGGGATCTCGGCGGCGGGGGCGGTCCGCGTCGGTCACGCGGTCGGGCGGCGCGACGCGCCCGGGGCGTCCGCCGCGGGCTGGAGCACGATCGCGCTGGGCGCCGGCGTGATGACGGTGTCGGCGGCGCTCTTCCTCGCCGTGCCGCGGCTGGTTCTGGGCGTCTTCACGCCGGACGGCCGGGTGGTCGGCATCGGCCTGACGCTCATCTTCGTCGCCGCGCTATTCCAGATCTTCGACGGCCTGCAGGTGGCGGCGACCGGCGCGCTGCGCGGTCTCGGCGACACGCGCACGCCGATGCGGCTGAACCTGGCCGGACACTGGATGTGCGGGCTGCCGATCGGCTACACGCTCTGCTTCGTGGCCGGCTGGGGCGTCATCGGCCTCTGGATCGGCATCCTCATCGGCCTCGCGCTGGTCGGGGCCCTGCTGCTGGCGATCTGGCGCCGGCGGGAGCGCGACCTGCCCCGGATGCTGGCGTCCGTCCCGGCGGTTCGCCGGCGAGCGTCCGCTCGATCGCGTCCGCCAGACCGCACTCGTCGTGCGGCGCCGTCAGCGGCCAGCCGCGCGCCCTGAGCGGCGCGACGGCGTTGCCCATCACCACCGGGGCCCCGGCGAACTCCAGCATCTCGCGATCGTTCAGGTTGTCGCCGACGGCCATGACGTCCTGCCGGTCGATGCCCAGCCGTCGCGCCCAGAACGCCAGGGCCGCGCCCTTCGACGAGCCGGCCGCGGTGAGGTCGAGCAGCGAGAAGTCGCGGTCGGGGTACTCGGTCAGGGTGATGGCCAGATCGCCGGCCGCCGGCAGGCGGCGCACGTCGACCTCGAGGGCGCGCATGCCGCTCACGCTGCCGGTGTACGAGACCTGCACGGGGTCGTCCGTCAGCGCGGCCTCGATTGGCTCGGCGCGCGTCATGAACGCCCGGTTCCGCTCGTAGTACCACGCGCGCTGGGGATGACGCCAGTCGATGCCGTCGTACGTGTACTGCCGCGCGTCCGGCCGGTCGAAGATCACGGCGACGCCCTGGTGTCGCGGGCGCAGGGCGGCCAGCACGGCGCGCGCGGTCGCGCGCGGCAGCAGCCTGCTTGCCAGCGTGCTGCCGCCGACGGTCTTGGTCAGCGCCCCGTTGCTGACGATGAGAACGATGTCGTCGGCGAGTTCGGCGGCCGTCGGCGCGGCGTGGTGAAAGGCGCGCCCGGTCGCCAGCACCACGTGGACGCCGGCGTCGAGCGCACGCCGCACGGCCCGGCGGTTGCGTGCGGGCAGGTTGCCGCGGCCGTCGAGCAGGGTGCCGTCGATGTCGACGGCAATCAGGCGGATCGACACGTCCCGGTGGCCTACGAAGGGGTGGGCTTCCGCGCGTACCTGCGTTCGACGTAGTCGTCGACGAGCGCGCGGAAAGCCGTCGCGAGCTCGTCGTACGAGCCGCGTAGCGTGTGCTCGTGACGCCCGTCGATGTACACCGGACAGGTCGGGGCCTCGCCCGTGCCGGGCAGGCTGATGCCGATGTTGGCCGCCTTCGACTCGCCCGGACCGTTCACGACGCAGCCCATGACGGCGACGGTCATCTCCTCGACGCCGTCGTACGCCTGCTTCCACTGCGGCATCATGCCGCGCACGTAGTCCTGGATCCGCTCGGCCAGCTCCTGGAACGTGCTGCTCGTAGTCCGGCCGCAGCCCGGGCAGGCGGTGACGCTCGGCGCGAACGAGCGGAGACCCAGGGCCTGCAGCAGCTCGCAGGCGGCGGTGACCTCCTCGCGCCGATCGCCGCCGGGCCGGGGTGTCAGGGAGACGCGGATCGTGTCGCCGATGCCTTCGCTGAGCAGCACGCCCATGGCCGACGCCGACCACACCATGCCCTTGATGCCCATCCCGGCCTCGGTCAGCCCGAGGTGCAGCGGCTGCGAGGTCTGCCGGGCCAGCGCGCGGTACACGGCGATCAGGTCGCGCGGGCGCGACACCTTGCACGAGATGACGATCTGGCTCTCCCGCAGGCCGCAGTCGAGCGCGAGGGCCGTCGAATCGAGCGCCGAGACGATCATGCACTCGTTGATGATCTCTTCCGACGTCCTGCCGAGGTCGGCGTCGGTGTTCTCCTGCATCCTGGCCATGACGAGCTCCTGGTTCAGGGAGCCGCCGTTGACCCCGATGCGCACCGGCTTGCCGTGCTCGCGCGCCACGGCGCAGATGGTCTGGAACTGCTCGTCGCGCCGTCGGCCGGTGCCGACGTTGCCCGGGTTTATGCGGTACTTGTCGAGCGCGGCCGCGCAGTCGGGGTGACGCGTGAGCAACAGGTGGCCGTTGTAGTGGAAGTCGCCGATCAGCGGCGCCGCGCAGCCGGCGTCGAGCATCCGCCGCTTGATCTCCGGCACCGCGCGGGCTGCCTCGTCGCGGTTGACCGTGACGCGCACGAGCTCGGACCCCGCGTTGGCCAGATCCACGCACTGCGCCGCGGTCCCGGCTGCGTCGGCGGTGTCGGTCAGCGTCATCGACTGCACCGCCACCGGGGCCCCGCCGCCGATCTGCAGGCCGCCCACGGGAACGCCCGTCGTGCGATGGAGGCGGACGGTCGTCATGCCGGGGCTGTCAGGCATCGGCTGCCGCGACTTCCTCCAGGGACCGGCGCGCCGCGCGGACGGTCGCGTCGACGTCGCGCTCGGAGTGCGCGGCCGACAGGAACCAGCCCTCGAACTGGGAGGGCGGGGGATAGATGCCGCGCCGCAGCATCCCCCGGAAGAACGTCGCGTACGCGGCGGTGTCGGACGCGGTCGCGGACGCGTAGTCGACGACGGGACCGGGGCTGAAGAACGGCGTGAGGACCGAGCCGGCCACGTTGACCGTGAGCGGGACCCCGGCCTCGCGCGCGGCGGTGCGGAACCCGTCTGCGAGGCGCTCGCCGAGCGCCGCCAGACGGCGGTAGAGCGCCGCGGACAGGTTGGACAGCGCCCAGATGCCGGCGGTCATCGCCAGCGGATTGCCCGCCAGCGTTCCCGCCTGGTAGACCGGCCCGACCGGCGCGACCTGCGCCATCAGGTCGGCGCGCCCGCCGTAGGCGCCCACCGGCAGCCCGCCGCCGATGATCTTGCCCAGGCAGGTCAGGTCCGGGCGCACGCCGCAGGCCGCCTGCGCGCCGCCCCGGGCGGCTCGGAAGCCCGAGATGACCTCGTCGAAGATGAGCACGGCGCCGTGCCGGTCGCACAGCTCCCGCAGGCCCTCGAGAAAGCCGGCTGCCGGCGGCACGACGCCCATGTTGCCGGCGATCGGCTCGACGATGACCGCCGCGACCTTGCCGCGGTGGACGCGGCACAGGCGCTCCACGGAGGCGAGGTCGTTGTAGTCGGCAATCAGCGTGTCGGCCGCCGTCCCGCGCGCCACGCCGGGGCTGGTCGGCACGCCGAGCGTCGTCGCGCCGGAGCCCGCCTGGACGAGGAACGCGTCGCCGTGGCCGTGGTAGCAGCCTGCGAACTTGACGATCCGGTCGCGGCCCGTGGCGGCGCGGGCAACGCGAATCGCGCTCATCGTCGCCTCGGTGCCGGAGTTGACGAACCGGACGCGCTCGATCGACACCACGAGGCGGACGACCAGCCGCGCCAGGTCCACTTCCAGCGCGGTGGGCGCGCCGAAGCTGGTGCCCCGGCCCGCCGCGGCGCGCAGCGCGCGGATCAGCCCGGCCGGGGCATGCCCGTGAATGAGCGGGCCCCAGGACATGACGTAGTCGACGTAGGTCCGCCCGTCGACGTCCCGGATCCGCGCGCCCCGCGCCCGCTCGATGAACGGCGGCTCGCCGCCGACGGCGCCGAACGCGCGCACCGGGCTGTCGACGCCGCCCGGGAGCACGGCCTTGGCGCGCGTGAACAGCTTGCCCGATTCCGACCGTCTGGCGCGAGGCATTCGCGGAACGATATCACGGCGGATGCGGGGTCGGGCGCGGGCGGCCTGCCCGGCGCGGATTGACGCTTGGCGCCTGGCGTCGGATTGGCCGTGCTGCTTTCGAATGGTTGGACAACCCCCGCAGTCCGACCCCGCCGACGGCGATCGGTGCGGCCGATCGGGCGGTTGGCCGCGAGATAGAATCGGGAAAATGTCAGACGGCGCGCCGCCCTGTCCCGACGCCGCCGGTATCAATCGCCGATCGGCCCCGGAGCACAAGATCGCCCTCTTTCGCACGCTCTTCCGCGGCCGCCGGGACGTCTATCCGCGGCGGTTCGAAAGCCGCCGCAGCGGGCGGTCCGGCTACGCCCCGGCGTGCGAGAACGAGTGGGTGCCGGGGGTGTGCGGCAAGCCGCGGATCAAGTGCAGCGATTGTTCGGAGCAGCGCTTCCTGGCCGTCACCAACGACGCGATTCGATGCCACCTTTCCGGTGCGGGCTCGCGGGGCGAGCCGTTCATCATGGGCGTCTATCCGCTGCTGATCGACGAGACGTGCCACTTTCTCGCGGTCGACTTCGATGGTGCCGGCTGGCCCGCGGACGCCGCGGCCTATCTGGCGGCTTGTGTCAGGCGGGCGGTGCCGGCCGCGCTCGAGCGTTCACGGTCGGGAAACGGCGGCCACGTCTGGATCTTCTTCGAGCAGGCGGTATCAGCGGCCCTGGCCCGTCGGCTAGGCGCGTTGCTGCTCACCGAGGCCATGGACCGGCGTCCCGATCTGGGGTTCGGGTCGTACGACCGTTTCTTCCCGAGCCAGGACACCCTCCCCCGCGGCGGGTTCGGCAACCTGATCGCGCTGCCCCTGCAGGGCGCCGCCCGGCGTGCCGGCAACAGCGTGTTCGTGGACGGAAACCTGGTCCCCCATCCCGACCAGTGGGCGTTTCTCGCGCAGCTTGGGCGCACATCCCTGTCAACGACCGAGGAACTCGTCGGTCAGGCGGAGGCGGAGGGGCGCGTGTTGGGCGTGCGACCGGTCACCGTGTCGGATGACGATGCCTTCGACGCGGCGCCCTGGTCGGCCCCGCCTTCGAGGCGGCGGCCGCATCCGCCCATCGACGGACCGCTTCCGGATGCCGCCGAACTGGTTCTGGCCGACCGGCTCTACATTGCAAAGGTTGATTTGCCGCCCGGACTCGTTGCGCGGTTGATGCGTCTGGCGGCGTTTCAGAACCCCGAATTCTACCGCGCCCAGGCGCTGCGCCTGCCCACCTGGGGCAAACCTCGAATCGTCGACTGCATCGAGGATGGACCGCGTTTCGTGGGGCTGCCGCGCGGCTGCCTGGAGGACGCCGAACGGGTGCTGCGCGAGCTTGGCATCGAGTCCTCGGTCAGGGACGAGCGCAGCACCGGCCGGGCGCTGCCCGTGGTTTTCCGCGGCGCGCTGCGGCCGGAGCAGGAAGCGGCCGCCAACGCGTTGCTGCAGCACGAAACCGGCGTGCTTGCCGCGGCGACCGCTTTCGGCAAGACGGTGGTGGCCGCGTGGCTGATCGCCCGGCGCCAGGTCAGCACCCTGGTGCTGGTGCACCGCGAGCAGTTGCTCGAACAATGGATCGAGCGCCTGTCGGAGTTTCTGGACGTCGATGCCGCTACGGTCGGCCGCTTGAGCGGGCGGCGCAAGCGGCTCACCGGCCAACTCGACGTCGCCATGATGCAGAGCCTCGTCCGCAAGGGCGCGGTAGACGATCGCATTGCCGACTACGGCTTCGTCATCGTCGACGAGTGCCACCACGTGCCGGCGCGTAACTTCGAGCTAGTCGTGAGCCGCGCCAAGGCGCGCTACGTTGCCGGACTGTCGGCGACGATCACCCGCAAGGACGGCCATCATCCCATCGTGTTCCTGCACTGCGGCCCCGTCCGCTACCGAGGAGGCGCCGACGGAAGGGCTGTCGAGCGGCCGTTCTCGCGCCGCGTGCTGGTGCGCCCCACGAGCTTCCGCTCCAGCGGCGAGCCGGAGACCGATCCGCGGCTCGAATTCCAGCGCTTGTGCGGGCAGTTGATTGCGGACGACCCGCGCAACGCGGCTATCTGCGACGACGTGGTACGCAACGCGCGCGGCGGCCGCGCCCCCTTGGTGCTGACGGAACGTATCGAACACCTGCAGGCGCTGGCTGACCGGCTCGACGGCAGCGGTCTGGAGGTGATAACGCTGCGCGGCGGCATGGGTCGACGCGCGCGTGCGGCGGCCCTGACCAGGGCCGCCGCTGTCCAGCCGCCGCCTGTGCTGCTCGCCACCGGCAGGTTCGCAGGCGAAGGGTTCGACCAGGCCCGTCTCGACACCCTGTTTCTCACGATGCCTGTTTCGTGGCGGGGCACTGTGTCCCAGTACGTCGGCCGGCTGCATCGACGGCACGAGCACAAGCGCGAGGTGCGCGTTTACGACTATGCCGACCTCGACGCGCCGCTGCTGGCGCGCATGTTCGAGAAGCGCTGCCGCGCCTACGAGGCGCAGGGCTACGCCGTTGAACGGCCGGCCGGCGCCCTCCCCGGCTGGCCGGCGAGCGTGCCGCTGCCGGCGGTTGACGATTGGAAACTGCGATTCCAGTCCAGCGTGCGCCGCCTGGCGCGTGACGGCGTCGATGCGCCCGCGGCGGATCTGTTTCTTGAATTGGCCACCGAACTGACGCGGGATGACGGCCCGCGCGTCGAACGGGTGCGCAGCGCCAGCGAGGCGTTCCTGTTCAGGCGCTTGCAGGACGAGCCGCAGACTCGCGATCGGTTCCACGTGAACGCCCGGCTGCCGATTCCCTTCTGCGAGCAGGGCCATATGGAAGTCGACTTCCTGGACGAAGCTGCCCGTGTGGCGATCGAGCTGGATGGCCCGCGCCATCTGGCGGACCCAGACGCGTATCGTCGCGACCGCCGCAAGGACGCGATGCTCCAGGAGCATGGCTATCTCGTGCTGCGCTTTCTCGCCGAAGACCTGGGCACGAGACTGGACGCGGTGCTCGACGACATCCTGCGGGCCGTCGCCCGGCGAACGGCGGTTGCGGATCCGCCGATCCGAGAATGACTCGTTCCCCGGATCCTCGGTCTGTCTACATCAACAACCAACGACCCGTATGTGACCTTGGGCGCCGTAGTCCAGGATCGTCGCGTCGCGCGTTGCCAGGACGTAGCCGAACGCACGGGCTGTAGCGATGATGATACGGTCGGCGGGATCGTTGGGCGGTCGCCCCGGTAGGGTCGTCGATGCGACGAGTACGGATGTCGGCATCGCTGCTAGCGCAACTGCGGGCAGGTCGCAGAAGCGCTCGAACCAGAGATGGGGGTCGAGAGCGAGTGCGATCCGACCCTTCGCTGCGAGCATCGCTACCTCCCATGCACTGATCGGGGACACCATGAGCTGCGCGCCGCGTTCGTAGGAGTCACGCAGGTTGCTCGCGCCTGGTTCGCGGAGAGGTTCACCCTGCGCGGTCCAGAGCACCGCGCAGGTATCGAGCAGGAGGTCGGCCATGGGCAGCGCTATCTGGTGGCGTCCCAGTCTTCGCCGATTGGATCGGTCAGATTGGTACCAGGCGAGATGGTCACGGTGCCCTTCAGTGCGCCAAAGACGCGCGCAAACGAACCCTGACGGCGGCTAGGCTGGTCGCTGCCAGGGGGGGGCTGCGGTCCGTTGCCGGTATCTGAAGGCTTGGCCGCCGGGGCCCTGCGGAACACGAGCGTGCGGTTGGTCATGTCGACCTTCTCCGTCTCGTACCCAGCCGCCAGCCAAGCCTTCGTCATGACCCAGTTGGCAGGGTTGTTGGACCACAACGCGCGATGTTTCAGGGCTGACGCCGGTAGCGGCACATCGATGACGCGCTCGATTTCCTCGAAGGTCATGGGCACGCGCTCGCGCCCGGAGTCGCGCAGATGAGACTCGAGGGGGGCGTACTTGCTGTTCATGACCTCCTCCGGCCTGTTGATATCTTCCGTAGCTGAACAAGACCTCGATCGCCTCCTGGCTGACACCGCGTTCTGCGCGGCGAGCGACGGCATGACGCGAGGGAGTGAGCCTTATTGGGCACCTCCTTGAATGAGAAGTGTAGCCTACGTGGTGCCAAGGGTCAACCCCGCCGGTTCGTGACGCAGTCAGGGGCATTTAGGAGGCTGCGGAGGCGCCGAGGCGAGCGCGGTCGAAGCCGGCGGCACCGCCAGCCCCCCGCCGGTGTCAGCCGGCCAGCCGGCGCGCGGCCTCGCGGGCGTAGTAGGTGATGACGATGTCGGCGCCGGCGCGGTGGATCGCGGTCAGGCACTCCAGCATCGCGCGCTCCTCGTCGATCCAGCCGTTGCGCGCGGCGGCCTTGAGCATCGCGTACTCGCCGCTGACGTGGTACGCGGCGGTGGGGAAGCCCAGCTCCTGCTTGACGCGGGCAATCACGTCGAGATAGTGCAGCGCCGGCTTGACCATGACGATGTCGGCGCCTTCCTCGATGTCGAGCTCCGTCTCCCGCACGGCCTCGTCGACGTTGGCCGGGTCCATCTGGTGCGTGCGCCGGTCGCCGAATGCCGGCGCGGAGTCGGCCGCGTCCCGGAACGGTCCGTAGTAGGCCGAGCAGTACTTGGCGGCGTAGGACATGATGGCGATGTCCTCGAAGCCTCCGGCGTCGAGCGCCTCGCGGATGGCCGCCACGCGGCCGTCCATCATGTCGGACGGGGCGACGACGTCCGCGCCGGCCTCGGCGTGCGAGACCGCCGCTTGCGCCAGCAGCCCGACGGTGGCGTCGTTCACGATCTCGTCGCCTTCGACGAGGCCGCAGTGGCCGTGGGAGGTGTACTCGCACAGGCAGACGTCGGTTACGACGAGCAGGTCCGGGATGCCGCGCTTGATTGCCCGGACCGCGCTCTGCACGGGCGCGGCCGGATCGCCGGCGGCCGACCCGCGCTCGTCCTTCGCTTCCGGGAGTCCGAACAGCAGGACGGCGTTGATCCCCTCGCCGGCGGCCGCTTCCGCCTCCCGGACCGCCTCGTCGACCGAGAGCTGCGCCACGCCGGGCATCGACGGGACCTCGCGGCGGACCTGGTGTCCCGGGCAGACGAAGAGGGGATAGACCAGCATGTCCTTCGTCAGCCGCGTTTCGCGGATCAGGTTGCGCATGGCCGGCGAGCGCCGCAGCCGCCGCAGCCGCCGGGTCAGGGTGGGACCGCCCGCGGACTCGTCCGCGCGCGGCCGCTGGAGCGTGTGTGTAGGCACTGTCATGATCGGGTCCCCGCGAAGTGGTCGGCGATGGCCTCCACCAGGGCCGGAATCGTGTAGGTCGGCGGCATGATCCGGGTCTCGATCCCGAGCTCCTTCGCCGCCGCGGCCGTGACCGGGCCGATCGAGGCCACGGAGGTGGTGCCGAGCAGATCGGCAGCCGGTCCCTGGCCGAGGATCCTGACGAAGTTCCGCACGGTGGACGCGCTCGTGAACGTCACGACGTCGAGCTGCCGATCCAGCAGCAGCTTGTACGGGTCCGGCTCACCGCCCGGCTCGCTGGCGGCCAGGACGGTTCTGTACGCGGTGGCCTCGGTGACGTCCGCCCCCGCCTCGCGCAGCGCGCGCGCGAGCGCCTCGCGGGCCAGATCCGCGCGCGGGAGCAGCACGCGCCTGCCGGCCAGGTCGTCGGCCTGGCGCAGGGCGTCGAACACGGCCTCCGCGCGGTGCTCGTCCGGCATCAGATCGACCTTGAGGCCGTAGCGCTGGAGCCGCGCGGCGGTCGCCGGCCCGATGGCGCACAGCCGGACGCCGCTCAGGCTGCGGACGTCGCGCGGTCCCGCGAGCAGCCGGCGCATGAACCAGTCGACGCCGTTCACCGACGTCAGCACGATCCAGTCGAACGAATCTACCGCGGCGCACGCCGCATCGAGCGGACCGTGGTCGTCCGGCGGCACGATGCGGATGGTGGGGGCCTCGATCGGCTCCGCGCCGAGCTCGGCCAGGCGGTCCACGAGCTCGGCCGCCTGCTCCCGGGCGCGGGTGACCAGCACCCTCCGGCCGAACAGGGGGCGCTTCTCGAACCACTGCAGGCGCTCTCGAAACTTCACGACGGAACCGACCACGAGCACGCCCGAGCCGCGGCGCTGCGCGTCGCGGACGACGTGCTGCAGCTCGCCCAGCGAGCCCCGGATGGTCCGCTGGCGCGGCGCGGTGCCGTGGATGATGAGAGCCGCCGGCTCCGACGCCGCACGTCCGTGCGCCAGGAGCTTGTCGATGATCGTCTCGAGCTGGATGCCGCCGGCGTAGCTGACGACCGTTCCGCCCAGGGGCGCGATGTGCGCCCAGTCCACGTCGGGCGTGCTCTCGGTCTGGCCCTCGTGCCCGCGCAGGAACACCAGCACGTCGCCCGCGCCGGGGTAGGTGAGCGGGATCCCCGCGCAGCAGGAGCCGCCCACGGCATGCGGAATGCCCGGCACGACCTCGAACGGCACCCCCTGGCCTTGCAGGAACGCCGCTTCCTGGCCGCCGCTGTCGAAGAGGAACGGATCGCCCCACTTCAGCCGGACCACGGTCTTCCCCTCGCGCGCCTGCTCCATGAGCAGGTAGCCGATCGCGTCGTGCTCGAGCGGCTGCGGCGCCGCCGTCCCCACGTCGATGCGCTCCGCGTCCGGGCGGGCCGCCCGCAGCAGCCGGTGGTGCACGCGATGGTCGTGCACGACGACGTCGGCCGCGCTCAGGCAGCGCTGGCCGCGTACGCTGATGAGCGTCGGATCGCCCGGCCCGGCTCCGATCAGATAGACGCACCCGGTCTTCATCGACGATGTCGGTCCAGGATCGCGCCCGCGCCGTCCGCCAGCAACTGGCCGGCGACCCGTGCTCCGAGCGCCGCCGCCGCCCCGGCCGGTCCCTGCTCGCGCCGCCGCAGCAGCTCCGTGCCGTCGAGGGAGGCGACGACCGCCTCCAGCGTCAGGCTGCCGGCATCCGCGGTGGCGATGGCCCCGAGGGGGACGCCGCAGTCTCCCTCCAGCGCGCGGACCAGCGCGCGTTCGGCCGTCAGGGCCGCGTGGGCGCCGCGGTCCCCGACCGCTGCCAGCATGGCGGCGGTCTCCCGGTCCTCCTCGCGCGCCTCCACGGCGACGATGCCCTGTCCCGGCGCCGGCACGCACTCGGCCGCCTCGAGCCGAGCGGAGATGCGCCCCGCCAGACCGAGTCGGACCAGTCCGGCGACAGCCAGCACCAGCACGTCGTAGTCGCCGGCGTCGAGCTTGCGCAGGCGGGTGTCGACGTTGCCGCGAATCGATTCGAACGAGGCGGCCGGGAACGCGCGCGACAACTGCGCGATGCGGCGCACGCTTCCCGTGCCGACTCGCGGCGCCGGTCCGCGCGCCGCCATCAGCGCCGCGGCCCCCGCGTCGGGGGACGCGGCGTGCCGCGCCGCCGCCACGAGGGCATCCCGCGGGTCTTCGCGCGGCAGGGTCGCCGCGATCACCAGGCCGGGCGGCAGCTCGGCCGGCAGGTCCTTCGCGCTGTGCACGGCCAGGTCCGCCGCCCCGCTCAGCAGGGCGTCCTCGATCTCCCTGACGAACAGCCGCTTGCCGCCGATGGCCGCCAGGGTGTGCGTGGCCAGACGGTCGCCGGTGGTCCTGATGACGACCGGCTCGCATGGCGGCCCGCCCGCCTGCTCGATTGCGCATCCGACGGCCCGCGCCTGCCACAGCGCCAGCGGGCTGCCGCGCGTCCCGATCCGCAGCGACTTCAACGCCCGCGGCCCCGCGTCGACACAAGCATGCGGCCGGAGACGCGGCCGGTTGCGGCCGCGTCGGTGTCGCCCTGGTCGCCCGCGAGCTTGAACAGATGGTTCAACGCCTCGGTATAGGCGCCGACGGTTTCCTCGTCCGTCAGCGCCTTCAGGCGCTGGGTCGGCGCGGACAGCAGCTTCTCGACCAGCAGCCGGGTCACCTCGTCGACGCGCGCCCGAGCGGCGGGCGACAGTCCGGCGAGCTTCGGCTCGAGACGCGCCAGCTCCGACCGGCGCACGGTCTCGAAGCGCTCGCGCAGGGCGACGACCGTCGGCGTAGCCGCGCGCGAGCGCAGCCACGCCATGAACTTGTCCACCTCGGCATCGACCATCAGCTCGGCGAGATCGACCTGGGACTGGCGCCGCGCCAGGTTCTCCTGCACGATCGTGCGCAGGTCGTCGATGTTGTACAGGAACACCTGCTCGATCCGGCCCGCCGCCGGATCGACGTCGCGCGGCACGCCCAGGTCGATGACGAACAGCGGGCGGTCGCGCCGCGGCCTCATGGCGCTCTCGACGTCGGCGCGCGTGATGATCGGCTGCACCGAGCCGGTCGCCGTCACCACGATGTCGTAGGCCGTCAGCTCCCGCCTGATCTGGCCCCACGGGACGGCCTCGCCCTCCACCCGCGCCGCCAGCGCGGCGGCATGGGATGCGGTGCGATTCGCCACGCCGATGCGGCGCACGTCCTGTGAGCGGAGATGGGTCGCCGTCAGCTCGGCCATCTCGCCGGCGCCCACGAGCAGCGCCCGCAGGTTGCCGAGCTTGCCGAAGATCTTGCGCGCGAGCGATATCGACGCGTAGCTGACCGAGACGGCGCCCTCGCCGAGCCCGGTCTCGGAGCGCACGCGCTTGCCGGCGCCGAAGGACCAGTGGAACAGCCGGTTGAAGAAGACGCCGGTGTGCTGCTGCTCCGAGGCGATCGTGAACGCGTCCTTGACCTGGCCGAGTATCTGCGGCTCGCCCACGACGAGCGAGTCGAGGCCGGCCGCCACGCGGAACAGATGGCGGGCGACGTCGGTGTCCGTGCGGGCGTACAGGTGGGGCGCGATCTCGGACTCCGGCACGTCGTGGAACCCGCTCATGAAGGCGGTGAGGGCCGGGCGCGCGCTCTGCGGATCGTCACAGATGACGTAGATCTCCGACCGGTTGCACGTCGACAGGATGACGACCTCGCTCAATCCGGGAAGCTGGGCCAGCTCGGCCAGCGCATGGCTGACACCGCGCCGCGTGAAGTCGATCCGCTCGCGCAGATCGATCGGCGTGCTGTGGTGGCTTGCGCCGAGCAGGAACAGGTTCATGAGCCTGGGACAGCTTGCGGTTCGAAACGACGCAGCCGGCGAGCCGTCAGTAGAAGTTGTGGCTCCGCGTCACGAAGTAGCCTATCGGCACGAAATTGAGCAGCATGACGGTAAAGCCGACCGCCGACAGCACGGCGGTCCGCCGCCCGCTCCAGCCGATGGAGCGCCGCGCGTACAGCGCGAACGAGTAGACCACCCACATCAGGATCACGATGAAGATCTTCGGGTCGAACAGCGACATCGCCTGCACGCGCGGGTCCACGGCGCCCGCCTGCACCTGCAGCAGCCAGATCGCGCCCACCGCCAGGCCGACCGTCAGAAACAGCCACCCGACCGTGATCGCCCGGCCGTTCATGACGTCGAGCACGCGCAGCGAGGGCAGGCGCGAGTAGAAGAAGCCCAGGTGCTTGGCCTTCAGCTCCTTGAACAGGAGCACGTAGGTGATGCCGATCACGCACGCGAGGGCGAAGCTGGCATAGGCGAAGAGCAGCGACAGCACGTGAACGGCGAACCACGGGCTGTCGAGCACCGGCGGCCGGGCCGCCACGGTGTTCGTCAACGCCGGAATCGCCAGCAGCAGCGCCATCGGCGGCACGATGAACACGCCCATCGCCCGCTCGTCGGTCATGGTCTCGGTGTACAGGTACGCCAGCGCCAGCAGGCAGACGAACGCCGAGATGGCCGCGGTCGTGCCGACGACGGGGAGGTGTCCGACCTGCATCGTCTGCATGCCGATGACGAACGTGTGCGCCAGCGCGCCGCAGACGAGCACCAGCGTGGCGAAGCGTCCCGCCGTATCGCTGCGCCGCGTGAAATAGGTCCCGTAGGCGGCGGAGGCGGCCACGTACAGCGCCAGGGGCACCGAGGTCACGTGGAATGCTCCTAGCCGGTCGGTGCGTAGTAGCCCTGCTTGGTGCGGGCCGTGGTTCGTTCCCGGTCCACGCGCACCACGGTCCGGCGCCATTGGCCGTTGCGCAACGGATTCGCGGAGACGTACCCGAGGCTGTACTGGCTCGACAGCTCGTCCGAGATCTGCTCGTAGATCGCCGGCAGATCCTGCACGTCGCCAGGGAAGAACGATCGTCCGCCGGTTTCGTAGGCCAGTTGCCGCAGCACGAAGTCGGCCTCCCGGAAGCCCGAGCGCCGATCGTCGTCGTCCTGCAGCCCGATGGTGTAGATGGCCGTCTCCGAGCGCTTGGCCAGCTCGAGCACCTCCTCGAACGTGAGCAGGCTGGAGGTGTCCTCGCCGTCCGAGAGCACGACGATGGCCTGGCGCCGCACCTCGGCCATCCGCAACGGCGCGTTGCTCAGGCCCTTGAGCGAGATGTAGAGGGCGTTGTACAGCGATGTCGAGCCGCCAGCGGACGTCCGCTGGATGGCGCGCCCGAGGTGATCGAGGTCGTTGGTGAACGCCTGGAGGATCTCGACCCGGCTGTCGAAGTCGATGATCTCCGCCAGATCGTCCGGCTTCAGCCGCTGCGCGAAGCCGATCGCGGCTTCCTGCGCGGTCCGCATCCGCTCGTCCATGCTCGCGCTGGTGTCCATCAGGAGCGACAGGGCGATCGGCAGCTGCGAGCGGCTGAAGAAGGTGAGCTCCTGTTGCACGCCGTCCTCGTAGACCGCGAAGTCTTCCCGGTCGAGGTCGGTGACGAACCGGTTGTCGGCGTCCGTCACCGTGACGTTGAGCGAGACCACGTCCACCCCGGCGCGGAACGACGGCAGCAGGGTGGGGTCGTCCTGTTGCGGCAGCCGGCCGTTCGGGAGGACCACGCCGGCTGTCGCCGTCAGCATCAACGCGACGAGGCCGCCTGCGGAAGGTCGCATCTTCTTTCAGACGGGGCTGCGCCCCGCACCCCCGGCGTTCGCTTGCGGGGACCCCATAGCCCCGCNNGGCGCGCTGTGCGCGCCTTGCGGAGTGGCATCATTGTACGACGCGTACGACGCAAACTCATGGCGCAAGACTCCTAGCGGGCCTCCGGCAACGGGGCCTTCCGGACGTCCACGCCGTCGCGGGCGACACGCACCTCGACGTCGCGCGGCGGGATGAGCGTGGCAGGCCGCGAGTAGACGACCAGGTACTGATTCAGCAGCTCGGCGGCGACCGCCTCCAGCGTTGCTTCCGCCGCCATGCTCGCCAGCATGTCGCGACGGCGGCCGCCGCCGGCGTGCGGAGCGCGGTTGAGCGCCAGGTCGCGGTCGATTCGCCAGCGGGCGAATCCGCCGTCCCGCGGGGCGCCGAAGCCGGCCGGGTCGAAGCCGGGTGCGCCGAACCCGGGCAGCCCGACGCCGGGCGGGCCGGACCGTATCGGCCCGAACGAGAGTCGCGACGAGGTGCGCGCGCTGCGCTCGGTGAGCACGGCCGCATGCACGGTGACCCCCGCTTCCTCGATGTCGCGAATCACCGTCGTCGAATCGACCTGGCTGTGGTCGAGCCCCTCGGTGGCGAGCACGACCATGACGGGACGGGACGCGCCGCGCCTGACGAAGCCCAGCGTCGTTTCCGACATGGCGTCCAGCAGGTAGGCCGCGGTCTGCGAGTAGGCGAAGATGCCCGCGACGCCCTCCCGGAGGCGGGCAGGCTCGCGCGTGGAGGGCACGAGGATCCGCGGCCGCCCCCCGAAGCTGATGATCGTGATCTCGCTCTCCCGGTGGAGCGCGTTGACGAAGGCGGTCACGCCGTTGCGGAAGTTGGCGACGGCGCCGAGCGCCGCCTCGCTGGTGTCGACCAGCAGCGCGATCTGCCGCGGCCGCGTGTCGCGCGCCGCCCGCAGCACCTCGCGCTCCACGCCGTCCTCGCGAACCTCGAAATCCCGCGCCTGCAGACCCGGAACCGGGGCGCCGTCGCCGTCCACGACGCTGACCAGCAGGCTGCGCTCGGCGGGCTGCGCGCTGATCGTGCCGACGGCGGAAAGCAGGACCGCGAGGGCAGCACAGACGAGCGACACGGCGCGGGTATCCATCATGGTCCCCTCTCGGGCAGTATAGGCCCGGGCCGCGAACCCGGTCAAGGCTGAAACCCATTGCAAATGCTGGAGTTGCGGGCACTGTTCGCGACCGCGGCCGGCCGACGGCTGCCTTGACACCCCCTTGGGCGCATGCTATAAACAGCGCGGTTTTCGGTCCGCATTTCACGCCATCCGTCATGATCAGCCTGCATGGCGCGCGGGCTGAGTTCTCCGGGGAGCCAGGGCGAGGAAGGTTGCGATCGATGTCCCGTCGGGCGGGAGCGACCGGCTGGGGCCTGTCGATCCCACGGTAGCCATGTTGGACGCATACATCCCGGTTTTTCTGTTCATCCTGGTCGCGCTCGGCTTCGCGATCTTCACGTTGATGGTGGCCGGCCTGGTGCATCCCCGCCGCTACAACCGGGTGAAGCTCCAGCCGTACGAGTGCGGCATCGAGCCGCTCACCGACGCCCGCGACCGCTACAGCGTGCGCTACTACCTCGTGGCCATGCTGTTCGTCATCTTCGACGTCGAGACCGTGTTCATGTTCCCGTGGGCGGTGATCATGGACGAGCTGGCCCTCTTCGGCCTCATCGAGATGCTGGTCTTCCTGTTCATCCTGGTGGTGGGCTACGTGTACGCCTGGCGCAAGGGCGCCCTGGATTGGACGTGATGGCGGACGAGACGAAACGCGACGCTGGCCGGCCGGGCCGCACGCCCGGCAAGTCCGACGCACCGGCAACTCCGCCTGCGGCCCCGCAGAAGGCCGCGGCGCCGGCGCGGCCGAAACCCGCAGCTTCCGGGAAACCCGCGGCTCCCGCGAAGGCCGCCGCCCGGCCCCGGCCGAAGCCCGCGCCGAAGGCGCCGCCGGAGCCGCCCAAGGGGCCGGCCGATCCCGAGCCCCCCGCCGATCTCGAGGTCCCCGGCGCGGTGCAGGCCCTGCAGGCCGGCGTGCCCGGGGGGGTCACGCAGGTGACGTACTGGGTCGGCGACTGGTCGGTCATCGTGCCGGCGGACCGGCTGCTGGACGTCGCGCGCTTTCTGCGCACCGACGCGGCGACCGACTTCGACTACTGCTCCGACGTCACCGCGACCGACTGGCCGCCCCGGCAGCAGCGGTTCGACGTCATCTACTGCCTCTACTCGACCCGCCTGCGGCACCGGCTGCGCATCAAGGTGCGCGCGGCCGAGGGTGAGCCGGTGCCGTCCGTCACCGGGATCTGGTCCGGAGCGAACTGGCTCGAGCGCGAGGTGTACGACCAGTTCGGCGTGAACATCGTCAACCACCCGGACCTGCGCCGCATGCTGATGCCGGACGAGTGGCAGGGCCACCCCCAGCGCAAGGACTACCCGCTGGAGGGTCCGGGCGAGTTCCTGATGGAGAACCCGCAGGATTGGCTGCGCCTGTGGAATCTGCCGGACGAGGCGGAGATCGAGTAGCGTGTGGGACGACGATGACTATTGAGGCGCCACGACGTGTCGGCCAGGCGTTCGATACCGACGAGCTCGTCCTGAACATGGGGCCGCAGCACCCCAGCACGCACGGCGTGCTGCGGGTGGTGCTGCGTCTCGACGGCGAGCGCGTCGTCGACGCCGACTGCGTGATCGGCTACATCCACCGCGGCGTGGAGAAGCTCTGCGAGAACCGGGACTGGACGCAGATCATTCTGCTGACCGACCGCATGGACTACGTGGCGGCGGCGACCAGCAATCTCGGCTACGTCGAGACGGTCGAGAAGCTGATGCAGGTCGAGGTGCCGCGCCGCGCCCGCTACATCCGCACGATCCTGGCCGAGCTGCAGCGCATCGCCAGCCACTGCCTCTGGCTGGGGACGCACGCGATGGACATCGGCGCGATGACGGTGCTCCTCTACGCGTTCCGCGAGCGCGAGCACGTGCTGGACCTGTTCGAGGAGTACTGCGGCGCGCGGCTGACCTACAACTCGATGCGGATTGGCGGGCTGCCGCTGGACATTCCGACGGGCTGGGACAAGAAGGTCAGCGCGTTCTGCGACCTGATGGAGCCCAAGCTCGACGAGTACGAGGAGCTGCTGACCAACAACCGCATCTGGGTCGGCCGCACCCGCGACATCGGCGTCATCTCGGGCGAGGAGGCGACCGCGCTGGGGCTGTGCGGCCCGCCGCTGCGCGGCTCCGGCGTGTCGCGGGACGTGCGCAAGGACGAGCCGAACGCGGCGTACGAGGAGTTCGACTTCGACATCCCGCTCGGGACGCGCGGCGACACGTACGACCGCTATCTGATCCGGCTGGAGGAGTTCAAGCAGTCGATCCGCATCATCCGGCAGGCCCTCGAGGGGATGCCGGAGGGGCCGGTCATGGGCAAGGTTCCGCGGCTGATCAAGCCGCCGGCCGGCGAGACCTACCATGCCATCGAATCGCCGAAGGGCGAGCTCGGCTACTTCATCGTCAGCGACGGCCGCTCGACGAACCCGTATCGCTTCCGGGTGCGGCCGCCGTCGTTCTGCAACCTGCAGGGGTTGCGCAGGCTGGTGAGAGGGCATCTGGTGGCCGACGTCGTGGCCCTGATCGGAACCATCGACATCGTGCTCGGCGAGGTGGACCGGTAGCTCATGCTGGAAACGTTCATCATTCCGCTGCTGCAGATCGCCGTGCTGCTGAACGCGGTGCTCGTGGCCGTCACCTTCATGGTCCTGATGGAGCGCAAGGTGATGGCCTGGGCGCAGGCGCGGCTCGGTCCGATGCGGGTCGGCCCGCACGGCATCCTGCAGGCGATCGTCGACCCGATCAAGCTCATCCTGAAGGAAGACATCACGCCCGTCGCCGCGGACAAGTGGGTCTTCACGGTCGCGCCGATCATGAGCCTCGTGCCGGCGCTGGTCGTGTTCTCGGTCGTGCCGTTCGGTCCCGACCCGCTCTACTACGTGGCCGACATCAACGTCGGGCTGCTGTTCATCGTCGCCGTCACGTCGATCGGGGTGTACGGCATCATCCTCGGCGGCTGGTCCTCGAACAGCAAGTACCCGCTGCTGGCCAGCCTGCGCGCCTCGGCGCAGCTCATCAGCTACGAGATTGCCGTCACGATGACGCTGGTGAGCGTCATCCTCACGTCGGGCACGTTGAGCCTCGTCGGCATCGTCGAGGCCCAGCGCGAAGCGGGCGTCTGGTTCGGGTTCATCCAGCCCGTGGCGTTCGTGCTGGTGTTCATCGGCGGCCTCGCGGAGACCAACCGCGTGCCCTTCGACCTGCCGGAAGCCGAGACGGAGCTGACCGGCGGCTTTCACACCGAGTACAGCGGGATGCGGTTCGCGCTGTTCTTCCTGGCGGAGTACGCCAACATCATCGTGATCTCGGCCATCGTCGCGATCATGTTCCTGGGCGGATGGATGCGTCCGTTCCCCAACGTGGAAGCGCTGGCATTTCTCGATCTGATTCCCCCGTGGATCTGGCTCATCGGCAAGATCTTCCTGTTCCTGTACGTGTTCATCTGGATCCGCGCCACGCTGCCGCGCTACCGCTACGACCAGCTGATGCGGCTGGGATGGAAGGTCCTGATCCCGATCGCCATCGGGAACCTGGTCATCACCGGGATCGTGAAGGTCCTGGTGTAACGCGGAGGACGTCATCAGCCGATGCTTGAAGCGGCCGTGTTCTACACGCTGGCGGTCCTGATTCTGGGGTTGGGGATTCTCGTGATCTCCGCCCGCAGCGCCGTGCACAGCGTGTTGTTCCTCGTGGTCAACTTTCTGCTGGTCGCCATCCTCTACGTGACGCTCAGCGCCCAGTTCGTGGCGGTCATCCAGGTGCTGGTGTACGCCGGGGGGATAGTCGTCCTGTACCTGTTCGTCGTGATGCTGGTGAGCCTCAAGCGGGCGCCGGAGCAGCACGCCGACACGCGGCGGCTGGGCGTGACGGGCGCCGTGCTGGCGGGCGCCGTGCTGCTCGAGGTGATCGGTATCGTGGTCTCGGGCGCCGCGCGCTCGGACGCGCCGGCGGGCGCGCGGGGCGCCGGAGTGCCGGAGGCCATCAGCGACCCGATGCTCAACACCGAGCAGATCGGCTGGGTGCTCTACACCGAGTACCTCATCCCGTTCGAGGTGGCGTCGATGCTGCTGCTGGTCGCGATGATCGGCGCCATCGTGCTCGCCAAGAAGAATCTGTAGGTATCCGAAGGTGCTCGAAATCACACCGCTGCACTACACAGCCCTGTCGGCCGCGCTGTTCATCATCGGCGTGATCGGCGTGCTCGTGCGACGCAACATCATCATCATCTTCATGTCGATCGAGCTGATCCTCAACGCGGTCAACATCAACCTGGTCGCGCTCTCGAGTCAGCTCCAGAACCTGGTGGGGCAGGTCTTCGTCGTGTTCGTGATCGCGGTCGCGGCGGCCGAGGCGGCGGTGGGGCTCGGCATCATCATCGCGTTCTACCGCAACAAGGAAACCGTGAACATCGACGAGATGAGCTTGATGCGATGGTGACGGCGAACGGCTGAAGGCAATGGATCTGATCTGGCTCATTCCGGTACTGCCCGGCATCGGGGCCGCGCTCAACGGGCTCGTGGGCGTGCGCTACTTCGACAAGCGCACGGCGGCGTACGTGGCCTGCGGCACGATGGCGGCGTCGCTGCTGCTGTCGCTGGTGGCGTTCGCGCAGCTCCTCGGCCTGCCGGGCGACGAGCGCTTCCACCAGGTGACCGTGGCCGAGTGGATTCCGCCCATTCCGCTCGAGACGGCGGGCGGCATCGGCTCGTTCGAGGTGCCCTGGGCGTTCACGCTCGATCCGCTGTCCGGGATGATGATCCTGGTCGTCACCGGCATCGGGCTGCTCATCCACGTGTACTCGGTGGCCTACATGGACCACGAGCCGCGCCCGGCCTACGCGCGGTTCTTCTGCTATCTCAACCTGTTCTGCTTCTTCATGCTGCTGCTCGTGCTCGGCAGCACCTTCCTGGTGATGTTCGTCGGCTGGGAGGGCGTCGGACTCTGCTCGTACCTGCTGATCGGCTTCTGGTACCACAAGCAGAGCGCGTCGGACGCCGGCAAGAAGGCGTTCATCGTCAACCGGATCGGCGACTGGGGCTTCATTCTCGGCATCTTCCTGGTCTTCTTCACCTTCGGCACGCTCGACTTCCATGCGGTGGCGGAGCTGGCCGCCGAGATGCCCGTGGAGGCGGCCGGCATGGGGGTGCTGTCGCTGATCTGCCTGCTGCTCTTCGTGGGCGCCATCGGCAAGAGCGCGCAGATCCCGCTCTACGTCTGGCTGCCCGACGCCATGGAGGGCCCCACGCCGGTGTCCGCGCTGATTCACGCGGCCACGATGGTCACGGCGGGCGTCTACATGGTCGGGCGCAACGCCGTCCTGTTCTCGCACGCGCCGATGGTGATGGAGATCGTGGCCATCATCGGGCTCGCCACGGCGATCATGGCCGCGACGATCGGGCTCGTGCAGACCGACATCAAGCGGGTGCTCGCCTATTCCACCGTGTCGCAGCTCGGCTACATGTTCCTGGCGACCGGCGTCGGCGCGTTCGCCGCCGGCGCGTTCCACCTGATGACCCACGCCTTCTTCAAGGCGCTGCTCTTCCTCGGCAGCGGATCGGTCATCCACGCCATGAACGAGGAGCAGGACATGCGGCGGATGGGCGGGCTCAAGCAGTACATGCCCGTGACGTACGCCACCATGGGCATCGGCGCGCTGGCGATCGCGGGGGTCCCGCTGCTGTCCGGCTTCTTCAGCAAGGACGAGATCCTGTACCGCACGTTCCTGCACAACCGGCTGTTCTGGATGCTGGCCGTCGTGGCGGCCGGCATGACCGCCTTCTACATGTTCCGTCTCATCTTCATGACGTTCTACCAGGAGTACCGCGGGCCGGCCTGGGAAGGCGGCCACGGCGACCACGGCGAGCACCATGAAGACGACGGCGGCGACCACGCCTGGCACGGGCCGCACGAGTCGCCGCGCCTGATGACCGTTCCGCTCATCGTCCTGGCGGTCGGCGCCGTGCTGGCCGGCTACGTCGGCGTGCCCGCGGCGCTGGGCGGCAGCAACGCCATCGAGCACTTCCTCGAGCCGAGCTTCGTGGCCCATGCCGGCGAGGGAGCGCACGGCGAGGCAGCCCACCTCTCGCACCTGGCCGAGTTGGGCCTGATGGCCATCTCGGTGCTGATTGCCGGACTCGGCATCTTCCTCGCGTACCGCAACTACATCCAGCGGCCGGAGACCGCCGACGAGTGGGCCGAGCGGTACGCCGGACCGCATCGGGTGCTGACCAACAAGTACTACGTCGACGAGCTCTACGACGCCACGTTCGTGCGCGGCACGATGGTCGGCGCGCGCGGTCTCTGGGGCTTCGACGGGGGCGTGGTCGACGGCGCGGTGAACGGAACGGGCTGGACCACCGTCGCCTCGTCGCGGATCTCCCACGTGCTCGACAAGCACGTGGTGGACGGGCTCGTCAACCTGGTCGGCTGGGTCTGCCAGGAGGGCAGCTACGGCTTCCGCCGGGTTCAGACCGGCCTCATCCAGAATTATGCGTTCGCCACGCTGGTTGGCGTGTTCGCCTTCGTGACCTGGTTCCTCGTCGGGCGCTGACCCGCATTCAAGACCATGAGCAACGCCGCCGGATTCCCCTTGCTGTCACTGATTCTCTTCACCCCGCTGGTCGGCGTGGTGCTCCTGCTGCTGACGGACCGGCGGCAGGAGGACCGGATCCGGTGGATCGCCAACGCCACCGCCGGGGCCGGCTTCCTCGTCTCGCTCCCGCTGTGGTTCTGGTACGACACGCAGGATGCCGGCTGGCAGTTCGTCGAGCGCCTCGCCTGGATTCCCTCGATCGGGGCCGAGTACTTCCTGGGCGTGGACGGCTTCAGCGCGCTGCTGATCCTGCTGACGACGCTGATGGGCGTCATCGGGGTGCTGTCGTCGTGGACGGCCATCACCGTCCGGGTGAAGGAGTACTACGTCTTCCTGCTGGCGCTGCAGACGGGCATGCTGGGCGCCTTCATGGCGCTCGACTTCCTGCTGTTCTTCCTGTTCTGGGAAGTGATGCTGGTGCCGATGTACTTCCTGATCGGCATCTGGGGCAGCGACAACCGCCTCTATTCGGCCATCAAGTTCTTCCTGTTCACGCTCGTGGGCAGCGTCGTGATGCTGCTGGGGATTCTGGCGGTCTACTTCTACAACCACAGCGTGACCGGGGTGTACACGTTCGACGTCACGCAGTTCCACCAGCTCAACATCCCGGACGGGCTGCAGTGGTGGATCTTCCTCGCCTTCTTCCTCGGGTTCGCGGTCAAGGTCCCGATGTTCCCGTTCCACACCTGGCTGCCGGACGCCCACACGGACGCGCCCACGGCCGGCTCGGTCATATTGGCGGCCGTGCTGCTGAAGATGGGCACGTACGGGTTCATCCGCTTCAGCCTGCCGATCGTGCCGGAGGCCACCGCGGCGTTCGTGCCGCTGGTCGTCGGCCTGTCGATCATCGGCATCATCTACGGCGCGCTGGTCGCGATGGCGCAGAAGGACTGGAAGCGGCTCGTGGCCTACTCGAGCGTCAGCCACATGGGCATGGTGATGCTCGGCATGTTCGCCCTCACGCCGGTCGGGATCACCGGCAGCATCGTGCAGCAGCTCAACCACGGCATCTCCACGGGCGCCCTCTTCCTGATCGTGGGCATCGTCTACGAGCGCCGCCATACGCGCGAGATCGCGGAGTACGGGGGGCTGTCGAAGGTGATGCCGGTCTACGCGACGATCTTCCTGGTGATGACGATGTCATCGATCGGGTTGCCCACGCTCAACGGCTTCATCGGCGAGGTTCTGATCCTGCAGGGCATCTTCGTGGTCAGCAAGTTCTGGGCGTTCGTGGCCGCGAGCGGCATCGTGCTCGGCGCCGCCTACATGCTGTGGCTGTACCAGCGGACGATGTTCGGCAACGTGACCAATCCGAAGAACGAGGGGCTGCCCGATCTCAGCATGCGCGAGATCTGGACGTTCGTGCCGCTGCTCGTCCTGGCCGTCTGGATCGGGCTGTACCCCAAGCCGTTCCTCGACCGTCTGGAAACGTCGGTGGACAACGTGATGGCGCGCGTAAGCAGCGACTACACGCCGCGGCTGGCGGCGGCCGGCGCGCAAGCCGGCCAGCGCGAGGTGCCGTCGGGCACCGCCGGCGCGCAGGCGCCGGTTCGTGGAGGCACCAGGTAGATGGCGGCACTCGGTTTCTCGCCCAGCGACTTCTACTACCTCCTGCCCGAGCTGATCCTCACGGCCGGGGCGCTGCTGCTGCTGCTCGTCAACGTCATCGTTCCCCGGCGGGACGACCTGCTGTTCGGCCTCTCGATGGGCACCCTGGCGGTCAGCACCCTCGTGCTGCTGTCGTTCGCCGGGGTGGACATCGTGATTTCCCGGGGGCTGCTGGCGATAGACGGCTTCGCCCTGTTCTTCAAGCTGATCTTCCTCGTGTCGGCCGGCCTGACGATCATGATGTCGGCGCCGTACCTGCGCGTGGAGGGGGTGCGGGCCGGCGAGTACTACTTCCTCATCCTGTGCGCGACGCTCGGGATGATGTTCATGGCCAGCGGCATCGACCTCATCACGCTGTTCATCGGCCTGGAGACGATGGCCATCGCGTTCTACATCCTGGCCGGCTACCTGAAGCCGAGCCACCGGTCGAACGAGGCAGCCGTCAAGTACTTCCTGCTCGGCGCGTTCTCGCTGGGCATTCTGCTGTACGGGATGTCGATCGTCTACGGCATGACCGGCTCCACCCGGCTGGACGAGATCGCCGTGGCGCTGGCCGCGCAGGACCGCAGCCTCGTGCTGAGCCTGGGGATGATTCTCCTGGCGGCCGGCATGGGGTTCAAGATCGCCGCCGTGCCGTTCCACATGTGGGCGCCGGACGTGTACGAAGGTGCGCCGACGCCGGTGACCGCGTTCCTGTCGGTCGGGTCGAAGGCGGCCTCGTTCGCGATGCTGCTGCGCATCTTCATCGAGGGGCTGGCGGCACTGACCCCCGACTGGCAGGTGGTGTTCGCGTTCCTCGCGGTCGTGACGATGACGGTCGGGAACATCGCGGCGATCACGCAGAGCAACATGAAGCGGATGCTCGCCTACTCGTCGATCGCGCACGCCGGCTACGTGCTGATCGGCGTGGTGGCGGCCACCGAGCGCGGCGTCGTCGCGGCGCTGGTCTACCTCTGGGTCTACCTGTTCATGCAGCTCGGCGCGTTCACGGTCATCACGATGCTGCGGCGGCGCGACGTGGTCGGCGACGAGCTCAAGGACATGAGCGGCCTGTTCGCGCGCAGCCCGATTGCGGCGGTCGCAATGCTGCTGTTCATGCTGTCGCTGGGGGGCATCCCGCCGACTGCCGGATTCATGGGCAAGGTCTGGATCTTCGGTGCGGCGATCGACCAGGGGTTCATCTGGCTCGCCGTGGTCGGCGTGGTGAACAGCGCGATCTCGCTCTACTACTATCTCCGCGTGGTCGTCTTCATGTTCTTCAGGGAGGAGACGACCGGCTCCGAGATCACCATCGGTCCCGCCCTGGCGACCGCGCTGGCCGTCGGTGTGGTCGGCACGATCCTCTTCGGCATCTATCCGCAGTGGCTGTTCGACCAGGCCCAGAACGCGGCCGCGCTGTTCGGGTCGACCGCCTCGTCGGCGATGCTCCGTTAGGCTTCCATCAGACGGGGCTTCGTCCCGGACCCCCGGCGTTCGCTTGCGGGGACCCCTGCGCCCCGCGCCGCTCACGCCGAGGCGCGCTGCGCGCGCCTTGCGGAGTCTGCGCCGTGCTACGGGCGCAGACCCCTGGCGGGCTTCAATCAGGCGGGGCCGCAGTCCGTGGTGAAACCCCGCGTCGCACCGTCGAATGCAGCGGGGTCCTGCCGCGGGCTCCTACGCGGGTGGCTGGATCTGCTTCAGCGCCTCGTCGATGAGCGCCTGGTTGTCGGCCGGGGAGAGATTGCGGCGGATCAGCTTCGAGGCGATCATGATCGATACGTCGACCGCTTCGCGCCGGATCTGGGCCAGCGCGCGGTCCCGTTCCTGCTGGATCTGACGCTCGGCATTCTCGACGATCGACTGCGCCTCCTGCTGCGCCTGCCGGCGCAGATCCTCGCGGAGCTTCGCCGAGTCCGAACGCGCCTCCGAGACGATGGCGTCGGCCTCGCCGCGCGCCTTGCCGATGATCGCTTCCGATTCCTGCTGGACCTGCTCGAGCTCCTTCCGTGCCCGGTCCGCGTCGTCCAGCGACTTGCGGATGCCGGCCTGCCGCTCGTCGAGGGCCGCCAGCAGCGGGCCCCAGGCGTACCGCTTGAGCAGATACAGCAGGACCAGGAAGACGAGGATGGTCCAGACGAACAGCCCGGGGTCGGGTTGGACGAGCGCGTTGTCCATGGTGCTTCGTTCCTACACGAGGATCAGGATGAGAAAGATGAAGACCTCGGCCAGGATTGCAACGCCTTCGAGCAGGAACAGCGGCAGGTTGATGGCGCCCGTGATCTGGGCGGCCGCGTTCGGCTGGCGGGCGATGCCCTCGGCCGCGGCCGCGGCGAACCGGCCGATGCCCAGTCCCGCGCCGATGACGACCAGACCGAGCCCAATCGCGGCGCCGAAATAGTGCAGATTTTCCATGCAGATAACCTCCGTCTTGCTGGTTGTCTAGTGGTGCACGTTGATGGCCATGCCGATGAACACGGCCGAGAGTAGCGTGAAGACGTACGCCTGAACGAGGACGACGATGATCTCGAGACCGTTGATGCCGACCGCCAGCGGGACGGAGACGAACAGTCCGACGCCGATGCCCGCCAGGTTGCTCCCGAACGCCTGGGCGAACAGGAACACGAACGAGAGTATGGCGAATATCGCGATGTGGCCGCCGGTCATGTTGGCGGCGAGCCGCATCGTCAGGGCGAACGGCTTGACGAACATGCCCATGATCTCGATCGGGATCAGCAGGATGTAGACCGGCCAGGCCAGGCCGTGGGGCACCAGGTTCTTCCAGTGCTGGATGAAGCCGTGGGCCAGCGTGCCGGCGATGATGATCGCGAAGAACGTGATCGTGGCCAGCGCGGCCGTGACGTTGAAGTTGGCGGTGGCGGTCGTGCCGCCGTGAACGATGTTCTTGACGAGGGAGTGCTCGCCGGTGTGCAGCACCGTGTGGTCGATCAGCCCGAGCACCTCGAAGATCGGAATCAGGCCGATCACGTTCGCGCTCAGGATGAAGCAGAAGAAGGTGAGGATCAGCGGCGCCCACGTCCGGACGTACTTCGCGCCCACGTTGGGGAGGACGATCGAGTCCCGGATGAACTCGACGATGAACTCCAGGGCGTTCATGAAGCCGTCGGGGACGAGCCGCTCCTGCTGCAGATAGCGCCGGACCGTCGTCGTGATCAGCAGGAAGACCGCCGTCGCGACCAGCAGCAGCATGAAGACGTGCTTCGATATCGAGAAGTCGATGCCGAAGACGGCCGGCAGGTGCAGGATCGGGTGATCGGGCGAGCTGTTCGTGACGTGGCCGATGATCACCTCGCCGGCGTCGAAGCCGCCTTCGCCATGCTCGGCCCCGTGATCGACGGCGTGGTCGGTTGCGTGCTCGGTCGGTTCGGCCTGGTGCGGTTGCGGCATGTCTTCCAGCAGGTTGAATCCAGCGTGTGCGGAGTCCGTCGATCGGATGGCGCGCGGCGTCAGCCCGCGAATAACCGTTGCAGGTGCAGCGCCTCGGCGAGGTGCAGCACCACGAATGCGGCGGTGAAGCTCCCCGCGAACCAGATCGCGTCGAGCGAGAGCAGGCCCACGGCCCCGGTCATGTACAGGCCGAACACCACCAGCTTACCCAGGAACGCCCGCACCATCAGGCGTGTCAGCCGTTCCGGACTCCGCTTGTACGTGCGGTCCATCAACACCAGCGAGCCGACGCCGACGACGATCGGGCCGGCCATGCCCAGCAGCACTTCGAGCGCCGCGCTTGGCACCAGCGCGGCGGCGACCGCGCCCGCGGCGACGACGAGTGCGACCGCAACCCACAGGCCCCGCATCGGTCACGATTTCAGAACCGCCTTCGCCAGCTCGTAGAAGCCGACGAGCAACCCGAGCAGCAGCCCGCCGAGCAGGCCCCAAGGCTCCGTCTGCTGCCAGCGGTCGAGCAGATGCCCCGCGCCGCCGAGCAGGAGAATCGCACCGATCAGCGAGTAGCTGGCCGTTGCTGCCGGTCCTGCTCTGCGGATATTGTCTTGCAGCTGCTGCAGGGAGCGCGCCAGAAACGGGTCTCGCTCGTCGGGCATGTGAGACTCAGGCCCGGAGCGGGTCGCTCACGGCTGCTCCGGCGCCGCCATCCAAAGCGCTTGGATACGGCGCCGTCTCCCGAGGCGGAACAAAACGACCCATGATAGCAAACGCACCTGCTACCGGCAACCGCCGGCACCGGGCGCCCACGTCCGTCGGGGGCGCCGGGGCGAGGCGTATACTCCCGCCAATGATCATCACGCAGGTCGATGCGTTCGCGGCCACGCTGTTCAGCGGCAACCCGGCCGCGGTCTGCCTGCTGGACGAGCCGCGGGACGCCGTCTGGATGCAGTCCGTGGCGGGCGAGATGAACCTGTCGGAGACCGCGTTCCTCCGGCGGCGGCCGGACGGGGCGTTCGATCTGCGCTGGTTCACGCCGGCCGTGGAGGTGGACCTGTGCGGGCATGCGACGCTGGCGGCCGCGCACGTGCTGTGGGAGCAGGGGGTGGGCAGCTCCCCGGACGAGCTCCGCTTCCACACGCGGTCCGGCCTGCTGACGGCGCGCCGTTGCGACGGCTGGATCCAGCTCGATTTCCCGGCCGACCCGGCCCGTCCGGCGGCGGCGCCTCACGGGCTGCTCGAGGCGCTCGACGTGGAGTTCCGCTATCTGGGGCGCGGCCGGTTCGACTACCTGGTCGAGCTCGAGTCCGAGGCCGCGGTGCGCGGACTGCGCCCCGACCTGCACCGCCTGCGGGCGGTCGACACGCGCGGCGTGATCGTCACCGCGCGGGCCTCCACGCCCGGCTTCGACTTCGTCTCGCGCTTCTTTGCGCCGGCGTCGGGCGTGGACGAGGATCCGGTCACCGGCTCGGCGCACTGCTGCCTGGGCCCGTACTGGTCGCAGCGGACGGGCCGCGACGATCTCACCGCCTATCAGGCCTCGCCGCGCGGCGGCGTGGTGCGCGTGCGGGTCGGCGGCGACCGGGTGCTGCTGCTGGGGCAGGCCGTGACGGTGTTCAGGGCAGAGTTCACCACCCCGCGGTGACGCTCTACCGCACCGTGAACTCGTAGCAGCCGGGGGTGGCGAGCAGGCGGCTGCGGCTTGCGAACGACAAGCTGGCCGGCTGGAGGACACCCGCGCCGCGGAGCCTGAGGGTGCGCACCTTCTCGCCGTCCGGGTCGTAGACGTAGACGTACGGGACCGTCAGCGCGATCCACAGGTAGCCGTCCGGATCGACGGCCGCCGTGCGGACGGTCGGCGGGACGATGGGCACGGTCCGGCCGCGCCCGATCGAGCGGCGTGCCCAGGTGGTGGGCAAGGCCGCTATCAGGCCGTCGATCTCGCGGCCCTGGATGTGGCGCTCGAATACGAGTTGGCCGTTCGCGTCGTACTTGCGAAACACCGGGACGCCGGCCTGGAAGACGAAGTAGTAGCCGCCCCGGGGATTCACGAGCGGCAGGCCGCTGTTGAGGGCGAGGTGCACGTCCCGGTCGGCCTCGTGACCGGTCCGCCGGAAGACGCCGAAGGTGCGAAACGGGTGCCCGGCGATGCTGAACTCCGTCAGCAGGCCGCCCAGCTCCGGCTGGCTCATGACGACGGCGCGCCCGGTGAATTGCAGCGAGGCGATGCCGGTCAGCACGAGGTCGCCCAGCGTGATGCGCGGCGCGGCCCGGCCCGGCAGGCGGAAGCCGCCGATGCGGGTCCCGTCGGACTCGAAGATCTGCACGCGCTCGCGGCCCTCCGGCGCATCGGCCACCACGAAGCGGCCGTCCGGCGCCATATGAAAGGCGCTGGCGCCCAGCAGGCGGCCGTCCTCGGGCCCGATCCGGACGATCTGCTTCGCCTCGCCGCCGGCGGTGACGCGGTGGACGCTGTGCGAGCGGCGGTCGAAGACGTAGTAGTCGCCGGTCGGGGCCTGCTGGAATCCGGCCGGGGCGCGGAACTGCCCGACCACGTGCGGCGCCAGGCCGCCCGTCGAGCGCATCTCCTCGACCGGCCGTGACCATTGCGCCGCCGCCACGCTTGCGGTCAGCACGAGCGCCAGGAGCAGGCCGCGCATCAAAAGCGGGCGGTCTCGCGAATCGCCTGCAGGATGTCCGACGCCTGCGGCAGGATTTCCTCTTCGAGAACCGGATGGTAGGCGACCGGGCAGTCCAGGGCGCCGACCCGCTTCACCGGCGCATCGAGGTGCTCGAACAGCTCGCCTCCGATGCGCGCCGCCAGCTCGGCCCCGAAGCCGCACGTCAGTTGATCCTCGTGGGCGATCACGACGCGATTGGTCGCGCGCACCGCTTCGGCGACGCCCTCCCAGTCGCAGGGGGCAATGGTGCGCAGATCGAGCACGCGGACATCGATGCCCTCCTGCCGGACCTGCTCGGCGGCCAGCAGGGTGCGCTGCACGAGGGCCCCCCAGGTGACGACCGTGACGTCGGCGCCCTCGCGCCGGACGACGGACCGGCCGAAGGGCAGCACGTAGTCCGGACCCGGGTAGGGCTCCTTGTTGTACGTCTGCCGGTACAGGTGCTTGTGCTCGAGGAACAGCACCGGGTCGTCGCAGCGGATGGCGGTGCGCAGCAGGCCGGCGGCGTCGGCGGCGGTCGACGGAAAGACGACCCGCAACCCCGGGCAGTGCGCGAAGATGCTCTCGCCGGACTGCGAGTGGTAGAGGGCGCCGCCGCGCAGGTAGCCGCCGATCGGGGCGCGGATCACCAGGGGACAGGCGAACGCGTTGTTCGAGCGGTAACGCAGCATGCTCAGCTCGTCGCGAATCTGCATCATGGCGGGCCAGATGTAGTCGAAGAACTGGATCTCGACCACCGGCTTCAGCCCGCGGATGGCCATGCCGATCGCGCGTCCGACGATGTTCGCCTCGGCGAGCGGCGAGTTGAAGACCCGCAGGTCGCCGAACGCCCGCTGCAGCCCGAGCGTGGCCTTGAACACGCCCCCCTTGCCCGCCAGCTCGGCCAGGAGCTCGGACCGGCTGACGTCCGCCACGTCCTCGCCGAACACCACGATTCGCCGGTCCCGCTCCATCTCGTCCCGCAGCGTGCGGTTGATGGCCGCGACCATCGTGTCCGGCGCACCGGCCGGCCGGGGTGCGGCCTCGAAGTCCGCCGACGCCGGATCGACCGTTGGCGAATACAGGTAGCGGGTCGCGGTGCCCGGGTCGGGCGCCGCCGCGGCGAGCGCCCGGTCGGCGGCTTCCTGCAGCTCCCGGTCGACGTCGGCGGCCATCGCCGCGAGCTCCTCGCGGGTGGCCAGCGCCTGCGCCCGGAGATACGCGGCGCACAGCTTCAGCGGATCGCGCGCGGCCTCGTCCTCACGTTCCGCCGGGCTCTTGTAGGCCCGCTCGTCGTCCGACATCGAGTGCGAGTACGGGCGTGTGACGCTGGCCCGGACGAGCGCCGGACCCGAGCGCGCGCGCGCGTACCCGACAGCGTCCCGCATCGCCTCGATGCTCGCCGCCGCGTCGGTGCCGTCGACGCGAATCACCTTCAGGCCCGGAAACGACTCGACCAGATGCGAGACGTCGCCGCCCGGCGTCTGGGCCTCCACCGGCACCGAGATCGCGTAGCCGTTGTCCTCTACCAGATACACGACGGGCAGCCCCCGCGTGCATGCGGTGTTGAGCGATTCCCAGAACTCTCCCTCGCTGGTCGACCCGTCCCCCAACGCGACGAAGATGACCTCGTCGCCGTGTCCGGCGATCGTCTCGGCCAGTCCCGGCACGTGCCGCGCGATCTCGCCGGCCTCCGCGGCGCCCACCGCATGGAGGCACTGGGTGGCGCAGGCGCTCGAAGGCGACACGATGTGGAGTTGCGGGGAGCACCAGTGCGTCGGCATCTGGCGGCCGCCCGAGAAGGGATCGTCGCTCGCGCCCACGGCGCTCATGAGCATCTCGAGCGGTGCTACGCCGAGCGCCAGGCAGAGCGCCCGGTCGCGGTAGTAGGGAAAGAACCAGTCGTGGCCGGCCCGCAGCGCCATGCCCGCGGCGACCTGGATGGCCTCGTGCCCCGCGGCGCTGATCTGAAAGTAGGTCCGGCTCTGGTTCTTGAGCTGAATCTCCTTGTCGTCGAGCCGGCGCGACAGCAGCATCGTCCGGTAGAAGCGGTGCCACTGCTCGCGCGAGAGGGCGCCGCGCCGGGCGGCTGCCGACGGCGCGACCGTCGGCGCGTTCGTGACCAACGAACCCTTCATGGTGCAGAATCCTTGCAGACGTCAAGAGACGGCGCCAAGGCGGCCCTTCGGAACGAGCGCACGACCTGCAATTATATCAGCCCCATCACGCTCGGATTGCAAGGCGCAAGCGGGAGCGGAGATGCTGGAGAACGCCATGACGCCCGACGCGGCACTCCACCGCTGGAGCGATCTGCGACTCGAGAAGGTGACCGCCATGGTCTCCTGCAAGGTGATCGCCGGCGAGCGGCAGACCATGATTCAGGCGTATCTCAAGCGCGGCGCGCAGATTCCGGTGCATGCGCACGCGGCCGACCAGCTCGTCTACATCCTGCGGGGCGCGCTGCGGTGCGTCGTGGGCACGCGGGAGATCGCGGTGCGGGAAGGAGAGGTCCTGCACGTGCCCGCCGGGCTGCGGCATCAGGCGGAGGCCGTCGAGGATACGTTCGAGCTGGTCGTGTTCGCGCCCGGCCAGTCCACCGGCGAAGACCGCCCCCGGGCTGCGGGGTCCCCGCCAGCGGACGCCGGGGGTTCGGGGCGCAGCCCCGTCTGATTGCAGCCGCGTCCCTAGTGAATCCGATCGCGCCAGTCGCGGTCCTGTCCCCCCGGATGCACGTCGAAGCGCCGGCGCAGGCGGTTCATCCGCCAGCGCAGGTAGCGGTAGCGGAGGTCGGCCAGCACGCCGAGGCGGCCCAGGGACATGCCGCGCAGCCGGCGCAGGTACAGATAGCCCGCCACCAGCCCGCCGAGATGCGTGATGTGCGCCACGCCGCCGCCGCGCGGGGCGGACACGAAGGCCACCGCGCCCAGAATCATCACGAAGTACTTCGCCGGCACCGGGAAGAGCAGGAACATCAGGATAGGGGTGTCCGGGTAGTACAGCGCGAAGGCCATCAACAGGCCGTAGATGGCGCCCGAGGCGCCGATCGTGATCGTCGCGTACGTCGCGGCGCTGAACGAGAAGGGCAGCAGCGCCACGATCATCGTGACGACGGCCGCCCCGACGCCCGCCACGAAGTAGTACCGCAGGAAGAAGCGGGTGCCCCACACGCGTTCGAGCTGCACGCCGAACATCCACAGGATCAGCATGTTGATCAGGATGTGGCCGACGCCGCCGTGCATGAACAGGTACGTGAACGGCTGCCAGACGTGGAGTCCGGTCAGCGTCAGGGCCGGCGTCAGGCCCAGCAGCTCGTTGAGCCGGAACCGCAGCGCGCCGGGGGCGAGCGAGGTGAGCAGGAACACGCCGACGTTGGCCCAGATCAGCCACTTGACCGCCGGCGTCATGAGGCCGGGGCCGAACGAGTAGCCGCCAGTTCCCTGATAGTAGATACGCTGCATGCCCGGACCGCCCGCCGATCGGCGCATCGTACCACACGCCGCCACGCGCTTCGGAACGTGATCGGTCGCGGGCGGCCCCGAACCGTGCGGGGCCAGGAGTCCGGGAGTCCGCGTCGCAGGAGCCCCGTCCGATTCAAGACGCACCGAGCCGGGCGACGACGTACCGGAGCGCGTCGTTCCACTCGCGGATCCGGAGCAGGCGCGCGCAACCTGCCAGGACGAGAAGTCCTCCGCCGATGCTCGCAGCCACCCGCACCAGCCGTGCGGCCAGTGCGGCGCCGGGCCAGCTCGCGAGCAGCACGGCGTGGATGCCCGCCACGGCGGCCCCCATGAGCGCCGCGGCGACCGCCATCTTCGCGAACGCGACCAGCAGCCGGCGGGTATCGAGCCCGCCGAGGCTGCGGCGCAGGAAGCCGCACAGGAGCCCGGCGTTGACGAGCGCGGCGATCGAGGTCCCGAGGGCCAGCCCCCGGTAGCCGATGCGTTCGACCAGGATCACGTTGAGGACGACGTTGAGAGCGACCGACGCCACGCTGATCAGGGTGGGCGTCAGGCTGTTCCCGAGCGCGTAGAAGCACGGAACGGTGATGCGGACCGCGGAGTACCCCAGCAGCCCCGGCGCGTAGAAGGCGAGCGCCGCCGCCGTCGCGCGCGTGTCGTCCGCCGAGAAGCTGCCGCGCTCGAAGACGAGCTCGACGATGGGCCCGGCGAGCACGATCAGCCCGACCGTCGCCGGGACGCCCAGCATGAGCATCATGCGCAGGGCGCTCGAGACCGTCCGGCGGATGCCGTCCGGCTCGTTCAGCGCGGCCGAGCGGGACACCGCCGGCAGCGTCGCGGTCGCGATCGAGACGCCGAACAGGCCGATCGGGAGGTACATGAGCCGGAACGCGTAGTTGAGCCAGGACACCGCGCCCGTGCCTTCCCCGGTCGCGAGGATCGTGTTGACCAGCACGTTGATCTGGACGGCCGCACCGGCCAGGGTGCCGGGACCGATCAGCATGAGGATGTCCCGCAGACCGCGGTCCCGCGGGTCGAGCTCGAGCCGGTAGCGGTACCCCTCCCCCAGGAGGGCCGGCACCTGCAGCGCAATCTGCCCGGCGCCCCCGAGCAGCATGCCGACGGCGATGCCGACGATCGGATTCCAGCCCAGGTGCGAGGCGGCCGGGACGAGGCAGACCGCGCCGAAGATGATGCCGACGTTGAACATGGCCGGGGAGACGGCCGGCGTGAAGAAGCGGTTGAGCGAGTTCAGCATCCCCGTGAGCACGGCGGCGAGGGCCACCAGCGTGAGGAACGGGAGCACGATGCGGCTCAACGTCACCGTCAGCTCCAGCTTGCCCGGCACCGCGGCGTAGTCCCCGGCCAGCAGCTCGGTCAGCGGGCGCGCGAAGACCATCCCGGCCAGCACGAGCAGGCCGGTGACGACGATCAGCGCGTTGATGAGCTGGTTGCCGACCTGCCAGGCCGCCGCCCGGCCGCGCTGGGCCAGCCGCCGCGTGAACGTGGGCACGAACGCCGCGCTCATCGCTCCCTCGGCGAAGAGATCGCGCATCAGGTTGGGGACGCGGTACGCGACGTTGAACGCGTCCATCGCGTTGCCGGCGCCGAACAGGTAGGCGAGGATCTGGTCGCGTGCCAGACCGAGCACGCGGCTGGTCAGCGTGGCGGCGCCGACGACGCCGGCGGACCTGGCGAGGCGGGCGGCGGAGGGCGGGGCGACGTCGGGAGGCTCCGGAGAAGCCACCGCCGGCGCGGTGGGTTCGGAAGGGGCCGTCACTGGCGGTGAGCGTAGCACAGGACCCGCATCGCAAAGCGCGCCGCTTCAATCAGACGGGGCTGCGCCCCGCACCCCCGGCGTTCGCTTGCGGGGACCCCTTCGCCCCGCGCCGNNCCGTGCGCGCCTTGCGGAGTCTGCACACTTCTACGGTGCGAACTGCTAGGGGGCACCGCTTCGGCGGCGGGGCCGGGTCGACGGCCGCCGCGGCCGCGGCGCGGGCTCGGCGGGTTGCAGGATCACGCCCGGCTGCGGCGCGATCTGCGGGCCGGGACTGGTGCGGGTCCCGGGGGCGGGCAGCGGGAAGAAGGTCGGCCGCCTGTCGCCGGCCGGCGCGGCGGCGGACTCGTAGCGGCGCCGGAGCGACTCGAGCAGATCGAGGTCGTCGAGGTCGTCCTCTTCCTCGTCGCCGTCCGCAGCGCCTCCGGCGCCCGGCGGGGCGGCCGTCCCGCCGGGCATCACGAGCGGGGGTGCGGGCTGCGGCGCGCGAGCGAGGAACCCGCCCGGCGCGGCCCCGCGCCGGGCGCCGGTCATCACCAGCACGCGCTCGAACGCCGAAACGCCGGGTTGGGACGCCGACCTCGACTCCGCGACGTAGCCTCCGGCCGCTCGCAGCAGCACCCGCAACGCCTCGCGTTCCGGAACGTCCACCAGACGGACCGAGACCGCCCGCGCCGGCAGGCCGTCGGCGGCAACGAATCGCGTGTCCCCCAGCCGCGCCCACTCGTCGAGGATGGCGACCAGGGGCACATCGGCCGCCACCACCGTCACGCGGCCGGCGTCGAACGAGAGCTCCAGATCATCGGTCGCGACGGGGCCGGCAACCGCCGCCGCCACCACCGCCGCCGTCGTCGCCAGCCTCCAGCTCCCCACGCGGCCCAGTATATCGACCGGTCACCTTGCGAACCGGAAATTGAGGATGTCGCCGTCCCGCACGACGTACTGCTTGCCCTCGAGCCGCGTTTCCCCATGCTCGCGGCAAGCGCCGAGGGACCCGCGGCGGGCCAGGTCCTCGTAGGCGGTCACCTCCGCGCGGATGAATCCGCGCTGCATGTCGGTGTGCACCGCGCCGGCGGCGTTCATGGCGATGGTGCCTCCGGGAATCGACCACGCCCGGCACTCGTCCTCGCCGACGGTGAAGAAGGAAATGTAGCCGAGCAGCTCGTACGCGGCGCGCACCACCCGCTTCAAGCCGGTCTCCCGCAACCCGAGATCGGCGAGAAAGGCGCGCGCGTCGTCCGCGTCGAGCTGGGCAATCTCGAGCTCGATCTTCGCGCAGACCGGCACGGTCCGCGTTGCGGGATGCGCCAGCATGCCGCCGAGATCCGCCCGTTCGAGCGCACGCTCAGCGTCCGCGATATCGGCCTCGTCGAGATTGACCACCAGCAGCAGCGGCTTGGACGACAGGAACTGGAAGCCGCGCAGCGCCCTGTCCGCGTCAGGGTCGAGATCCAGCGCGCGAATGGGCGTTCCGCTCTCGAGCGCGCGGCGGCACCGGTCGAGGATGCGGGCCTCGTGCTCGAGCCCCTTGCCGGCGCCCTTCTTCCGGTCGCGCTCGATGCGCTCGAGGCGGCGCTCGGCCACCGCGAGATCCGCCAGGATCAGCTCGTCCTCCATCGCCCTGGCGTCGCGGCCGGCGTCGACCGCGCCGGCGGCGTGCGGCACGTCGGCCGCGCGAAAGGCCCGCACCACGTGCAGCAGCGTGTGCGCTTCCCGGTACGCGGCGACATCGACGAGGCTGCGCGGGCCGGCGGTGCCCGCGATGTCCGCAAACACGACGCTGGCGGCAACCCGTTTCCGCGGCTCGAACAGCTCCGTGAGATGGTCGAGCCGCGCATCGGGCACCTCCGCGGCGCCCATGTTCGCCTCGCCGCGCCCGGCTCGCGCGGACGAGCTTGCACCGGCCGCACGAGTCAGGAGGTCGAACAGCGTGGTCCTGCCGGTGGAGGGAAATCCGATGAGGCCTGCGCGCAACATCCGAAGGGCGTCGGAACGACGTGTACAGGCGGATGGTAGCACGCCGCCGCGGGCTTGCAGTTGACAGCTTCGCGCCGCTCCCCTAACATCGAGGTGGATTTTTGTGGTTCACAGTGGAGCTAAGTGGTGCTCCGGGGAAACTTTTCCGCCAGGATCGACGACAAGGGGAGGCTCAAGATACCGGCAGCCTTTCGGGCGCCGATTGCGGAGAAGTACGGCCACTCGCTCTTCGTGACCAGCGTGACGGGCGAATCGGTTCACATCTACCCGATGCCGGTCTGGATCGAGATCGAGGAGCGGGCCGCCGGCATTCCGCCGTCGCACCCGTCCCGCAACCGGTTCTTCGACCGCGTCAACTTCTTCGGGCAGCCGGCCGAGATCGACCGGCAGGGACGCGTCTCGGTGCACACCCGGTTGCGCGAGTCCGCGGGCATGGCGGGCGAGGTCGACGTCTTCGGCAAGTACAACTTCCTCGAGGTCTGGAACCACGATCGCTTCCTGACCCGGCTCGAGCAGAACCCGTTCACCGACGAGGACGCCCGCGCGCTCGCGGAGCTTGGTATCTGACGATGCGCCCCGACCCTGGCCAGCCTGCGCACCGACCGGTGATGCCGACCGAGGTGGTCGCGCTGCTCGAGCCATGCAACGGCGGCCGGTTTCTCGACTGCACCGTCGGGACGGGGGGGCACGCGCGGGTGCTGCTCGAGGCCGGCGCCGACGGGGTGCTGGGGTGCGATCGGGATGGGGAAGTGCTGCCGCTCGCGGCCGCCACCCTGGCGCCGTGGGCGGAGCGCGTCGAGCTGGTGCACGCGGACTACCGGGAGCTCGAGAGCGTGCTCGATCGACGCGGTCTCGCGTCCGTCGACGGCGCGCTCGCCGATCTCGGCGTCTCTTCGGTGCAGCTCGCGGGGGAGGGGCGCGGCTTCAGCTTTCGGCGCGACGAGCCCCTCGACATGCGCATGGACCGGTCCACGGGCGCGACGGCCGCGGAGGTGCTGCGGGACGCCTCCGAGCAGACGCTGGCGGACGGCATCTTCGAGTACGGCGAGGAACGGCATGCGCGGCGCATCGCGCGGGCCATCGTGGCCGCTCGCCGGCGCCAGCCCCTGACGTCGACGGGGCAGCTGGCGGCGCTGGTGCGGCGCGCGGCGCCCCGCCGCCGCGGTCAGCGGATCGATCCGGCCACGCGCACCTTCCAGGCGCTGCGCATCTGGGTCAACCGCGAGCTCGAGGGGCTGGCCGAGTTCCTGCGGGCCGTCTGCCGGCGGCTGCGCGCAGGCGCGCGCCTGGCTGTCATCACCTTCCACTCCCTGGAGGACCGCATCGTGAAGCGGGCGCTGCGGGAGCTGGAGCAGGGCCCGGACGGCGCGGTCCGCGTCCTCACGAAGCGGCCCCTGCGGCCCGGTCGCGAGGAGATCAGGCTCAATCCGAGGGCGCGCAGCGCGAAGCTGCGTGCCGCCGAGAGGTTGGCATGAGCAGGCAGCGCTTCGAGCACGTCATCAGGCAGGACATCCACAACAACCCGATCGTCCGGGAGGTCGACCGCACGCGGCAGCGCGAGTTCCGGCGCTGGGGCCAGATCGGCGTGTTGCTCGTGACGGTGCTGCTCCTCTCCGCCTGGCTGCACTTCGAGATCCTCCAGCACGGCTACCGACTGGAGCAGATGCAGCAGGAGCTCGTCCGCGAGCTCGAGATCAATCGGCACCTCAAGCTCGAGATCGAGACCCTGCGCGCGCCGGCGCGGATCGAGCGGATCGCAACCGAGCGGCTCCGCTTCGTCGCGCCGGGCAACGGCGACGCCACGGTGCTCGAGCGCGTCGTGCCCGCGGCGGAGCCCGATCGGTCGCTCGTGGCGACGCGGCGGGGAGAGACCACCTATGCAGGACGACCGTAGCCGCTTCGGCCGGGACCGGTCGCGCCTCGGGTGGCTGCGCGGCCGGGGACGCCGCGGGCAGGAGCATCCAGCCGCGCGGCTGGACGACTGGCAGCGCGTCCTGCGCGGCCGGCTGCTGGTCGGTCTGACGGCCTTCGGGGTGTGGTTCCTCGCCATCGAGTCCCGGCTCATCTACCTGCAGGTGATACGCCACGAGCAGCTGGTCGAGCGCGCGGAGCGCCAGCAGAGCCGGAGCATCACGGCGCATCCGCAACGAGGCGAGATTCGCGATCGCGAGGGCCGGGTGCTGGCCTACAGCGTGGACTCGGACACCATCTACGCGGTGCCGACGGACGTCGACGATCCGGCGGCGACCGCGACGGCGTTGTGCAACGCGCTCGACGCCTGCAGCGAAGCGCGGCGGCAGGTCATCGAGCGCCGGCTGGGGCAGGAGCGTGCATTCGCGTACGTCGGGCGCAAGGTGTCGCCGGAAGCCGCGCGACGCGTCGCCGCGCTCGACCTCGACGGCGTCGGATTCCTGAAGGAGGATCGTCGGTTCTACCCCAACCGGGAGCTGGCCAGCCATCTGCTCGGCTACGTGGGCATCGACAACCAGGGGCTCGGCGGCGTCGAGTCGACGTACGACGACGAGATCAGCGGCCGGCCGGGGAGGATGCTGATCCAGACCGACGCGCGGCGGCAGGCGTTCAGCCGCGTCGAGCGGCCGCCGACGACGGGCGCCACGATCGAGCTGACGATCGACAAGTATCTCCAGCACATCGCCGAGCGCGAGCTGCGCGCGGCCGTGCGAGCGCATGAGGCCGACGGTGGCACGGTCGTGATGCTCGATCCCCACACCGGAGAGCTGCTGGCCGTCGCGAACGAGCCGAGCTTCAATCCGAACGCGTTCGGCATGGCCCCGCCTGCGGCGCTGCGGAACCGTGCCGTCCAGGATGTCTACGAGCCGGGGTCGGCTTTCAAGCTCGTGACGACGTCGGCCGCGCTCCAGGAAGGGCTCGCCCGGCGCGACGAGCTGTTCGACGTCAGCGCGGGCGTCATTCGGGTCGGCGGCACCAACGTCTACGACATGTTCACCTACAGCGTGCTGTCGCTCGAGGACGTCATCGTGAAGTCGAGCAACGTCGGCACGATCGAGATCGGTCTCCGGGTGGGCCCGGAGCGCCTCAGCGATTACGTGCGCCGGTTCGGATTCGGGCGGACGCTGTCGCCCGACCTGCCCGGCGAGAGCGCGGGCATCGTGCACCGCCCCGAGAACCTGAACGATCGGGCCGTGGCGTCCATATCCATGGGTTACCAGGTGGCGGTCACGCCGCTGCAACTGGCGGCAGCGGTAGGGGCGGTCGCCAACGGCGGCGAGCTGCTGGAGCCCCGCGCCGTCCGCGCGGTCATCCGCGACGGCCGGCGCACCGAGCGGCCGCGGCGGGTGATCCAGCGGGCGATTGCCCCGGAGACCGCTGCGGAGCTGACCGGCATAATGGAAGCGGTCGTCGAGCGCGGCACGGCGCGGGCGGCCCGCATTCCCGGCTATACGGTCGCCGGCAAGACGGGGACCGCCGAGAAGCTGATCGACGGACGCTATTCGAACGTCGATCACAACGCGACATTCGTCGGCTTCGCGCCCTCGCGCGCGCCCCTGTTCACGATGGCGGTGATGATCGACACGCCGCGCGGCGCCCGCTACACCGGCGGCGCGGTTGCGGCGCCCGTGTTCAAGCGCGTCGCGGAGGCCGCATTGCGGCACTTGGCCGTCCCCTCGACGGGCAATCCCGACCGCGCGGTTCTGGTCCGGCGCGCGGCGGCCGGTCCGGGCGCCGGCCGGCCCGCCGCGCTGCCGGTCCGCGACGCGCCGGCCGACGCATCGAGCGGGCACCGCGTGATGCCCGACCTGCGGGGATTGAGCGCCAGGCGGGCGCTCGAGGCGCTCGGCCCGCTCCATCTCGGCGTCCGTCTGGAGGGCGACGGCTTCGTGACGAGTCACCAGCCGGGTCCGGGCGAGCCGGTGGGCCACGGCACCATCGCCGCGCTGAACCTCGAGAGGCGTCCGCGACACGCGCCGCGCGATGCCCAGTAGTGTGGTCATGACGGTCCGCGACCTCCTGCAACGCGCCGGCCTGGAGACGGCGTCGAGCGTGCGCGACAGCACGCTACTGGACAGGCCGGTGACCGGAGTCGGCTGCAATTCCCGCTCGCTGGCTGCCGGCGAGCTGTTCGTGGCGATCAGGGGGCTGCGCCACGACGGAACCGAGTTCGCGGACGAGGCCCGGAGCCGCGGAGCCGTGGCGGTCGTCGCCGAGGCCACCCGGCCGTCCGGCTTCGATCTGCCCTGGATCCGGGTGCCGGACGCCCGCGCGGCGTTGGCCGCGGTGGGGGCCGGCATCAGCGGCCATCCGAGTCGGGAGCTGGTCGTGATCGGGACTACCGGCACGAACGGCAAGACGACGACCACGTACCTGCTGGAGGCCATGCTCGAGAGCGCGGGCTTGCGCTGCGGGCGCATCAGCTCGGTGTCCTACCGGATCGGTCCCGACGAGCAGCGCGCGACGCGCACCACGCCGGAGGCACACGAGCTGCAGTCCCTGCTGCGCCGGATGGTCGACCGGCAGTGTCGCGCGTGCGCCCTGGAGGTCTCGTCACACGCCCTGGCGCTCCGGCGGGTGGATCAGGTCAGCTTCGACGCGGTCGTGTTCACCAATCTGACCCGCGACCATCTCGATTTCCACGGCGACATGGCCAGCTACTTCCGTGCCAAGCGGCGGCTGTTCGAGATGGCCGACGAGACGTCGCCGGCCGTGGTCAACATCGACGATCCGTACGGACGGACGCTGGCCGCCGAAGTGAGGCGGCCGGTGACCTACGGGCTCGATGCCGCGGCCGACGTGGCGCCCGATCGGATGGACCTTTCGACCGACGGGATCGATCTCGACCTGCGGACCACACGCGGTCCCCTGCGCCTGCAGTCGTCGCTCGTCGGCCGCAGCAACACCTACAACATCGTGGCCGCGGCGGCGACCGGTACGGCGCTCGACCTGCCGCCCCCGGCGATCGAGCAGGGGATCGCGTCGGTGACGCGGGTCCCGGGCCGCATGCAGGTGGTGTCGGGGTCGGACGACCCGGTGACCGTCATCGTGGACTTCGCGCACACCGACAACGCGCTGCGCGGCGTGCTCGAGACGGCGCGGGGATTCGCGCGCGGGCGACTCGTCACCGTGTTCGGGTGCGGCGGCGACCGGGACGTGAAGAAGCGTCCGCTGATGGGCGCCGTGGCGTCGCGCTGCTCCGATCTGGTGATCGTGACGTCCGACAACCCGCGCTCGGAGGATCCGCACCGGATCGCGGAGGACATAGAGCTCGGTCTGGTCAGCGGCCGGACGCCCTGGCTGACCGTCCTCGACCGGTCCGAGGCGATTGAGCGCAGCGTGCGGGAAGCGCGCCCGGGGGACGTGGTCGTCATCGCGGGCAAGGGGCACGAGCAGCGGCAGGTGTTCGCCACGCGGTCCGTGCCGTTCGACGATGCGGTCGTGGCGCGCGAGGCGCTGGCCGCGCGCAGGGGCCGCTCAAGGGTGGGATGAGGGACATCCATGCCGAACCCCGGGCCGCTGGTGCTCCACGCGGGCGAGCTGGCAGCCGCCGCCGGCGGACGGCTCGCGGCCGGGTGCTCCGGCGCGCGGGTGGACGGATTCGTCATCGACAGCCGGCGTGTCCGTGCGGGCGACCTGTTCGTGGCCATCCGCGGGACACGGTTGGACGGCCATCGGTTCGTTGCGGAGGCGGTTCGCAGGGGGGCAGCCGGCGTGGTGGTCAGCGACGCATCGTCGGCGGAGCCCGGTGCGGCGGCGCCGGCGGCGCCGTTCGTGATCGTCGTGCCGGACACCACGCGGGCGCTGCAGAGTCTGGCCACGTTCGTGCGTCGGCGGTCGACCGCCCGCGTCGTGGCCATTACCGGCAGCGTCGGCAAGACGACGACCAAGGAGCTCGTGGCGGCCCTGCTGGCAGGCAGCTACCGGGTGTTGCGGAACGAGGGCAACCTGAACAACCACATCGGCCTGCCGCTGTCGCTGCTGGAGCTGCGCCATGACCCGGAGGTTGCCGTCGTCGAGCTGGGCATGAATCACGCAGGCGAGATCAGCACGCTCGTGGCAATCGCCGAGCCGGACATACGCGTGTGGACGAACGTGGCCGAGGTGCACTCGGCATTCTTCGACTCGATCGAGGGGATCGCCGACGCCAAGGCGGAAATCATGGACGGGGCGACATCCGCATCGCAACTGGTTGCGAACGCCGGCGACCCGCGCGTCATGGCCCGCGTCGCGGCGTTCCCCGGGCGGGTCACGACGTTCGGCGTCGAGACCGACGCCGACGTGCGGGCGACCGCGGTCCGGGCGCGGGGGCTGTGCGGGATGGCGGCCACCATCCGGACGCCCGTCGGATCCGTCCCCGTGCGGACGCCGCTGCTCGGCTACGGCCAAATTGCCAACGTGACGGCAGCCGTCGCGGTGGCCCAGCTGTTTCCCGTGCCGCTCGCCGAGCTGGCGGAGCGGATCGCCGCCTGTCCGCCGCAGCCCCGGCGCGGGCAGGTGATCGAGCTGGGTGACGTGACCATCGTGGACGACACCTACAACTCGAGTCCGACGGCGCTGCGAGCGGCTCTCGACGCGGTCGGCCGCGAGACCGGGCACGCCCGGCGCGTGGCCATCCTGGGCGAGATGCTGGAGCTCGGCGAGCGCTCGACCGCATTGCACGAGGCGTGCGGCCGGGCGGCGGCCGACGCCGGCTTCGATGTCGTCGTCGCCGTCGGGGGAGAGGCCGCGGCGGCGCTCGCGGACGGTGCGCGGGCAGGCGGCCTGCCGGCGACCGCCGTCTCGACGGTCTCCACCGGCGACGAGACGGCCGAGCGCGCGCCGGCGATCGTCCGCGCCGGCGACCTGGTGCTCGTGAAGGGATCGCGCGGGATCGGCCTGGATCGCGTCGTGGACCGGCTGAGAGGGCAGCGCTAGTGCTCTATCACCTGTTGTACCCGCTGCACACCGAGCTGTCCGTGCTGAACGTCGTGCAGTACATCACGTTCCGCACGGCCGCCGCCAGCCTGACCGCGTTCGTCTTCATGCTGCTGGCCGGGCCGGCGGCGATCCGCTTCCTGCGCCGGCTGCAGATCGGGCAGGTGGTGCGCGTCGAGGGTCCCGAGACGCATCGGGCGAAGGAGGGAACGCCCACGATGGGCGGCCTGCTGATCCTCGCGGCCGCGCTCGCGCCCACGTTGCTCTGGGTCGACCTGCGCAACCCGTTCGTGTGGGTCGCCGTTTCGTCCACGGTGGCATTCGGCACCATCGGCTTCATCGACGACTACCTGAAGGTGAGCGGCGCGTCGCACCACGGGCTGCGTCCCCGCTACAAGCTGGCGCTGCAGTGCCTGGTCGCGGTTGGCGTGGGCTTCGCACTGCTCGCCCTGAATCGGGAGAACCTCTACGACACGCGGATGGTCTTTCCGTTCTTCGAGGCGTTCACGCCCGATCTGGGCTGGCTCTACGTGCCCTTCGCGATCCTGGTGCTCGTCAGCGCGTCCAACGCCGTGAACCTGGCGGATGGCCTCGACGGTCTCGCCATCGGCCTGTTCACGGTCGCGGCCACCGCGTTCACCGCGCTGGCCTACGTGACCGGGCATGCCGTGCTCGCGGAGTACCTGCTGCTGGTCAATTTCCCGCCGGCCGCCGAGCTCACGGTGTTCTGCGGGGCGCTCATCGGCGCCGGGCTGGGCTTCCTCTGGTACAACTCCTATCCCGCCGACATCTTCATGGGCGACGTGGGCTCGATGGCGCTGGGCGGCGCCCTGGGCACCGTGGCGCTGCTGATCAAGCAGGAGCTGCTGCTGCCGATCGTCGGCGCCGTGTTCGTCATCGAGACGCTGTCGGTGATCATCCAGGTCGGGTCGTTCAAGATGACCGGCCAACGCGTATTCAGGATGGCTCCGCTGCACCACCACTGCGAGCTGATCGGGTGGAGCGAGCCGAAGGTGATCAGCCGGTTCCTGATCCTGGCCGTCGTGTTCGCGCTCTTCAGCCTGACCACGTTGAAGCTCCGATGACGATGACACGCGCAACGCCCGAGTTCTCGGTTGCCGGCGCCCGCGTCGTCGTGGTCGGCGCCGCGCGCAGCGGCGTCGCCGCCGCGGAGCTGCTGGCCAGCCGCGGGGCGCGCGTCACGCTGAGCGAGGCGCGCGGCGCCGTCGCCGGGCTGGCCCGGCTGCGCGCCGCCGGCGTGGAGGTGGAGCTGGGCGGGCACCAGGCCGCGACGCTCGCGGCCGCCGAGCTGGTCGTGCTCAGCCCCGGGGTGTCGCCCCGCCTGCCCGTGGTCGACGCCGCGCGGCGGCGCGGCACGCCGGTCATCAGCGAGGTGGAGCTCGCCGCGCGGTGGCTGCGCGGACCGATCGTGGCCATCACGGGCACCAAGGGCAAGTCGACCACGACCGTGCTCACCGGACGGATGCTCGCGGCCGGCGGTCGCGAGGCGCTCGTGGGAGGCAACGTAGGGACGGCGCTGAGCAGCCAGGTGGGAGCCTCGGCGCCCGACGTGATTCACGTCGTGGAGGTGAGCAGCTTCCAGCTCGAGCTGACCCAGACGTTTCGTCCGTGGATCGCGGTCTTCCTCAACCTTTCGCCCGACCACATGGACCGTCACGCCAGCTTCGAGGACTACGCCGCGGCCAAGGCGCGCATCTTCGCCAACCAGACGACCAGCGACGCCATGGTGATCAACGCCGACGACCCGTTCGTCCTGCAACTCGCGCGCGGCGGGCGGGCGCGCCCCGTCCGCTTCGCGCTCGCCTCGGCGATCGCCGAAGGGCTCGTCGTCGCGGGAGACTCGGTCGCCTATCGGTCGGCCCGGGGCGTGCAGCCCCTCGTGCCGCTCTCCGCCGTGAAGCTGCCGGGCCGGCATCTGCTCAGCGACGTGCTCGCCGCGTCGGCCGCCGGCTACGTCGCCGGCGTCTCGCCGGTGGCGATGGAGCGGGCGGTGCGGGCGTTCGACGGGCTCGCGCACACGCTCGAGGCGGTTGGCGAGATCGGCGGCGTCCGGTTCGTCAACGACTCGAAGGCCACGAATGTCGCGGCGGCCCGGGCGTCAATCGAGTGTTTCGAACGTGACGTCGTCGTCATCATGGGGGGGCGGTTCAAGGGCGGGAACCTGGCCGAGCTGCGTCCGGTCCTCGGCGCGCGCGCGCGTGCGGTCGTCGCCATCGGCGAGGCGCGTCCGCACCTGCGGGCCGTCCTGGGCGGCACGCTCGACGTGCAGGAAGCCCTGACGATGGGCGCGGCGGTCCGGGCGGCGTTCGCGCTCGCGCCGCGCGGCGGCACCGTGCTGCTGGCGCCGGCCTGCGCCAGCCTGGACATGTTCGACGACTACGCGGACCGCGGCCGCGCTTTCAGCGAGGAGGTGACGCGACTCGGACGCGAGGCGGCGAGGAGGTAAGCCGCGAGCAGTCATCAGCCGGGACATGGCGGTGGGGAGCCGGCTGCTGGGAGCGCAGGCCGCCCTGACCTGCGAAGCTGGTGTCCTCACCCGGGGACCGGCTGATGACTGCTGACGGCTTACCCGTCGGCCCACAGTGGAAGTTTCGGGTTCGGGGCCCGGGAGCTTTAGGGGCCGTGGCGAAATTCCTCGTCGCGGCGCGGGCCGCCCGCGACGGCGTTGCGACGGGTCGCAGCGAGGCGCGGCGAGGGAGCACGCTTGGCATGGTCGAGCCCGCTGAACGACGGTCCGGCGCAGGCTGGCCGGGGACGCCCGGCCGGCCGGCGAGCGGGAGCAGGGAGTATGGCGCGAAAACTCAAATCGGACAAGCTCCTGTTTCTGGCCACCCTGCTGCTGGTTCTGTCCGGCTGGGTGATGGTCTACAGCGCCTCGGCCGTGCTGGCCATGGACGAGCACGGGCAGCCCTACTACTTCCTGTTCAGGCAGGTCGTCTGGGTCGTGCTCGGCGGCTGCCTGCTGCTGGCGGCAACCCGGGTCGACTACCGCAGGCTCGAGCGCCCCGTGGTCATCTGGACGCTCCTGGCGGTCGTGACGGCGGCGCTGATCGCCGTCCTCTTCGGTCCGCCCATCAACGGCACGCGCCGGTGGTTCGCCGTGGGCGGTATCGGCGTGCAACCCTCCGAGGGGGCCAAGCTCGCCGTGATCGTCTTCACGGCGGCCTTTCTCGCGCGGCGCACGGATCGCATCAACGAGCTCTCGTCCGCCCTGCTGCCCGTTGCAACGGTCGCCGGCGTGGTGAGCGGCCTGATCCTGCTGCAGCCGGACTTCGGCACCGCGCTCGCGCTGTTGCTCATCACCGGCGTCATGATCTTCGCCGCGGGCCTGAGCTATCGGTACCTGATCGGCATCGCGCTGACGGCGGCGCCCGTGCTGTACATGGTGCTCGCGAGCGCCGAGTATCGGCGCCGGCGCCTGCTGGCCTTCCTCGATCCGTGGGGCGATCCCCTCGGCGACGGCTTCCAGCTGATTCAGGCGCAGATCGCCGTGGGGACCGGCGGCGTGGTCGGCCAGGGACTGATGGCCGGGATACAGAAGCTGTTCTACCTGCCGTACCCCCACACCGACTTCATCTACGCCGTCATCGCGGAAGAGACCGGGCTGATCGGTGCGACCGCGATTGCCTTGTGCTTCTGCGTGATCACGTGGCGCGGATTTCGCATCGCGGCGCAGGCGGCGGACCGGTTCGGGGCGCTGCTGGCGGTCGGATTGACGACGATGATTGCCTTGCAGGCGTTCATCAACATCAGCGTGGTGCTCGGCCTGCTGCCCACGAAGGGCATTCCCCTGCCATTCGTCAGCTCCGGCGGGTCGTCGCTGCTGGCCAGCATGGCGGGGATGGGGGTGCTGCTGAACGTGTCGCAGCATGCGTCGATGCGGACATGAGGCACTGCGTACTCTTTGCCGGCGGCGGGACGGGAGGGCACCTGTTTCCCGGCATAGCCGTCGCCTGCGAGCTCCGGCGGCGGCATCCGGAGATCGAGGTGGTCTTCGCGGGCGCCGGCCGGGCCGTGGAGGGGCGCGCGGTTGCGCGCGCCGGGTTCGAACTGGAGCGGATCCGCACGCGCGGGCTGGTGGGGCAGTCGGCGGCGAGTCTGCTGCAGGGACTGGCGCTGCTCCCGGTGAGCATGCTGGACGCCGCCGTTCTTCTCCGCCGGCGCGCGCCGGGTCTGGTCGTCGGCCTCGGGGGTTACAGCTCGGGGCCGATCGTCCTCTGGGCGGCGCTGTGCGGTCGGCCGACCCTGCTGCTGGAGCAGAACACCGTTCCGGGCGTGACGAACCGGATCCTGGCGAGATTCGTGCGCGGCGCGGCCGTGTCGTCCGCGGCGGCGCTGCCCTGGTTTCCCGGCGCGGGATTCGTCAGCGGCAACCCGGTTCGCGCCGGGTTCTTCGACGCGCCGGCACCCGAGCGCAGCCCGGAGCGCGTGCACGTGCTGGTGGTCGGCGGCTCGCAGGGCGCCCACGCGATCAACGCGGCGATGGTGGCGGCAGCGGCGGGGATGGCGGCGGGGCCCCGGTCCCTGCGCGTTACGCACCAGGCCGGCGCGCGCGACGTCGCGCTCGTCCGCGAAGGCTATCGCGCGGCCGGCCTGCCGGCGCGGGTGGAGCCGTTCATCGAGGACCTGGACCGGGAGATGGCGGTGGCCGACCTGGTGGTCTGCCGGGCGGGGGCGACGACGCTCGCGGAGCTGGCGGCCGCCGGCCGACCGGCCGTCCTCGTGCCGTTTCCGCACGCGACGCACGACCACCAGCGCCACAACGCCGCCGCCGTTGCGGCGGCTGGCGGCGCCGAGGTGATCGACGAGCGCGAGCTCTCCGGTCGGACGCTCGGGGACCGCGTCGTGGCGCTGGCGGCGGACGACGAGCGGCGGGCGGCGCTCGCGGCGGCGAGTCGGCGGCTGGCCAGGCCCGCCGCGGCACGGGTCATCGTCGATCGCATGGAACGTCTGCTCGCCCTGGACGCCGTGTCGACAAGGCCCGCCCGGGGTGGGCGGTCGGGGTGAACCGTGTCGTGGTGAAGCGTGCTCGATCCGGGGACACACATCCACCTCGTCGGGATCGGGGGCAGCGGCATGAGCGGCCTGGCCGAGGTGCTGGCCGGGCTGGGCCACGTCGTGAGCGGCTCCGATCTGCGGATGTCGCGCGTCACGGATCGGTTGCGACGCATGGGGATCCGGTGCAGTGCAGGACATGACGCCCGCTACGTGGCCGGCGCGGACGTGGTCGTGGTCTCGGCCGCGGTGCCGCCCGACAACCCGGAGCGCGGCGCCGCGTTGCGCAGCGGCATCCCGGTGGTGGGACGCGGCGCCATGCTGGCGGGGCTCGCCGCCTCGAAGCGCGCCGTGGCCGTGGCCGGCTCGCACGGCAAGACGACCACGACGGCGATGGTCGCGGTCGTGCTCGAGGCTGCCGGCCTCGACCCGACGGCGATCGTGGGGGGGACGGTGAGCGCGTTCGGCGGCAACGCCCGCCTGGGGCGCGGGAAGTTCATGGTGGTCGAGGCCGATGAGAGCGACCGCTCGTTTCTGCGGCTGTCTCCGGAGGTCGCGGTGCTGACGAACCTCGACGAGGAGCACCTCGACGCGTACGGGGAAATCGGGGAGCTCGAGCGGGCGTTCGTCGACTTCGCGGCGCGGGTGCCGCCGGGAGGCTGCGTCGTGGCGTGCCTCGACGACGAGCGGTTGCGGCGCCTGCTGCCCGGCATCCCGGCTCCCGTCGTGACGTACGGTCTCGACGACCCGTCGGCGAGCCTGTTCGCCGTGGAGACGACCTGCGCCGCCGCGGGTTCCCGTGCCCGTGTCCGGTTCCCGGCCGGCGACACGACGGAGGTCGAGCTGGCGCTCGGCGTTCCGGGTCGCCACAACGTGCGGAACGCCATGGCGGCGCTGGCCGTCGCGGCGCGGCTCGGCGTCTCGCCCGCAACGGCCGCCGCAGCGCTGGCGCGGTTCCGCGGCGCCGACCGCCGCCTGCAGGTGTGCGGGGAGGCCGCCGGCGTCGTCGTGATCGATGACTATGCGCACCATCCGACCGAGATCGACGCGGTGCTCGAGACGGTCCGCCTGCGCGCGCCGCGTCGTGTTCGCGTCGTGTTCCAGCCCCACCGCTACAGTCGCACGATCGGCCTGCTCGACCGGTTCGGCGCGGCGTTGGCCGCGGCCGACGAGGTCGTGCTGACCGCGGTGTACTCGGCAGGGGAGCCGCCTGTGCCGGGCGCGACGGCGGAGGCCGTCGCCGAGGCCGTCAGGCGCCGCGCGACGCTGCCCGTGAAGGTGATCGCGGAGCTGGACGACGTACCGGGACACGTCGCGGCCACGTCGCGGGCCGGCGACGTCGTGCTCACGCTGGGCGCGGGATCGATCGCTGCGGTCCCGCAGCGGATCCTCGACGCCCTGCGCCGCGGCGCGGAGCCCGCAGCACGATGACGACGGTACTGCTGCCGACGGACACGCGTTTCAGGCGCGCCAGGGTGCGGCCGCCGCGGCGCCGGCGTGCCGTGGTGGTCACCCGCCGGGTCGTCCACGGACTGCTGCTCGGCGCCCTGGTCGCGATCGGGGTCCACTGGGGTCCGACCATCCTGGACCGGACGGAGCACCTGCGCATCGACACCGTCGCGGTGAAGGGCAACCGCTACCTGTCGAGCGGCGCGGTGGCGGCGCTGCTCGGCCCGTTGCAGGGCGTGAGCATCCTGCTAGCCGACCTCGAGGTCCATCGCGAGCGGCTGTTGATGTCGGGGTGGGTGAAGTCGGCCACGCTGCGGCGCCTGCTCCCGTCGACGATCGAGGTGACGGTCGAGGAGCGCGAGCCGGTGGGGCTGGCCAGGGTCGCCGCCTACCTCTACCTGATCGACGATACGGGCACGGTCATCGACGAGTACGGACCGGCGCTCACCGGCTTCAGGCTGCCGATAATCGACGGCCTGGCGCCCCGCCGCGCGCGGGGCCGGGAGATCGATCGCGAACGGGCGCAGCTCGTGGCCCGTCTGACCACGGCCCTCGGCGCGCGTCCCGACCTGTCGGAGCGCGTGTCGCAGATCGACGTGGCCGACGCGCACGACGCGGTGGTGCTGCTCAACGACGACCCGACGCTGCTCCATCTGGGCAAGGAGCGCTTCGTCGAGCGGCTCGACAGATATCTCGAGCTGGCGCCGACCCTCCAGCAGCAGATGCGGGAGCTCGACTACGTCGATCTCCGCTTCGAGCGGCGCGTGTACGTGCGTCCCGCGGGGGACGCGGGCTGAATTGTGACCGGGCGTCGGCGCCGCCGCGCGGCGCCGACGCCCACAGGGTCGGTCGGGCGCCGAGCGGAGCCGCGAGGCGACGCCCGGCGGGCCGGGCAACGGAGGATGTGTGGCACGCAGGGAACGTTATCTCGTCGGCCTCGACGCCGGAACCTCGACCATCGTCGCGGTCGTCGGTGAAGCGCTCGACGAAGGGGGGCTCGACATCATCGGGATCGGCCTCGCCGACGCCCGGGGCATCCGCCGGGGTCTCGTGGTCAATCTCGAGGAGGCGGTCGAGTCGATCAAGAAGGCGATCGACGAGGCCGAGCTCACTGCCGGCGTCGAGATCGATTCCGTCCACCTCGGGCTGTCCGGCGCCCACGTCAAGGCGTTCAACAGCCGCGGCGTGGTGGCCGTGGCAGGCAAGAACCGCGAGATCACGCGCGAGGACGTCAATCGGGCCATCGATGCCGCCAAGGCTGTCGCGTTGCCGAGCGGCCGCGAGATCGTCCACGTGCTGCCCCAGGACTTCGTCGTCGACGAGCAGGACGGGGTCGGCTCGCCGATCGGCATGACGGGCGCGCGACTCGAGGTCAACGTGCACGTCGTCACGGGCAGCACGGCCTCCACCCAGAACATCGTCGCCTGCGTGAATCGGGCCGGCGTCAGGGTCATCGACACCATGCTGGAGCAGCTGGCCGCGGCGGAGTCGGTTCTCACGGCCGACGAGAAGGAGCTGGGGGTGGCGCTGGTCGACATCGGCGGCGGGACGACGGATTTCGCGATCTACGAACGCGGGAGCCTCTGGCACACCGGCGTCCTGGAGCTGGGCGGCAACCACCTGACGAACGACATTGCCGTCGGCTTGCGGACGCCCATTCCCGAGGCGGAGAAGGTGAAGCGCCGCCACGGCTGCGCGCTGGCCGGCCTCATCGAGGAAGAGGAGACCGTCGAGGTGGCGAGCGTGGGCGGGCGCCAGCCCCGGGTGATCCCGCGGCGGATTCTGTCGGAAGCCATTCAGCCGCGCGCCGAGAACATCTTTCGGCAGCTGTGGGACGAGATCCGCAACGCCGGTTACGAGCACTCGCTGCACTCGGGCATCGTGCTCACCGGCGGCGGCGGCATCCTCGACGGGATGCCCGAGATCGCGGATCAGATCTTCGACCTTCCGATTCGGCGCGGCTGCCCCGTCGGCGTGGGCGGCCTCACCGATCATGTGAACAACCCCGCGTTCGCCACGGCGGTGGGTCTGGTCATGTGCGCGCACCGGAACCAGCTCGTCGCGCCGGCGCACGCGGCGGGCTCGGATGCGCTCAGCCGCGTCGTGGTCGGTCTGCGCAGGGTCTTCAAGGAGTTCTTCTAGGAGGACACGTCATGGTGGAGTTCAATGGTCAGGCTGCTCCCGACCCGGCAGGTGACGACGACCTGCGGTTGACCCTGGACGCGAGTTCGCAACCCGGCGCCCGGATCAAGGTGATCGGCGTCGGCGGCGGCGGCGGCAACGCGGTCAACCGCATGGTGGAGGCCGGTCTCGACGGCGTCGAGTTCATCGCGGCCAACACGGACGCGCAGGCGCTGGCGCAGAACGCGGCGCCGCTCAAGCTGCAGATCGGTGCCAAGCTCACGAAGGGCCTCGGAGCCGGCGCCGATCCGACCGTCGGACGTCAGGCGGCGCTGGAGGACACGTCCCAGCTCATTGACGCCCTCGATGGCGCCGACATGGTGTTCGTCACCACCGGCCTTGGCGGGGGGACCGGGACCGGCGCCGCGCCGGTCATCGCCAATCTCGCGACCGAGCTCGGCGCGCTGACGGTGGCGGTGGTGACCAAGCCGTTCGCGTTCGAAGGCAAGCGCCGGGCGGACCAGGCCACGCGCGGGCTCGCCGAGCTGCGCAAGTGCGTGGACACCGTGGTCACGATACCGAACGATCGGCTGCTGTCGACGCTGGATCCGGCGACCAGCGTGACGCAGGCGTTCATGAAGGCCGACGACGTGCTGCGGCAGGCGATCCAGGGCATCTCCGACCTGATCCTGACCCCCGGTCTCATCAATCTCGACTTCGCCGACGTCAAGACCATCATGTCCGGCCGGGGCCTCACCATCATGGGCACGGGCGTCGGGCACGGCGAGAGCCGGGCGGTCGACGCCGTCCGGCAGGCCATCACGAGCCCGCTGCTGGAGGACGTGTCGGTCGACGGCGCCCACGGGGTCCTCGTGAACGTGACCGGCGGCGAGGACCTCGCGATGTCCGAGGTAGGCGCGGCCGCCTCGATCATCCAGGAGGCGGTTCACAAGGACGCCAACATCGTGTTCGGGGCGGTCGTCGATCCCACCATGGACGGCGAGATCAAGATCACGGTGATCGCGACCGGGTTCGACGAGACCGACGGCACGGCGCCGCATCCGGCGGCGACCGCCGATACGCCCGTCGATCTCGACATGTACACCGGCTGGAGCCGGGACACATCGGCCGGGCAGACGCCGGCGTCCGCACCGCCGCACCGCTCCGCCCACACGTCGGCCCGAGGTCCCGCGGAGGACATGCTCGACGCCGCGGAGGAGGGTTCCCGCGATACCGCCGGGGAGCCGTCCGCCTACACCGACCGCAAGGCCGTGTGATCGGGGGAGGCGGCGTCCGCGCCCGCGAGACTCGCCTCATGCTCGCTGTACGCGCGGAGGATCAGCTCCCGCAACGGGTCCGTCCGCGACACGTCCTCCGTCGCGCGCAGCAGCACGAAGTGGCGGCGCTCCCCGTCGACGGTGTACTGCCGCGCCGGAAAGGTCACGCTGCGGCCGCGCGAGTCGTGCCGCTCCCATACGGTGAAGCCCACCAGCTTCAGTCCGGCCAGAAGTCCGTCGGAAAAATGCAGTTCGGCGTCCGCCAGCTTGCCCGCCGGCGCGCCGGCCGTGCGCGGGACGATCTTCACCTTCATGGGCGTCTCCCTCCGTCGACGGCGGAGACAAAGCAAACGGCGTTCCGTATCGGGGCCCGGCCGGGTGGCACCCGAACCTGCTGACCTGCCGGGACTTGCGCGCCGTCGGTGGCGGGCGGTGCGGGCCGGGGTCGTCGTACGCGGCCGCGCGCGACAACCGGGGGCGACGTCAGGGGCCGAGCAGCAGCACCTGCGCCAGCGCGAAATCGCCGGAGTGGCTCATCGTGATCAGCGCGTCACGACCGCCCAGCGCCTCGAAGCGCCGTGCGGCCTCGTCGTGCAGCCGGAGCTGCGGCGGGCCGGCGCCCCGCACGACCTCGATGCTGCGCCAGAGAACGCCGGCGGCGCGCCCGGTGCCCAGGGCCTTCATCGCCGCCTCCTTCGCGGCGAAGCGCGCGGCAAGGTGCTGCGCGGGATGCCGTCTGCGCAGGCTGTACGCCGCCTCGCCGGTGGTGAAGATGCGTTCGACGAAGCGCGGGCCGTAGCGTTCGAGCAGTTGGCCGACCCGTTCGATCGACTCGATGTCGACCCCGATCGCGATGACGCCGCGCGCCGCGCCGCCGGCCGGCTGGCGGGGGCTCCGGGCCCCGTCCATGGCTGCGTTGGCCAGCCTGTCCGCCGCGCTGTTGGCCGACCGCGGCACGTGCTCGAACCGCACCCGGCCCAGCCGGCCCACGAGCGCTCCGGCTTGCCTGTGCAACGGCTGCAGACGCGGATGCCGGACCTTGAACTGTCCGAGCATCTGCCGGGTGAGAAGCTCGGAATCCGATCGGACGACGATGTCGCGATAGCCGTGCCGGTCGAGATAGGTCAGCGCCGCCAGGAGGCCGCGGTACTCCGCGACGTTGTTGGTGGCGACGCCGATGGCGCCGCTCAGCTCCTCGAGCAGCGAGCCGTCGCCGGCCTCGATGCGGACGCCGTAGCCGGCCGGCCCGGGATTGCCCCGGGCGCCGCCGTCGATGTACGCGACGACGGCGCCGCCACTCACCCGTCCGCTCCGGGCGCGGGAGCGTCGGGGCGCGTCTCGAAGTACAGGATCCGCTGGCAGCTCTCGCACTGGATCAGGCTGTCGTTCAGCCGGATGTTGTTGAAGAGCTGGGGGCGGAGCCGCACCTGACACGACGAGCAGCGTCCGTCGCGCGCCTCGACGACGGCGATGCCGTTGCGGTGGCTCGCCACGGTCTCGAAGAGCGCGAGCAGGCGCGGGGCCAGCACGCCCACCTGCCGCTTCCGCTCGGCCTCGAGCTGCTCGACCCGCTGCGCGAGATCGACCTGCTCCCGCTCGAGCTCCGCGCGCTCGACCTCGATGGCGGCCCGCTGCTCCGCGAGCTGGTGCTCGGCGCGTTCCACCTCGGCCGCGCGCTCGTCGCCCTCGAGCATGCGCTCGAGAATCACGTCTTCCAGGCGCCCGACCTCGGCCTCGCCGCCCGCGATCTCGACCTGCATCGCCTGGTACTCGCGGTTGGTCTTGACCTCCATGAGCTGTTCCTTGAAGCGGCTCAGCCGCGTCTGGACGAGCGCCAGCTCCTTTTCCCGCGCCTGCCGGTCGGTCTTGAGGTCGTTGAACCGCTGCCGCGCCCTGACGACCTCCTCGGAGGTCTCGCCGAGCCGCGCGTCGAGCCGGGCGATATGGGACGGCAACTCGTCGGTCCGCGCGCGGGCGGCCGTCGCCGCGTTCAGAATCCGCTGGAGCGTGATCAGGTGTTCAAGGTCGGGCAGCATCCGTTCCAGCGCGGCGAGCCGATGTCACCGCCAACCAGGGCAAAAAAAAACCCGCCGGGGCGGGACGTAGGGAGAGCGCGCAACGCGACCCTGCAGCCGGGCGCGTTGCACGCCCGGCGCGTGATGGAACGGGGTGTTCCCGGTCGTCGCTGCGAGTCCATGAGCGTGTCGGGATCCCGATCGTAACATGGCCGGCGGCGCGTGGCGTGGTCGGAGCGCGGCGCGGCCGGCCGCGCCGCGACCTTGCGCGGCAAGCGGGTGATGGTGGGCCCACCAGGATTCGAACCTGGGACAAGCCGGTTATGAGCCGGCGGCTCTGACCGCTGAGCTATGGGCCCGGCTGTTCAGGTGCTGCCCTCGAGGAAGGCCCGCAGCTTGCGGCTCCGCGACGGATGCCGCAGCTTGCGCAGGGCCTTCGCCTCTATCTGACGGATCCGTTCCCGGGTCACGGCGAAGTTCTGGCCGACCTCCTCCAGCGTGTGCTCGCTGCCGTCGCCGACCCCGAAGCGCATCTTGATCACCTTTTCCTCGCGCGGCGTGAGCGTCTTGAGCACCGAATCGGTCTGCTCCTTGAGGTTCAGGTTGATCACGGCTTCGGCCGGCGAGACGACCTGCCGGTCCTCGATGAAGTCGCCCAGGTGGCTGTCCTCTTCCTCGCCGATGGGGGTTTCCAGCGAGATGGGTTCCTGCGCGATCTTCAGCACCTTGCGCACCTTGGTGACCGGAATGTCCATGCGCTGGGCGATCTCCTCGGATGTCGGCTCGCGGCCCAGCTCCTGCACCAGCGCCCGCGACGTGCGGATCAGCTTGTTGATCGTCTCGATCATG
>JAAXGX010000095.1 GCA_012271165.1 Vicinamibacteraceae bacterium | reverse complement strand
TTCTACGGCGCAGACTCCTAGCGCTCCGGTACTTTGCCTTCACGGCGGCCGGCGTCGCCCAGTCCTCCTGTTCGACTTCCCGAATGAGGTATTGGGGACTGAAGTTAGACTGCCGGCAACGCCATGCCGTCCCTGCAGGATCGCGTCCTGGAGACGCTTCGCCGCGAGCAACTCGTCCCGCCGGGAGGGCGGGTCTTCGCCGCGCTTTCCGGCGGCGCGGACTCTGTCGCGCTGACGCTGCTGTTGCGCGAGATTGCCCCGGCGGGGGGCTTCGCGCTGGCCGGGGTGGTGCACCTCAACCATCGGCTGCGCGCGGTGGCCGCCGCAGACGAGCGGTTCTGCCGCGAGCTCGCGGCGCGGCTCGCGCTGCCCATCGAGGTGGAGCAGGCGGATGTGCGCGGCCTGGCCGGGCGGGAGGGGATCTCGATCGAGGCGGCGGGACACCAGGCGCGATACGCTTTGTTCGAGCGGGTCGCGGGCGGGGAGCGGGGTGCCCGCGTCGCGACCGGCCACACGCGCGACGATCAGGCCGAGACGTACCTGATGCGGTTGATCCGCGGCGCCGGGCCGGCCGGGCTGGCCGGCATCCGGCCCCGCAGCGGGCGGGTCGTGCGTCCGCTGCTGCGGGTCTCGCGGCGCGAGCTGCGCGCCTACCTGGCCAAGCGCGAGCAGCCGTTCCGGGAAGACGAGACCAACCGCGATCCGGCGGTCACCCGCAACCGGGTGCGGCACGAGCTCATCCCGTTGCTTGAGGCGCGGTTCTCGCCGTCTGTCGTCGATGCGCTGGCCCGCGGCGCGGCGATCGCCCGCGCCGATGCGGCGTGGATCGAGGCGGCGGTCGACGCGGCGGCGAGCACGGTCGTCACCGCGGGCGCGGAGGAAGCCAGGGTCGACGCGCCGGCGCTGCGACGCCAGCCGCCGGCCCTCGCCCGCCGCTTGGCGCGGCGGGCCCTCGAGCACGGGGGACGCCGGCGGGTCGGGTTCGACCACGTCGAACGGTTTCTGGCCCTGGCGGCGGCGGTGGGGAGCGGCGGTGGGGGAGCCGATTTTCCGGGCTGCCGCGTCGAGCGGCGGGGCCCGCTCCTGGTCGTTCGTTCGGCCCGGCGGCGGGGAGCGCCGCGCGGTGCGGTCGAGCCGTTCCGCCACGAGCTGCGGGTGCCGGGTCGCGTGCGGGTGCCCGAGGCAGGCCTGGAGATTTCGGCGGAGCCGGCCGCCGGCGCCCCGTCCGGGCGGCTGGCGGCGCGGGGGGATACGGTGGCCGTGGCAGCGCGCGACCTGTCCCCGCCGCTGGTCGTGCGCAGCTGGCGGCCGGGCGACGCGCTGCGGCCGCTCGGGATGCGGGGCCGCAAGAAGCTCCAGGATCTGTTCGTGGACCGCAAGGTCGAGCGCGCGACCCGTCACCGCGTACCGCTCGTGGCCGACCCCGGCAGGGGCATCGTCTGGGTCGTTGGTCACACGGTGGCCGACGATTTTCGGATCACGCCGACGACCGAAGGCATGCTAATCTTGAAGGCTAGGAAGCTGAGGGAAACTGGGTGAATTCGACCCTGCGCAGTCTCGTTTTCTGGATGGTCCTCGTGGTCCTCGTGGTCCTGATCTGGAATTTCTCCACGCGGTTCCAGGCCGGCGACAACGCGGTGAGCTTCAGCGAGTTCGTGCGCTGGGTCGACGCGGGCCAGGTCGAGACCGTGACGCTGACCGGCAACGAGATCACCGGCACGCTGTCGGCGGGCGACCGTTTCCGCACCTACGCGCCACCGCAGTACGAGGGGCTGGTCAACCGGCTCGTCGAGCGTGACGTGGCGGTCACCGCCAAGGAGGCGGCCGCCAGCCCGTGGACGACGCTGCTGTACTCGTGGGCGCCGTTCCTGCTGATCATCGGGTTCTGGATCTTCTTCATGCGTCAGATGAAGAACGGCGGCAACAAGGCGCTGTCGTTCGGGAAGAGCCGCGCCAAGCTCTCGTCCAACTCCCAGAAGAAGGTGACGTTCAAGGACGTCGCCGGGGTGGAGGAGCCGAAGGAGGAGCTGCAGGAGATCATCGAGTTCCTGAAGGAGCCGCAGAAGTTCCAGAAGCTCGGCGGCCGCATTCCGAAGGGCGTGCTGCTGATGGGGCCGCCGGGAACCGGGAAGACGCTGCTGGCCCGCGCCGTGGCGGGCGAGGCGAACGTGCCGTTCTTCTCGATCAGCGGGTCCGACTTCGTCGAGATGTTCGTCGGGGTGGGCGCGTCGCGCGTGCGCGACCTGTTCGAGCAGGGCAAGAAGAACGCGCCCTGCATCGTCTTCATCGACGAGATCGACGCGGTCGGCCGGCATCGCGGCGCCGGCCTCGGCGGCGGACACGACGAGCGCGAGCAGACGCTGAATCAGCTCCTCGTCGAGATGGACGGCTTCGAGTCGAACGAGGGCGTCATCCTGGTGGCCGCCACGAACCGCCCTGACGTGCTCGATCCGGCGCTGCTGAGGCCCGGGCGCTTCGACCGCCGCATCGTCGTGAACCGGCCCGACGTCAAGGGGCGCGAGGGGATCCTGGGCGTCCACACCCGCAAGATTCCGTTGTCCGAGGACGTGGACGCGCACGTGCTCGCGCGCGGCACGTCGGGCTTCTCCGGCGCCGATCTGGCGAACCTGGTGAACGAGGCGGCGCTCAACGCGGCACGCTACAACCAGAAGGTCGTGCGGATGCGCGACTTCGAGTTCGCGAAGGACAAGGTCCTGATGGGCTCCGAGCGGCGCTCGATGATCATCAGCGACGAGGAGAAGCACGTGACCGCGGTGCACGAGGCGGGGCACGCTCTGCTGACGGTGCTGCTCCCGCACGCGGATCCCATCCACAAGGTGACGATCATCCCGCGCGGCATGGCGCTGGGGGTCACGCAGCAGCTTCCCGTCGACGACCGGCACAACTACTCCCGCGACTATCTCAACGACCAGATTGCGATTCTCCTGGGCGGGCGCATTGCGGAGGAGCTCACGAACGGCAGCATCACGACCGGCGCGGGCAACGATCTCGAGCGCGCGACCGAGATGGCGCGCCGCATGGTCTGCGAGTGGGGCATGAGCGACGCGATGGGGCCGCTCACGTTCGGCAAGAAGGAGGAGCAGATCTTCCTGGGCCGCGACATTTCGCAGAACCAGGATTACAGCGAGGACAGCGCCATCCGGATCGACCAGGAGGTCAAGCGGATCGTCACCGGCAACTACGACCGCGCGCGCACCGCGCTGACCGACTACAAGAAGGAGCTCACGCAGATTGCCGAGGAGCTGCTGATTCGCGAGGTGCTCGACGCCGATCAGGTCAGGCGCATCGCCAAGGGCCTGCCGCTCGAGGCCCCGGCGCCGGCCGATTCGCCCGAGACCCCTTCCGACGGTGAAGTGGATCGTTCCGAGAGCCAGCCTACCCCGATAGTCCCCCCCGTGCCGTCGCTCGACAAGGCGATTCCGCAGGAGTAGCCGACCGCTGGCGGCGGGCCGTTGCCGCGTGCCGGCGCGCCGCCAGGAGGATACGTGTGATGTTCCCGCGCGCACGCTACACACTGCGCCTGCCCGGAGGCCGAACGCTGGCGCTGGGCGATCGGACGCTCGTGATGGGGATCATCAACGCGACCCCGGATTCGTTCGCCGACGGCGGCGCGTATTCGGACCCCGACCGCGCGGTGGCGGCGGCGTTGCAGCTCGAGGCGGACGGCGCGGACATCATCGACGTGGGCGGCGAGTCGACCCGGCCCGGCGCCGCGCAGGTGCCGGCCGACGAGGAAGTCCGCCGTGTCGTTCCGGTACTGCGCCGCCTCGTGCCGCGGCTGCGGGTGCCGGTCTCGATCGACACCAGCAAGGCCGAGGTCGCCCGGCGGGCGGTCGAGCACGGCGCCGCCCTCATCAACGACGTCTCCGGGCTGAGCTATGATCCGGACTTGGCGGCCGTCGGCGCGGCAGCCGGTGTCCCGCTCGTGCTCATGCACATGCGCGGCCGGTCCGGCGACATGTACCGCCACGCCGCGTACGACGACGTCGTCCGGGAGGTCGTCGCCGAGCTGGGTGCGGCAATCGGCCGCGCGACCGCGGCCGGGATCGCGCGCGAACAGCTCGTGATCGATCCCGGGCTCGGCTTCGCCAAGCGCCCGGCCCAGACGTTCACCGTGCTCGCGCGGCTCGGGGCCCTGGCGGAGCTCGACAGGCCGATTCTCGTCGGCCCCTCGCGCAAGTCGTTTCTCCAGGAGGCGCTGGGCGCGTGTCCGCCCGGCGAGCGAGAGTGGGGGACCGCCGCCGCGGTGGCCGGCGCGGTCCTGCTCGGCGCGCACATCGTGCGGGTGCACGGCGTGCGCGAGATGGCGCACGTCGTGCGCGTGGCCGACCGCGTGCGAACGGAACACGATCGGCAAACGCAAGGGCGCGCACGGCGCGCCTCGGCGGAAGCGGCGCGGGGCGAAGGGGTCCCCGCAAGCGAACGCCGGGGGTCCGGGGCGCAGCCCCGTCCAATGGAAGCCCGGCGCGGGGCGGCGGGGTCCCCGCAAGCGGACGCCGGGGGTTCGGGGCAAAGCCCCGTCTGAGCGATGATCGACCAACTCCTGGACCTCTGGCCGCAGGGCCGACTCGGCTGGCGGTCGCTCATCGATATCGCGGTCGTCGCCTGCCTGGTCTACGGCTTCCTGCGGTTCATCCGCCGGACCCGGGCCGTGCAGATGGTGTTCGGCGCGGTGCTCGTCGTGGCGCTGTACTACGCTTCGGAGCTGATCCCCCTGCCCACCGTCCACTGGCTCATCAGCGACCTGCTGGGATACGTCGTCTTCGCGGCCATCGTCCTGTTCCAGGCGGACATCCGGCGCGCCCTGTCCAGCCTGGGCGGGGCGCCGTTCTTGCGCTACCTGACACGGCCGACCGCGACCGACGAGACAATCGAGGAGGTCGTCGTGGCGGCCACGCGGCTCGCGCGCCGGCGCGTCGGGGCGATCATCGCGATCGAGCGGGAGACGGGCCTGCGCAACTACATCGAGAGCGGCATCCCGATCGACGCGACCGTGACGTACGATCTGCTGGTCAGCGTGTTCCAGCCGGAGTCGCCGCTCCACGACGGTGCGGTGATCATCCGCGAGGACCGGATTGCGGCGGCCGCCTGCTTCCTGCCGCTGACGGTGAATCCGCGCATCGACACCCGCTTCGGCGCGCGTCACCGGGCGGCGATCGGCCTGTCCGAGGAGTCGGACGCCGTCGCCGTGATCGTGTCGGAGGAAACCGGCAAGCTGTCGCTGGCGCTCGACGGGCAGGTCGAGAGCGAAGTCCGGCCGGACCAGCTCCGGTTCCGGCTCGATACCTTGCTGCTCGAGTCCGAGCGAGCCGCCGAGCGGCCTGCGGACCGGCGGACGCTGGCACCGTGATGGCGTACTCTCTCTTCCGCAACTTCAGTCTCAAGGTGCTGGCGGTCGGCATCGCCGTGCTGCTGTGGATGAACGTGGCCGGGGATCGCGTCGTCGAGCGCGGGCTCGCGGTGCCCGTGGAGTTCGAGAACGTGCCGGCCGGCCTGGAGATTGCCGGAGACCCGCCGGATACCGTGCGCGTCCGCGTGCGCGGCTCCGGCGTCAGCATCGGCGGCCTCGTGGCCGGCGACGTCGCGGCGGTGCTCGATCTGAGCGCCGCCCAGGCGGGCCGGCGCGAGATCGAGATGGTTCCCGACCGGGTCCGCACGCCGTCCGGCGTCGAGGTGACGAGCGTCGTGCCCGCCGCGATCACCGTGACCCTGGAAGCGGAGGCCGGCGATGCCCGCGCTGTTCGGCACTGACGGTGTCCGCGGCGAGCCGGGCCGCCCCCCGCTCGACGCAAGGACGCTGGCCCGCCTGGGCGCGGCGGTGGCGCGTGCGCTGGGCAACGGCCGCGCGGCGCTCCTGGCGGCCCGCGACACGCGGCAGTCGGGGTCGTGGATCGAGCAGGAGCTCGCGCGCGGCGTCGCTCATCAGCGCGGGACACTGGTGAGCGCGGGCGTGCTGCCGACGCCGGCGGCCGCCCTGCTGGTGCCGGCGGGCGGCTTCGACGGGGCCCTGGTCGTGTCCGCGTCGCACAACCCGTGTCCGGACAACGGGATCAAGGTGCTGACCGCCCGCGGCGAGAAGGCCTCGCCGGCAACGGAGGCCGAGATCGAAGCGCGCGTCGCCGACGAATCGTGGACCGTGGCCGCCACGGCCCGCCCGCAGGTCGAGGTGCGGGACCTGTCGGACGCCTATCGCGCGCACGCGGCAGGCGTGCTGGCGGGCTCCGCGCCGGCTGCTCCGTTCCGCATCGCCATCGACTGCGCCAACGGCGCGATGTCCCGCGTCGCGCCCGGCGTGCTGCGGGAGCTGGGCTTCGACGTCGTCGCGTTGAACGCCGATCCGGACGGCGTCAACATCAATCGAAGCTGCGGCTCCACGCACCCGGAGGGCCTGCAGCGCGCCGTGCGGGCGCGGGGGTGCCGCCTCGGGCTCGCGTTCGACGGCGACGGCGACCGCGTCATCATGGTCGATCACCGCGGCGAGATCGTCGACGGCGACGGTATGTTGTTCATCTGCGCCCGCTTCCTGCGCGGGCAGGGCCGGCTGCCGGGCAACGCCGTGGTGGCCACCGTCATGAGCAACATCGGCCTCGAGATGGCCCTGCGCGCGGCCGGGGTGACGCTGCACCGGTGCGCCGTGGGCGACCGCCAGGTGCGCGAGGCCATGGTCGAGCGCGGCGTCGCGCTCGGCGGCGAGCAGTCGGGGCACCTGATCTTCTCCGACCTGCTGCCGACCGGCGACGGGCTGCTGACCGCCCTGTCGGTCATCGAGGTAATCGCCGCAACGGGGCAGGAGCTGGCCGACCTGCGGCGCGGCCTCGAGGTCTGCCCGCAGGTGCTCGTCAACGTGCCGGTGCGCTCGAAGCCCGATCTGGCGTCCGAGCCACGGCTGACGGCGGCCGTGGAGGAGGCGCGGCGGGCGCTGGGGCGCGAGGGCCGCGTCCTCGTCCGCTACTCCGGCACGGAGCCGCTCCTGCGGGTGATGATCGAGGGCCGCGACGCGGCGCTCGTGCGGCGGCTGGCGGACGGTCTCGCCGGCCGCGCCCGGGAGTTGCTGGGCTGAGAGCATGCGTCTGGGAGTCAACATCGATCACGTCGCCACGGTCCGGCAGGCCCGCAGGGCGCCCGAGCCCGAGCCGGTCACGGCCGCGCTGCTCGCGGAGCTGGCCGGGGCGCACGGCATCACCGTCCACCTGCGCGGCGACCGCCGCCACATCCAGGAGCGCGATCTGGAGCTGCTGCGGCAGGTGGTCGCCACCAGGCTGAACGTCGAGATGGCCGCCACGGCCGAGATGATCGAGATCGCGGCGCGCGTGAAGCCGGACCAGGTGACGCTGGTGCCGGAGCAGCCGCAGGAGCTGACCACCACCGGCGGCCTCGACGTCGTACGGCATGCCGGCGACCTGGAGCGCGCCGTCGGGAGCCTGCGCGGCGCCGGCATCCGGACGAGCCTGTTCATCGACACGGACGTCTCCCAGATCGAGCGGGCGGCGCAGGTCGGCGCCCAGGCCGTCGAGATAAACACCGGCCCCTACGCCGACGCGGCGGAGGACGGGCGCGGGGCGCAGCGCGATCGGGTGGCCCGGGCGGCCGCCGCGGCGGGCGGGCAGGGCCTGGAGGTGCTGGCGGGGCACGGCCTGACGTACCGCAACGTGGGCCCAATCGCGGCAGTCGCCGGCATCGAGGAGCTGAACATCGGCCACAGCATCGTCGCGCGCGCCGTGCTGGTCGGCCTGGAGCGCGCCGTGCGCGAGATGCTGGTGTTGATGGATCCGTAAAGGAGAAAGCCAGCGATGCGGCCGGCCGTAGCCTGTCGTGCACGGCACTCAGTCGAATCGACCCCGCGTCGAGACGGGCGTGGTTGGCGACAACGATGTTCTCGATCCCGCCGGGCACAGCGGCGCTCGGGACCACGAGCAGGGATGCACGCCGCTGCCTCAGCCAGTCCGAGCCCATCCGCTGCGTGGATGGTGGCCACGGAAACCGGTCCCAGCCGGACGGCAGGTCGGCTGCGGTCCAGCGCTCCGTAGGCAGGTTCCCGGCAACATCGTAGACGCCAAGGCGATAGGTTGAAGGTACCAGGCGGGGCGACGGCAGGTAGTTCGCCATCTCCAGCATCGCGACGCTCGCCGCCTCGGCGAAGTAGAGTACGGGAATACCGGGCTCGTTCCACCGTCCGCCGTCCTGGTAGCTCGCCCCAAGTCCCTGATAGTTCTCGAGATGGTCGGCATGACAGATCCGGTACAGGCGCATCAGGGAAACTCGCCGTGTTCGATGCACCGGATCGCGTCCTGTACCAGGCGCCGCCCTTCGAACGTGTCGCAGAGATCGATCGGTCGTTGGCCCCCGAGCGCGGGAAGCGCCGTCTCCAGCCACTCGCGGGCCACAACGAGACTGCCGAATGCCCGCTCGGCGCGATCGAAGACCCGCAGCGTATCGAGCAGTGCCTCCGACTGCGCCTGAGCGAGGGCTTTGCGGCGATAGACCCGGTGGAGATTGGCGGATGTCGTTCCGACCAGCCGCACGATGAGTTCCCGGTATCCGACGACAGCGACGGTCTGCTTCACGATCTCACCGGGCAATCCGGCTCGGACCGCCTCGATGAAGGCAGAACGATCGACGAGAGCGGCGGCGGCGACGTCAATGCCCGGTAGGCCTCCCGCGGGCCGCCCCACGGCTTCACGCGCGACGGTTTCTTGCTTCACAAGTGCCCCTCCTCCCGGCCGTTATCTTTCATGTTACATCATAGTGATGCCTTTAACGGTTCAGACTGATGCGCCGGCTGATTCACTCGACCGGGCGCGAACTGCGCCACGTGAGGATCTGGGCACCGGGTTCAGGCCGCCGGAGTTCGCAGCAAAGTCGGAGGATGACGAGTTTCCCGATTGGCATGGACGCTGAAAGGGCTGCTGGAAGGGTGAACGCGGGGCCGCCCCGCCACAGATCGGTGCACGCATGGCCCAGGAGGCATCGTGTCTGAGCACGACGTTTGGTGGCGTTTCCGCCAGCGGATATTATTCGTGCAATGACTGGACGCGAGTTGCTGGTGCTCGGCGTCGCGGCTGCCTGCTCCCTCTCGGTCATGGGGTGGATCATCTGGAGCGAGCGGCCGGTTCCGGCTCCGCCGCCGCCCGAGCCGGCGGCCGCGGCCGAGGCCGCGCCGGAACCCGAGGCGCTCGAGGTGGACGCGGAGCGCGTCGCGGAGCTCGAGGCGGCGGCCGAGGCGGCGCCGGACGACGCGGCGGTGCGGGCGTCGCTCGGGGACGTGTACTTCGACGCGCGGCAGTTCGAGACGGCGATCGCCTGGTACGAGGAGGCGGTCGCGGTGGATCCCGCCTACGTCGACGCCAGCACGAGCCTCGCCATGAGCTGGTTCCATGCCGGCGACACAGCGCGGGCAATCGAGACGTTCGAGCGCTCGCTCGAGATCGATCCGGCCCATCCGCGCACGCTGCTGAATCTCGGCATCGTGCGGGCGCTGGGCTTCCGGGACCTCGAAGGGGCGCTGGCCGCCTGGGAGCAGGTGATCGCCGCCGCGCCCGACAGCCGCGAGGCGCTGGACGCCCGCGAGCTGCTGGACCGCGTGGGCGCGGCGCACGAGTCGGCGCCTGCCGCCGGCCTTCCGTGACGCGAGGAGCACCGAACCGCCATGCTGGGGGGCTGGCTCGTCCGGCTGCTGATCGCGGTCCTCATCATCCGCGCGATCTGGAGCCTCGTGGCCAGCCTCGTCTCCGGCGCGTCGGGGCCGAGGCAGGTGCGGCGTCCCCGGAACATGCAGCTCGTGCGCGATCCCGTCTGCGGCACGTACATCCAGCAGTCCCGCGCGCTGGAGGTCCATGCCCGCGGCAAGACGCACTACTTCTGCTCGGAAGACTGCCGGCGGAAATTCGGCCGGCGGGCCTGAGCCGGTCGTGAAGAGGGCGCCATGAATCGCGAGGAGCAGTTGCGGGCCGACATCGTCGAGATCGGCCGGCGGCTGCACGCGCGGGCCTACGTGGCGTCCAACGACGGGAACATCAGCGTGCGGCTCGACGACGATCGCCTGCTGACGACGCCCAAGGGCGTCTCGAAGGGCTTCATGACGCCCGACATGCTGGTGATCACCGACCTGGACGGGAACAGGCTGGCAGGCGGGCGCGACCCGTCGTCGGAGCTGCTGATGCATCTGGCCGTCTACCGCAACCGCCCGCAGGTCGCGGCCGTGGTGCACGCCCATCCGCCCACCGCCACGGGCTTTGCCGTGGCGGGGATCGCGCTGGACCGGGCGGTGCTCGCGGAGGTGGTGACGACCCTGGGCAGCATCCCGATTGCCGACTACGGGACGCCGTCCACGCAGGAGCTGGCCGACGCGGTGCAGGAGCACATCAAGGTGCACGACGGCCTGCTGCTGGCGAACCACGGCGCCCTGACGGTGGCCGGCGAGCTGTTCGCCGCCTACTACAAGATGGAGACCATCGAGCACTTCGCCCGCATCAGCCTGGTCGCCAGGCAGCTCGGGCGGGAGCGGCTGCTGTCCCGCGAGGAGGTGGAGCGGCTGCAGGAGCTGCGTGGCGCCTACGGCATCGCGGCGCCGGCGCCGATCTGCCCCGAGCCGGGCGACGGGCAGGCGGGCGGCGAGGACTGCCAGGTGCTGCAGGCGCCGTCCGCGCCGGGTCAGCGGCTGGTCACCGGCAACACGGATTCCGCCGCGGCGCCGGCGCTGGGTGGGGACGACGAAATTCGATTAACATACCGCGAACTCACGGCCCTGATCGAGGACGCCGTGAAGCAGTTGCGCTGATGCGGGGGCGGTCCGCGGGCCGGCCCGGCCGCGCCGCGCTGCCGGCGGGGGACGCGTGGAGGAAGCCATGGGTGAGGCGTTGGGAATGGTGGAGACCAAGGGCTTGGTCGCGATGATCGAAGCGGCCGACGCCATGGTCAAGGCTGCCAAGGTGACACTCGTCGGGTGGGAGAAGATCGGAGCCGGCTACGTCACCGCCATCGTGCGCGGAGACGTGGCAGCCGTCAAGGCCGCGACCGACGCCGGCGCGGCGGCGGCCCGGCGCGTCGGCGAGCTGGTGGCCGTGCATGTCATTCCCAGGCCGCACGCCAACCTGGAAGACGCCCTGCCGATCGGCAAGGCGGGGGCGTAAGCGACAGGACGCCGGCGCACGCGCGCATGATTCTGGCCAGGATCGTCGGCACGGTCGTCGCGACGCAGAAGGACGCGCGGCTGGTCAGCAGCAAGCTGCTGGTGGCGCAGCCGATCGATGCCCGGGGCCGCGAGCACGGGCACCATCTGGTGGCCGTCGACACGGTGGATGCCGGGTTCGGCGAGACGGTGCTGATCGTCGCCGGCAGCTCGGCGCGGATGGCTGCCGCGCTCCAGGACACGCCGGTCGACGCCGCCGTGGTCGGCATCGTCGACACGATCGAGCTGCAGGAGAGTTGAGGCGTGCAGCTGGCCCGCATCGTGGGCACGGTCGTCGCCACGCGCAAGGACGACAACCTGCGCGGCCTCAAGCTGCTGCTCGTCCAACCGCTGGCGCCCGACGGCCGCCCGTCCGGGCGAAGCCTGGTCGGCGTCGATGCGGTCGGCGCCGGCGTGGGCGAGACGGTCTTCTTCGTCCGCGGCCGGGAAGCCTCGTTTCCGTTCCTGCCGCGGCAGGTGCCGACCGACGCCACCGTCGTCGGCAGTGTGGATCACTGGTCGGCCGGCGCTGCCGGCGGTCGCGCGCCGGGCGAGAAGCAGGCCTGATGCGGCTCGGGCGGGTCGTGGGCACCGTCGTCGCGACACGCAAGAGCGCCCGGCTGGACGGCGCCAAGCTGCTGCTCGTGGAGGCCATGACGGCCGGCGGCGTCCCGTCGGGCCCCGTGACCCTGGCGGTAGATGCCGCGCAGGCCGGGGTGGGCGACACCGTGCTGCTGCTGCTGGAGGGACGGGCGGCGGGCGCGGCGCTCGGCCGGCGCGCGGCGCCGGTGGACGCGGCCGTCGTCGGCATCGTCGACGCCATCGAGACAGGCTCCTGACGTGAAACCGGCGGTGCTCGTCACCCAGCGCCTGCCCGCGGCGGCCATGGCGCAGCTCGCGTCGGGCTGCACCGTCGATCTGCACGCCGGACGCGACCCGCTGCCGCCGGCGGAGCTGCGCGGCCGCCTGCAGGGCAAGGCGGGCTTGGTCTGCCTGTTCCAGGACACCATCGATCGCCGCCTCCTCGAGGCGGCGCCCGACCTGCGCGTCGTCGCCAACGTGGGCGTGGGCTACGACCACATCGACGTGGCCTGCGCGCGGTCGCGCGGCATCGTCGTCACGAACACGCCCGACGTGCTGACGGCCGCCGTGGCGGAGCTCACCTGGGGGTTGATTCTGGCGGTCAGCCGCCGCATCGCCGAGGGTGACCGCCTGATTCGCGCCGGGCGCTGGCAGGGCTGGACGCTCGACTTCATGCTCGGCGCGGAGCTGCACGGCAAGCAGCTCGGCATCGTCGGGCCGGGCCGCATCGGCCGGGCGGTGGCCGAGCGCGCCGCCGCCTTCGGGATGCGCGTGGTGGCGGCAGGCCGCGAGCCGCCGGCTGGTGCCAGCCGCGGGGCGGACACCGCCGGCGGCGACTGGCGCCGCGTCCTGCTGGACGAGCTGCTGGTCACGTCCGACGTCGTCTCGCTGCACGTGCCGCTGAGCCCGGGCACGCGGCATCTCGTCGACCGGCGCGCCCTGACGCGCATGAAGCGGACCGCGCTGCTGATCAACACCGCCCGCGGCGCCGTGGTGGACGAGGCCGCCCTCGTCTGGGCGCTGCAGGAACGGCTCATCGCGGGCGCGGCGCTCGACGTCTACGAGCGGGAGCCGGCGGTCGCGCAGGGCCTGCTGGCGCTGGAGAACGTCGTGCTCGCGCCCCATCTGGGCAGCGGCACCCGCGAGACGCGCGCGGCCATGGCCGAGCTGGCGGTGGCCAACGCCCTGGCGGTCCTGGGCGGCAAGCCGCCGCTGACGCCGGTCGCGCCGCGGGAGGCGTAAGCGCATGGCCGGACGATCCTCCGCTGCGTCCCCGGGCGGCGCCTCCGTCGACGGCGTCATGCGCCGCCTGCGGCGCGCGATCGCGCGCATGGAGGACCCCGCCGTGGAGAAGATCGCGGAGGAGCAGAAGGGCGATCCCTTTCAGGTCCTGATCGCCACGATGCTGTCCGCGCAGACGAAGGACGCGGTGACGTTCGCTGCCTCGCAGCGGCTCTTCGCCCGGGCCGCCACGCCGGCGGCGATGCTGCGCCTGGCGGCGCGGGAGATCGAGGAGCTGATCTACCCGGCGAGCTTCTACCGCAACAAGGCCAGGCACGTGCTCGAGGCCTGCCGCCAGCTCCTCGATCGCTTCGGCGGCCGGGTGCCCACCACCATGGAGGAGCTGCTGACGCTGCCGGGCGTCGGCCGCAAGACGGCCAACCTGGTGCTCATCGTCGCGCACAGCAGCGCCGACAACATCTGCGTCGACACGCACGTGCACCGCATCGCGAACCGCCTCGGCTGGGTGCGGACGCGGACGCCCGAGCAGACCGAGGAGGCGCTGTACGCCGTCGCGCCCCGGCGGTGGTGGTCGTCGGTCAACCTGTACCTGGTGAGCTGGGGCCAGAACGTCTGCCGGCCGGTGTATCCGCTGTGCGACGCCTGCGAGGTGGGCCGGTTGTGCCCCCGGATCGGCGTGACGCGGGTCGGCCGCGCGGCGGGCGGCTCGCAGGGCATCCGCTCGTGAGGCCTCCGGATGCGCCGGCCGCCATCGTCTAAGATGAATGATTCGATCTGCCGTACCCGGGCCCGATGCTGACGGTCAACGAGATCTTCCATTCGATTCAGGGCGAGTCGAGCTACGCGGGCCGGCCCTGCGTGTTCGTGCGCCTGACCGGCTGCAACCTGCGCTGTTCGTGGTGCGACACGGCCTACGCCTTCGACGAGGGGCGCTCGATCCCGGTCGACGAGGTGGTGGGCGCCGTGGAGGCCTACGACTGTCCGCTGGTGGAAATCACGGGCGGCGAGCCGCTGCTGCAGCCGGACGTCTATCCGTTGATGAACCGGCTGCTCGGGGCGGGCAAGACGGTGCTGCTCGAGACGGGCGGCCAGGTCGACATCTCGGACGTGCCCGCCGCGGTCGTCAAGGTGGTGGACGTCAAGTGTCCCGGCAGCGGCGAGGCCGTGCGCAACGCCTGGGGCAACCTGGAGCGCCTCGCGGGGCACGACGAGGTGAAGTTCGTGATCCGCGACCGCACCGACTACGAGTTCGCCCGCGACGTCCTGCGCCGGCATGGGCTGGAGCGGCGCTGCGCGGCCGTGCTGCTGTCGCCCGTGCACCGGGTCCTGGACCCGCGGCAGCTCGCCGCCTGGTCGCTCGCGGACCGGCTCCCGGTGCGGGTCCAGGTTCAGCTCCACAAGTACGTGTGGGGCGACGACGCGCGGGGCGTGTGAGCGGGATGCCGGGTGCGCCATGACCGGCGTCCGCAAGGCCGTCGTGCTGCTCAGCGGCGGCCTGGATTCGTACACCACCGCCGCGATTGCGGCGGCGGAGGGTTTCCGGCTCCACGCCCTGACCGTGCGCTACGGCCAGGTGCATGACGACGAGCTGGCCGCCGCCCGGCGCGTCGCGCAGGCGCTCGGCATCCGGGAGCACCTGGAGCTGGGCGTCGATCTGGCGTCCATCGGCGGGTCCGCGCTCACCGGGAGCCTGCCGGTGCCGCTCGACCGGCCGCCCGACTCCCCGGGGATTCCGGTCACGTACGTGCCGGCGCGCAACACGGTGCTGCTGGCGCTGGCGCTGGGCTGGGCCGAGGTGCTCGACGCCCGCGATCTGTTCGTCGGGGTGAACGCGGTGGACTACTCAGGCTATCCGGACTGCCGGCCGGAGTACATCGCGGCGTTCGAGCGGCTGGCCGCGCTCGCGACGCGGGCGGGCGTCGAGGGGGCGTCGTTCCGGGTGCACGCGCCGCTGATCGCGCTGGGCAAGGCCGACATCATCCGCCGCGGCGTCGCGCTGGGGCTCGACTACGGGCTGACGCACAGTTGCTACAGCCCGGCTGCCGGCGGACGCCCCTGCGGCCGCTGCGACAGTTGCCGCCTGCGGGCGCTCGGCTTCGACGAGGCGGGGGTGCCGGACCCGCTGCGCTCCGCCGGCGGGCAGCCTGCGCCCTGAGCGGACGCCGGGGGCTTGGGGCGCAGCCCCATCTACATTTGGCTATCCTGCAGCGCCTCGAGGGCGTCGAGCGCGGCGTCGAAGGCCTGGCTGTCGATGTGCCCCGCCCCGCTCTCGTCGCCGCGCACGGCGTACGTGTCCTCCCCGGACCGCCAGACGGTCACCTGCTCCTCGGTGCCGTCCTCGCCGAACCGCGCCCGGATGGTCGCCGCCACCTGCTCCGGCCCCAGCCCGGCGTCCGCGCGGGACGCCACGAACGACTCGGCCCGCAGCACCGACACCTGCGACAGGAGGTTGTCCATGTCGGCGCGGGGCACCTCGGCGGAGCCCGGCTCGGTGCGGTGCCAGGCGTCCTCCTCCTCCTCCGTTTCCGCCTCGACCTTCTCGAAGACGACGGTGCCGTCCGGGCGCTCGACCTCGAGTCGGGTCGCGCTGAACGAGCGGAAGGCGAACAGCCCCTTCCGGCGGTACTCGGCCGCCTCCCGCTCGAGGCTGGTCACGAGCGATGCATCGATGGTGAACACGAGCGGCCGGGAGGCGTCCCGGGCATAGCGCGCGCCGTCCTCCGTCTCGTCGCCGACGTGCAGCGTCGCGCTGGCGCTGCCCGCGCCCAGCACCACGGAGATGGCCGGCTCGGCCAGGCCGAACGACTCGAGCGCGTCGGCGCTCTCGCTCTCCACCGAGCGCATGCGGCCGTTGCTCAGCGAGCCGATCAATCCCTCGACCGTGCTGAAGTCGGCGCCCGCCGCGAGCGGCTCGACGATCTGCCAGTCGTCCCCGTCCTGGACGAAGCGAATGACGCGGTCGCCGGCCGCGATCTCGAGCCCGTCCAGATCGCCGCGCTCGAAGTCGAGCACGGTCTTGTCCCGCAGGTCGAACGTCGACTTGTCGAACGTGCTGTTCAGATAGCCGGCGATGAGGAACACGCGATCGCTGTCGCCGAGCTTCGCGTAGCGATCGCCGCCGGTCGGCGTCTGGTCGCCGATCAGCAGGCGCCGGGGCGCGTCGGCGTCGGCCAGCGTGAAGCCGACGTCGAGCGCCGGCTCGGCGAGGCCGAACGGCTCCAGGTCCACCGGGCCTTCCTCCACGATCCGCTGCACCTCCAGCGATGCGAGCGTGGACGCTATCGACGACGTGGCGCTGTCGTCGGCGGCCGCCTGCACGGGCGCAACCACCTGCCACGCGCCGTCCGTGCGCCGCAGCTCGGTGACGGCGTCCTCGCCGGCGTCCACGCGCAGCTCGGCGACGTCGTCCGCCTCGAAGTCGAAGAGCTGCTCGTTCGGCTCCGACTCGGAGGCCGGGGGACGGTGGCGTTCGAAGAAGAAGATGTAGCCGCCCAGGCCGAGGGCCACCACCAGCAGCACGAGCGTCGATCGCAGGCCGCGCATGCGCTATCGTCTCCGCCACCAGGTAAGCACGCCGGTGCCGAAGATCAGCCCGGGAATCAGGAAGAGCGAGGCCACCTGGATGCGGAACTGCTGGTCCGCCGTCAGCGTGATGCGGCGATCCTCCGGCTCGCGCGGGCGGATAGAGATCAGGTTCTCCTGCTCGGTGAGCCAGTTCACCGCGTTGAGCGCCAGGTCGCGGTTGCCCTGGATGCCGAGCGAGCCGTTGGCGGCGAAGTCCGAGTCGCCGAAGACGGCCACGCGCGTCTCGGCCGGACCCTCGTCCGCTGCCGCGGCGCCGTCCTCCGTACCGCTCTCACCGTCACCGGCCGCCTCGGCTGCTTCCTCGCCGCCGCCGGCGTCGGCCTCGGCGGCCTCGTCCCCGCCGCCGTCCGGCGGCGCCTCGACCTCTACCGCGACGGCCGCCGCAATCGAGACCGGTCCGGGAACGTCGCCCGTCTCCGCCTCCATCGTCACCTCGCCGGTCGTCAGGTCGAGGTTGCTCTCGGCCCAGCTCCGCGGCGACGTCTCCACGAACGACGTCGCCACGCGGTCGCCGGTCCCGCCGGCCGCCGGCCTGACCGAGCGGGCGAGCGGGAACGCCGTCAGCAGGGCGAACCGATCCGTGATGGGGTGCTGGGGGTACGACGCGGCGACCGGCACGGTGGCGTCCGTCCCCAGCAGCTGCCCGACGCCGCTGACGTCGACCACCATGTCGCGGCCGACCTCGATGCCCCACTCCGCGATCAGGCCGAGCAGGTTGTCGCGGGCGGGGGCATCCGGCGAGTCCGGCGGATCGATCAGGAAGAGCATCTTCCCGCCGCCCTCGAGATACGTGCGCAGCAGCGCGACCTCGGCGGGCAGCAGATCCGTGGCCGGACCCGCGACCACCAGGACGGCCGCGTCGGCCGGGACCTCGCCGGCCTGGGACAGGATGACGGTCTCGACCGACAGGTTGTCGAGCCGCAGCGCGTCGGCCAGCGCGCTGTAGCCGTCGCGCTCGGTGCCCGTCGGCAGCCGTTCGCCGTGCCCCTGCAGGAAGTAGGCCCGGCGCTCCTCGCCCTCCACCGCCTTGATCAGCGCGTTGGTCAGCTCCTGCTCCTGGTCGGAGACGACCCGCTCGACGCGGCCATCGTAGTCGAAGACGACGGTGCCGTACGACTGGACCTCGTACTGCCGCGCCAGCCCCGGGTTGCGGTCGACGTCGACGAACTCGAGCGACACCTGGCTCGACGTGTACTCGTACTCGGCCAGCCGATCGCGGTAGCGGGGGAAGTCGAACTCCTGGGCGAACACCATCACGCGGATCGGCGACTCGAGCGATTCCAGGATGCGCACCGTCTGGTCGGAGAGCGAGTACTGCCGCGCGGCGGTCAGGTCCCAGCGCTTGTTCTGGCGCGCGAGCACGTAGTTGGCGCCCACCAGGATGGCCACGCCGAGCAGGACGCCGGACGTGGCGAGGGTGCCGTAGCGCGCCTGCCGCCGCTCGAACAGCTCAGCGACGCTGCGCCACTGCCCCAGGCCGTAGACGACGATGAGCGCCACGCCGACCACCAGCGCCCACCACCACAGCTCCTGACGTTCCGGCACGACGAACCGCGCCACCATGCCGGCCACGACCACCGCGACGCCGACCCAGCCCAGAGCTCCGAGGACTTTCTGCACCATGAGTCCGCTACCCCCGCCACCGCTCGCTGTCCACCGACTTGACGGTGAGGAAGAGTCCGAATGTGATGAAGCTGATGTAGTACGCGAGGTGCTTGGTGTCGATCACGCCCTTCGAGAAGTCCTCGAAGTGGTCGAGGATCGACAGGTAGGCGAGCACGCTGGCCGTGGTGGAGCCGCTCGATGGGTCGCCCATCCAGCTGACGACCCAGAACATGAGCAGCACGCCGAACGTCACCACGCCCGCGACCATCTGGTTCCGGGACGCGCTCGAGATCAGCAGCCCGACCGAGATGAACGAGGCGCCCATCAGCCACAGCCCCAGGTAGCCGCTCAGGATCGGGCCGAGCTCCGGCTCGCCGTAGATGAAGAGCACGGCGACGTGGACGAGCGTGACGCCCAACATGGCGGTGAACAGCGCGAGCGCGCCGAGAAACTTGCCCAGGATGATCTGCAGCTCGGTCAACGGCGACGACAGCAGCAGCTCGATCGTGCCCGAGCGCTTCTCCTCCGCGTAGCTGCGACTCGTCAGCATCGGGAGGACGAGCAGCATGACCACGGCCGTATTGCCGAGCAGGGGACGCATCATGTACTCGTTGATGTTGACCGTCGGCGGCCCGCCCATGCCCATGCCGGCCTGCATGCTGACGCGCACGACGAAGTTCAGGCTGACGATGAAGAACCACCCGTAGATGATCGCGAACAGGCCGATCAGGGCGTACGCCATCGGCGAGACGAAGTACTGCCGCAACTCCTTGTGGGCAATCGCGAGGATGTTGCTCATGTCGGGTCCTCCGTCGTGTCCGTCGTGTCGGCGGGCTCCGGCGCCGGCTCCGGGTCGGCGTCTTCCTCCTTCGGCTCCTCCGACGTCGTGAGCTGCAGGAACACGTCCTCGAGGCTCACCCGCAGCGGGCTGAGCTCGAGCAGGCCCCAGCCGCTCGAGACGACGGTCCGCGCGAGCTCGCGCCGCACGTCGGTGCCGCGCTCGCTCTGCACGTCCAGCACGCACGAGCCGTTGGCCGTCTCGGCGACGGTCACGCCGGTCACCCCGGGCACCGCCGCCAGGGCCGGCTCGGGATCCGCGCCCAGCGGATCGACCTCCAGGCGGATCGTCTCCGCCCCGCCCAGGCGCTCGGTCAGATTGGCCGGCGTGTCCACGGCGACCACCTGGCCCTTGTTGATGATGATGACGCTCTGGCAGGTCTGCGCGACCTCCGGCAGGATGTGGGTGCTCAGGATGATGGTGTGGTCGCCCGCCAGATCCTTGATGAGCTCGCGCGTCTCGATGATCTGCTTGGGATCGAGGCCGGCCGTCGGCTCGTCGAGGATGAGGACGTCCGGGTTGTGGAGAATCGCCTGCGCGAGCCCGACGCGCTGGCGGTAGCCCTTGGAGAGCTTGCCGCAATGGCGGTCGGCCACGTCCTCGACGCTGGTGCGCGCCATGGCGCCCGCCACCCGCTCGCGGCGCGCCCCGGACCCGATGCCGTTGATCCGCGCCGCGAACGTGAGGTACTCGCGCACGGTCATGTCGGTATACAGCGGCGGCGTCTCGGGCAGGTACCCTGTCCGGCGCTTGGCTTCGACCGGCTGCTCGAAGACGTCGTAGCCCGCCACGATCGCCGTGCCCTCGGTGGCGGGGATGCAGCCGGTCAGAATCCGCATCGTGGTGGTCTTGCCCGCGCCGTTGGGACCGAGAAATCCGAGGATCTGCCCGGAATCCACGCGGAAGCTGACGTCGTTGACGGCAGTCACCGGCCCATAACGTTTCGTGACATGCTGCACCTCGATCACGAAGCTGCTCCTTGCAAGGTAGATGCTGAGGGCCGCGCCGCGGCCCGCCGGGGAGGCTCCCCGGAGATCTTAGACGCGAAAACACGGAATCGGTTGGCCAACGAGCCTCGATCGCAACACAAGCCGTAAAATCCTAATACAGAACGGTCGCGACCGGCGTCAACCGGTCGCCTTCCCGCCGGGGAGCGGCTCGTGCTGGTCGACGAACTCGTCGATGGCCGCCTGATCGGCCGTGTCGACGTCCTCGAACTGCAGGCCGAGCGCCGACTGCCGGTCGCTCCACACCACGCGCGCGGCCACCTCGATGTCCCGCTGTGGGCGCGGGAGCCGGAAGCGGACGGTCACCCTCGTGCCGGCGGTCAGCGCGGTCATGGCGCGCACGGCCATGCCGCCGCTGCCGATGTTGAGCGTGAAGACGGGGACGATCGTGTCGCCGCACCTGAGCGCCGCCGGAATGCCGAGCGTCCGCCGCCGGCTCGTGCGCCGGTCGAAGCTGTTGGGAGACAGCAGGGGAGCGAGCGCCGGCAGGATGCGCTCCGCGGCGACGTGCTCGTCGACGTAGCGCTCGACACCGAGCCCGGCCAGCTCGCGCACGTCGCGCGCGCCGCGGATGGAGCGGCTGAAGGCGATGATGGGGATGCCGGGCGCCACCTGCCTGAGGCGCTCGACGATCCGCGGCGGATCGCTCTCGAGCCCGACGTCGAGGACGATCAGGTCGATGCCCGCGGTGGGCGATTCGACGACGCGGAGCAGTCCCCGGGCGTGGCCGGCGCCGATGACGCGATGCCCCGCGCCGCCGAGCGCCGCGGAGAAGCGGTCCACGACGTCCGGCGCGTCAATCGCAACCACCACGGTCTTCGGCGTCAAGGCAAACCCATCATATAATCCTGCACTTCCGGTGCTGTCATGGCGACCTGCGCGGCCTGCGAGGCGGAGATGGACGTCGACGAGTTCGATGTCGACCGGGGCGACCTGCTCAGCTGCCCCCAGTGCGGCGCCAACCTCGAGGTGATCCGGATCGGCCCGGTCGAGCTCGATGTCGTCGCCGGGGACGATGTCGGGCCGGAAGACGGCGATCAGGAAGCCTGATTGAATCCCGCCGCGCCGACGCGGCAAGGCGCGCAAGGCGCGCCTCGGCGGGAGCGGCGCGGGGCGCAGGGGTCCCCGCAAGCG
>JAAXGX010000175.1 GCA_012271165.1 Vicinamibacteraceae bacterium | reverse complement strand
AGAAGGGCACGCCGGCCTGCAGGTCGCTACCGAGCTCCACGGCGAGCCGGTTGGTCATCCCGCCGCCCCAGCAGAACCCGGTAGCGCCGAGGCGACCGTTGGAGAGATCGTGCCCCTTGAGATACCGCGCGCTGTTGATCATGTCCTGATCCAGCTTCTCGGGGTCGAGGCTCCGCTGCAGCGTGCGGCCGTCGTCGTCGTTGCCGGGATAGCCACCCACCGGCGACAGGCCGTCGGGAGCGAGCGCCAGGAACCCGGCTACCGCCGCGCGCCGGGCCACGTCCTCGATGTGCGGGTTCAGGCCGCGGTTCTCGTGAATGACCAGCACCGCCGGGAACGGCCCGTCGCCGGTCGGCTGCACGAGGTAGCCGCGCATCTCGCCGGACGAGCCGCCGGGTGACGGGTACTCGACGTAGGTCCCCTTCATCCGCGGGTCGGTGAACGAGATGGTCTGCGCTTCGGCATACCGCGGCATCAGCGCCTGGGCCATCCAGAGCGCGGAGACGCCGCCGACGGTGAGGGTCGCGGCGCGGCTGAGGAACTCGCGCCGGTCGATGTAGCCGTGGCAGTACTCGTCGTAGAGCTCGAAGACTCGCGGGTCGATCCTCTGCTGTTCCGTCATCGGTCGTGCTCCTGGAATGGGCGCACGCGCCGCGCGCTCGTGACGGCGCGTACGGGTGGACGGGTTGCCGCAGGAAACGAGGACGGGACGGCTCGACGCCGCCCGTCCCCAGCGGGCTGCTAGCCCCGGACCTTGATCACGATGCGCCGGTTCTGCGCCCGGCCGTCGCTGGTGTCGTTCGGCGCCGCCGGACGGCTCTCGCCGTAGCTGATCGTGTTCATCTTGTGCAGCGGGACGTTGTGCTGCTCGTACAGGTACGACTTGACCGCCTCGGCGCGGCGCAGACCGAGCTGCATGTTGAAGCTCTCGTCGCCCAGGTTGTCCGTGTGCCCCTCGATCTCGATGAACGCGGACTCGCTGGCGCCCTGGATCTGGACGACCAACTGATCGAGCCGGGCCCGCGCCGCGTCCGGCAACTCGGACTGCGAACTGCCGAATCCGCCCTGCGCCTCGTTGATCGTGACCTGCGAGATCAACGTGCCGATGACGGTCTCGACCGCACCGACGCGTCCGCCAGCCTCGTCGGCCGACATCTGCGCGGCGTCCGCCGCCGCCTGCGACGTCTGGGCCGCCATGTTGGCCGCCTGCGCGCGCTGATCGACCTGGTCGATCCGCTCCCCGTTCTGGAGCGTCCGCTCCTGGGTCTCCTCCACTGTCCCGGCCAGGGTGTCGACCTTGGCGTCCACCACGGCGTCCTCGGTGCGTACGAAGCCCCGCGTCGCACAGGCGGACGCGACCAGCACGATCACCGCCGCCAGCGCCATCATCTTCACCGTCGTCCGCGTCTTCCGCATGATTCCTCCTGAAAGCAACCGTTTGACCCTACCACGTCAGTCGGGCCCGCCCCGCCACGTATCCGCCGCGGGCATGGACCACCAGATTATCATCAGCCGTCCGAATCTCGATGGGATGCCACCCGCGACGGAAGCCGGGCTTGAACGTCAGGACGTACTGGTAGCGCAAGCCTGACAGCAACTGCTCGAGCGCGGCGAGCAGATCCTCCGGGGTTCCCGTGGCGCGCACGCTGCCGCCGGTCCAGCGGGCGAGGTCCGTCAGCGACACCGCCGCTGCCGCGCCGCCCGCGCCGCCGATTCCATCGCGGCGATCGAGGGGACCGCCCACGGTAATCACGTGCACCGGCACGGCGACGGCGCTCGCGACGCCGGATACCTCGCCTGCCGTCCGAAGGCTGCCGTTGTCCACGCCGTCGGTCACGACCAGCAGCGCGCGGTGCCGGTTGCCCCGCCGGGCTACCAGGGTCGCCGCATCCGCGATCGCGTCGTAGAGCGACGTCTTGCCGTAGGGCGACTCCGTCAGTTCCAGGGCGCCGATCCGATCGAGATCGCTCGTGAAGGGTGCGATCTCGCGCAGCACCGTGTCGAAAGTGAAGAGCGAGAGCTCGTCCCGGCCGTCCTGCAGCACGCCGACTGTCGCCTCGACGGCGCGCCGCGCCCGCTCGATGTTGCGGTCGACCGCCATGCTGCCGCTGATGTCGACGAGCACCGCGATGCTGAGCGCCGATTCGCTGGCGAAGACGTGCTCGATGCGCCGTCCGAACCCGCTGTCGATGAGGCTGAAGTCGGATGCGGGGAGGTCACGCACGATGCGTCCGCGGCGGTCGCGCACGGAGACGTGAACCGTCACCATGTCGACCCCGGACGTGAACGTCGGCGCCGGGTCACGTTCGACCGGCATCGGCCGGCCCTGTGCGGCCAGGCCGGAGGCGAGCAGCGGCGCGAGGCCGAGAACGGCGAAGATCGTGCGAGCGAGCATCGTGTCGAATCGAGCCCACCGCGCGCCGGGGGCTCCTGCCGGAGATTCTAAGGCTTTTCGCGCGCCGGCGTAACGTCCGGGGCCCACAAACCGAACGCGCCGGACGGCTAGAAGCGGAACAGCCGGTTCACCTTCACCACGAGGCCGCGATTGCGAAGCGCGGAGAAGCTGTCGAAGCGGTCCGGCCGCAACGGGTCGCTGTCGCGATCCTCCGTGTAGACGACGAAGAGCTCGCTGCCGGGGCTGTACTCCCAGCGCAACCGGAGGTTCGTGCTCACGGTATTGGCCGCCGAGTTGTACTGGATCAGCCCGCCGAAGAACATGCGGGGCGAAAACGTGTAGGTCACGCGGGAGACGATCAGGCGCGTGTGGAACGAGCCGTGCGGCGTATCGATCCAGTTCTCCGACAGGGTCGGCTCCACCGACAGTTCCGGGGTCAGCGCCAAGCGACCCTGACTGAAGCCGACGGATCGGATGTTCCCGTTGAAGTACTCGCCGCCCCGTACCGTGACGGTGCCCGTCAGTCGGCGCTGCGCCCCAATCTGGTAGGTCGCCTCGACGTCTCGGAACCCGTAGGGGCCCACGGGCAGCACGATGCCCGGCCCGGGTTCGAACGGCCGCACCAGGAACTCGTAGTTGTCGGCGAACGTCAACCCCAACCGGTCGCTGGTTTCGAACTCGGTGTTGAAGCCCACCTGCGCCTGCTTCGTCTCCAGGATGCCGGTATCGGCAGTCAGTATGTGGTCGTAGCTCGCTTCGAGCCGGAACTGCCGCACCGCCCCCAAGGACGCCGGGCGCGGACTGAAGCGTCCCGCGAGGTACGATCGCCGGAAGTTGTCGCGTCGCAGGAAGCCCACCTCGGGTATGAAGTTGTCTTCGACGACGAGATGCTCGGCCGTCAGACCGTAGCGGTCCCCGGCATAGATGAACTGGCCCTGGTAGCTCGTGTCGCGCCCTTCGAAACCGGGCGTCTGCGTCCTCGCGGCGTAGCCCACCACGCTCACGTCCTCGTAGAACGCCAGAGTGGCGTCGGCGCCGAACACGCGGTTGGCGCCTGCGCCCTGTCCTGCGACCGAGATCGAACGGTTGGTGAACAGGGCGCCGATGGCGCTGCGGCGCAGCACGTCACGCTTTATCCTGACCACCGCGAAGTTCGTCGACTCGGCGCCGAGTGGCCCCGAAGCCCCGGGCAACTGCTGCCCGCCCGTCTGGATGTTCAGGAGTCCCACATCGAAGTCGCCTGCTTTCCCAGTGACGCGGCCGCCGCCGACAATCGGCACGACCGCTCCATCCTGGAGGCCGATCCGGCGCGAGTAGAAGAGTGTCGGCGCATTGCCGCTCCCGCGCGAGCTCCGGCCGCCGCCGCCGATCTGGCGCAGAGCGCTGGACCGTGAGCTCGGCCCCCCGCCGCGGGCGAATTCGAAGATGCCCCGGCCCTCGAGAAAGAACTCGCGCTTCTCGGGGAAGAACAGGCTGAAGCGGGTCAGGTTCACCTGCTGCTCGTCGACCTCCACCTGCGCGAAGTCCGTGTTGTACGTGAAGTCCGCGGTCAGGTTCTGGGTGATGCCGTACTTGAGGTCCACGCCCCCGTCGCCGTCCCACGCCGTCGGGGGAAGGACGTTGACGTCGGTCGTGGACCCGCCGATGGCGTACGGCTTGACTTCGAGGACGTTCCCCTCGTCGGGCACTTCCAGACCCAC
>JAAXGX010000036.1 GCA_012271165.1 Vicinamibacteraceae bacterium | reverse complement strand
CGCGCGCACCCGGGCGGCGAGAGCGTTCTCCATGCCGTGCAGCTTCTATCAGACGGGGCCTTATTCAGACGGGGCTGCGCCCCGAAGCCCCGGCGTCCGCTTGCGGGGACCCCACAGCCCCGCGCCGCTCCCGCCGAGGCGCGCTGTGCGCGCCCTTGGGGGGCTTGTCACCGGGGGTTGCCTCCAGCGGGAGCGACGCGTCGGCATTCAGGTCCAGGGAGGCGGTCATGCCGGCATGGAGGTTGCGCAACCCGGCCGCCGCGATCATCGCGGCGTTGTCGGTGGCCAGCGCGAGGCTGGGGAGCTGGAGCGGCAGCCCGACCTCGTCGCTGCGGCGGCGGGCGGCCTCCCGCAGGCGGCTGTTCGCCGAGACGCCGCCGGCGATGCCGATGCTGCGCGCACCGAACCAGCGCGCCGCCTCGAACGTCCGGTCGAGCAGCGCCTCGACGACCACACGCTGGAAGCTGGCGCAGATGTCGGCGACCTCGGCGGCAGGCAGCGCGGCGCCGTCGCGCTGCTGCAGCCTTGCGGCCACGTGCCGCTTGACCGCGGTCTTGAGCCCGCTGAAGCTGAACTCCGTGCGTCCTCGCAGCGCGCTCGCGAATCCGGCCGGGCGGGCGAGCGGCGGACCCGCGTTTCGATCGGCGTGCGTCATGCGCGCGACCGGGAACGCCACGGCCCGGTCGTTGGCTTCCCGGGCGAGGCGGTCGATGACCGGTCCGCCGGGGTACTCGAGGCCGAGCAGCGTCGCGACCTTGTCGAACGCCTCGCCGGCCGCATCGTCGCGGGTCCGACCGGCGAGCCGGTAGTCGCCCGCGGCCGGCACGTGATAGAGGCTGGTGTGCCCCCCGGAGACGACGAGGACGACGGCCGGCAGCGGCGGCGTGCCGTTCTCCACGACCAGCGACTCGATGTGGCCGGCCAGGTGGTGCACCGGGACGAGGGGCACGCCGAGCGACGCCGCCAGCGACTTGGCGAACGCCACCCCGACCAGCAACGACCCCACCAGCCCGGGCCCCTGGGTGACCGCCACGGCGTCGAGCGCGGGCCAGTCGACGCCGGCCTCCTCGAGCGCCCGTTCGACCACGCCGCAGATGTCCCGCACGTGCTGGCGCGATGCGAGCTCCGGGACGACGCCGCCCCACTCCCGATGAATCTCGACCTGCGAGGCGATGACGCTCGACCCGACGCGCCAGGGGTGCTCGGCGTCGCGGGTGTCCGACACGACGGCGGCCGCCGTCTCGTCGCAGGACGTCTCGATGCCGAGAACGATCATCGCTCCGCGCTCCCGCCCGCCCGCTCGCAGGCGTCCCTCAGGCTCTCGCCGAACGGCGGCCGGCAAATGCCCTGCTCAGTGATTATCCCCGCGATGAGCCCCCCGGGCGTGACGTCGAACGCCGGATTCCAGACCCGCGCGCCCGCCGGCGCCGTGCGCTTCGATCCGACGTGCGTCACCTCGCGCTCGCTCCGCTCCTCGATGGGAATGTCCGCACCGGTGGCGGTCGACAGGTCGATGGTCGACACGGGCGCCGCCACGTAGAACGGCACGTCGTGCTCGCGGGCCAGCACCGCCACCGTGTAGGTGCCGATCTTGTTGGCGACGTCGCCGTTGGCGGCCACGCGGTCGGCGCCGACGACGACGAGATCGATCCGGCCGTCGCGCAGCAGCGGACCGGCCATGCTGTCCGTGATGACGGTGGTCTCGATGCCGTCGCGCAGCAGCTCCCAGGCCGTCAGGCGGGCGCCCTGGAAGAAGGGGCGCGTCTCGTCCGCGAACACGGCCACCTGCTTGCCGCGCTCGACCGCCGCACGGACGACCCCCAACGCCGTGCCGTACCCGCCGGTCGCGAGAGCGCCCGCATTGCAGTGCGTCAGCACGCGCCCCGCGGGCGGCACGACCTCGGCGCCGTGCGCGCCGAGCGCCTTGCAACTGGCCACGTCGTCGTCGTGTATCTGCTGCGCCGCGGCAACCAGCGTCTCCGCGATCTCCGCGGGCGACCGCCCGGCGCGTACGGCCGCGGCGAAGCGCTCCTTCATCTGCTCGATTGCCCAGAACAGGTTGACCGCCGTCGGCCGCGTTGCCGCCATCAACTCGCACAGCTTGTAGAACTCGGCCGCCAACTGCGCGGAACCCTTCGCGCGGCTGCGCCGCACGCCCAGCGCCAGACCCATCGCCGCCGCCACGCCGATGGCCGGGGCGCCCCGGATGACCATGCTCCTGATCGCGCGCGCCACCTCCCGCGGGGTCCGGCAACGGACGTACGCCTCCTCCGCCGGCAGCTTCCGCTGGTCGATCATCACCACCGCGCCGTCCTGCCACTCGATAGTCGGCAGCATTCGGGATCGATCATACATTCGGACGCGCCGCGGCACGGCGCGCACGGCGCGCCCCGGCGGGAGCGGCGCGGGGCGAAGCGGTCCCGCAAGCCCACGCCCGGTTGGTGCGCATGGAAGCTGGCAGCGCCGGCGCAGCCGGTGCAAGGCGCGCACGGCGCGCCTCGGCGGGAGTGGCGCGGGGCGCAGGGGTCCCCGCAAACGGACGCCGGGGGCTTGGGGCGCAGCCCCATCTGAAGGAAGCTACATCAGCACCCCGGCGATGGAAGCGTTGATCAGCGTCGCGGCGAAGCCGCCCAGCAGGGCCCGGGAGCTGAGGCGAGCCAGGTCGCCGCGGCGCTCCGGAGCCAGGCCGCCGATGCCGCCGATGAGGATGCCGATCGAGCCGACGTTGGCGAAGCCGGTCAACGCGAACGTCGCCAGCGTGTGGGACCGGCCGCTGATGACGCCTTCGTACTCGCCGGCCAGCTTGACGTACGCGACGAACTCGTTGGTGACCAGCTTCGTGCCGAGCAGGTCGGCCACCGCGGGCACGTCGGCGGCGGGCACGCCGAGCAGGGCGGCAGCCGGCGCGAACGCCACGGCGAAGATGCCGGCCAGCGACAGACCCGGGCGCAGCAGGCCGATCGCGAAGTCGATCATGGCGATGAACGCCAGGAAGGCGATCAGCATGGCGGCGACGTTGATGGCGACGCGCATGCCGTCCGCGGCGCCCGCCGCCGCGGCGTCGATGACGTTGACGTGATTGCGGCGCACCGCCGTCGCGACCGCGCCGGCCGTCGCCGGCCGGCCCGTCTCCGGCATCAGGATCTTCGAGAGGTACAGGCCGCACGGCGCCGCCATCACGCTCGTGGTCAGCAGCGCCACCGGGTCGGCGCCGAGGCTGAGGTAGACGCCGAGCACGCTGCCGGCGATGGTGGCGAGCCCGCCGGTCATCAGCGTCAGCAGCTCGGAACGGGTCATGCCGTCGATGTACGGCTTGACGATGATGGGCGCCTCGGTCTGCCCCATGAACACGTTGGCGGCCGCGGACAGCGTCTCGGCGCCGCTCGTGCGCATCAGCGGCATCATGAGGCGGGCCATCAGCGTCACCAGCAGCGGCAGCACGCCCAGGTGGTACAGCACGGTGAACACGGACGAGACGAAGATGATGACCGGCAGGGCGGCGAACGCGAGCACCAGACCATCGGGAAACACCCGTCCCATCGCCTCCGGGTCCGCCAGCACCCCGAACACCAGCCCCGAGCCGGCGTTGGTGAACTCCAGGAAGCGGGTCACGACGGCCGCCAGCGCCGAGAAGAACTCGTAGCCCGGCCGCACGCCGCCCACCTCGAAGCGCAGGATGAGCACGGCGATCAGCAGCTGCAGGCCCACCCCCCAGCCGACGGTCCGCCAGCGGATCGCGGCGATGTTGGACGAGCACGCGACGATGAGCGCCCCGAAGCAGACCACGCCGAGGCCCGCGCGCGCCCGGTCCGGCAGCATCTCCTGCAGCGCGAACGCGCCGGCGCCGAGCAGGAGCGCGGCGCCGGCAATCACGACGCGCAGGTGGGACGTCTGCATGGCTCTCGGCTCCGCTGGCACGGCATCTTACGACACGTCCGCGGCCAGCGTTCGGCGTGCGGCGCATTGCGGCGCATTCACGATATACTGCCAATCGTGTATCGCCTGCGTCTTCGCACGGGGTTGTGCGTACTCGCCGCGGCGTTCGCCCTCGCCGTCCCGGCCCAGGCCCAGCAACCGCGCGGAATTCCCACCCCCGAGGAGTTCTTCGGCTTCCCCATGGGTGCGGACCGCCAGCTCGCGCACTGGGACCGGATGGTCGACTACTTCACCCTGATCGGCGAGCGCTCGGAGCGCGTCGTGGTCACCGAGCTCGGCAAGTCCACCAACGGGCACCCGTACCTGCTCGCGGTCGTCTCGACGCCGGACACGATCGCCGAGCTCCCGCGCTACCAGGCCATGCAGCAGGAGCTGGCCGACCCGCGGCGCACGACGCCGGAGCGGGCGGACGAGATCGCACGCACGGGCAAGGCGGTCGTGCTGATCGGCGCCAACGTGCACGCGACCGAGATCGGCACCAACCAGGTCATGAACGACCTGATCCACCAGCTCGCCACCGAGCGCTCGGCGTGGGTCGACCACCTGCTGGACAACCTGATCGTGCTGCTCATTCCCTCGCAGAATCCCGACGGCCAGCGCATGGTCGTCGAGTGGTACCGGCGCAACCTGGGCACCGCGTACGAAGGGTCGCCGCTGCCGGACCTGTACCACGAGTACACGGGGCACGACAACAACCGCGACAGCTACATGCTGACCCAGGTCGAGACGCGCTACCTCAACGACGTGCTCTACCAGCAGTGGCTCCCGGAGGTGTATCTCGACAGCCACCAGATGGGCAACAGCAACGCGCGCATCTTCGTGCCGCCGTTCAAGAACCCCCCGAATCCGAACGTCGATCCCCTCATCTGGTCGCAGGTCAACCTGCTGGGCCAGGCCATGGCGGGCAAGCTGCACGAGGCCGGCAAGCCCGGCGTCCTGTGGGGCGAGCTCTACAGCGGCTACTGGCAGGGGGCCAACAACACGAACCCGTGGTGGCACAACATGGTGGGGCTGCTGACCGAGGTCGCGAGCTCGCAGCTTGCGACCTCGGTCAGGCAGCAGCGCATCGCCCCGTATCGGCGCCTGCGCCGCGGCGGATCGCTCGGCATCCGGCGGCGTGGGTTCAGGTTGCCGCTCGCGCCCCCGCGCGACGTCCAGCCGCGGATGAACTATCCGCGGCCGTGGCTGGGCGGCCTCTGGACGTTCGCGGACGTCGTCGAGTACAACGCGCTGGCCATGCAGGGCCTGCTCGAGGCCGTGGCCAACGGCCGGGCGACGTTCAAGCGCAACTTCTATCATCTGAACCAGCGCGCCATCGACCGCTTCGCCGACGGGTCGCCCTATGCCTTCGTGATACCGGCGACGCAGCGCGATCCGAACGCCGTGGCACACCTCCTGCACCTGCTGCAGGCAGAGGCGGCCGAGATAGAGGTCGCCGACGAACCGTTCACCGCGGATGGCGACGTCTACTCATCGGGGACGTACGTGGCCCGGCTGTCCCAGCCGTTCGGCCGCTGGATCAAGGACATCCTCGAGCCGCAGACGTATCCGGACATTCGCTGGCCCTATCCCAGCGCGCCGCTCGACAAGCCGTACGACGTCACGGCCTGGACGCTCGGCATGCTGATGGGCGTCGAGACGATTCGCATCGATCGTCCGTTCGAGGCATCGCTGCGGCCCCTGGCGGCAGATGGCGCGGCGCCAGCCGGCCGCGTGGTCGGCGACGGCGACACCTTCGTGATCGCGCACGAAACCAACCGCAGCTTCAACGCGCTGAACCGGCTCCTCGCGGCGGGCGCCTCCGTCAGCTGGGCCCACGACGAGCTCGACCTCGGCGCACTGGGGCGCTACGGGCGCGGCGCCATGCTGGTGACCGGCGTCGACCGGTCCGTGCTGGAGGAGCTGGCCGGCACGCTGCAGCTGAACATCGCCGCGGCGGACCTGCCCGACGATGTCGGCGGGTTGCGGATACGCCAGCCGCGGCTCGCGGTCTTCGAGCCCTGGGGCGGCAACATGGATGCCGGCTGGACCCGTTGGGTGCTCGAACAGCACGACTTCCGCTATACCCACATCCGGAGCGGCGAGCTGCGCGCGTCCGCGCTGCACGACCGCTTCGACGTCATCATCCTGCCGGAGACGAGCTCGGTCACGCTGATTCAGGGCCTGCTGGGACCGAACGTGCGCCCGGAGTACCGCGGCGGCATCGGCGCCCAGGGCGTCCAGAACCTGGTCCGCTTCGTGCGCGACGGCGGCACGCTCATCACGCTCGGCAACGCCGCGGCGTTCGCCATCGAGCACCTCGGGGTGCCGCTGGCCAACGTGGTGCGCGGGCTCTCCGACGATGCCTTCTACTGCCCCGGCTCGATCCTGCGCGTAAGCGTCGACACGACGCATCCGTTGGGGTACGGCATGGCGCCGGTGGCCGACGCGATGTTCGTCGCCAACGGCGGCTACCGGCTGACCCGCGCCAACCCCAACGTCGAGGTCAGCACGATCGCACGGTATCCGAACGGACCGTTGCGTCGCAGCGGCTGGCTCATCGGCGAGGAGCGGCTGCGCGGCACCGGCGCCGTCATGGAGGTCTCCGCCGGCCGGGGACGGGTCATCCTGCACACCTTCCGGGTGCAGCACCGAGGGCAGACCTGGGGCACCTTCAAGCTGCTGTTCAACTCGATCTTCTACGGCCCCGCCGTGGTCGGCCAGCCCGCGGGACGCACGTCGCTGGACGCCTGGTAGCCAGCCCCTCCAGGAGCCGCCGCCGTGACAGAGACGGTCGGGGCGCTGGCCGTGGCCGCCGCGATGCTCGCGCTGGCGGTCGCCCGGCTCGCCTGGGGCGCGCTTTGTCTCGACGCGTCGTCGCCGGACCGGCTCGTCGCCGAGCTGCGCCTCGCGCAGGTAGCGGCCCTGCTCCTGGTGCTCGCCGCCGGCACCTACGCCGGCGCAGCGGTCGCCAGCCGGACGCCCGGAGCCGGGCTGGACATCGCGCTCGCGACCGGGTTCTTCGTCGTTGCCGCGCTGGCCACGACCCGGGCGCCGGGGCGGGCGCTGACCGTGCTGGCCGCGGCCTGGGGCGCGCACGGACTGGTGGGTCTGGGGCATCAGACCGGGGCCTTGCCGCCCGGCGTCGTCCCCGGGTGGTACGCGACGGCGAGCGCCATCTACGCCGTGTGCATGGCGGGCATATGCTATCTCCCGAACCTGCGGCAACGCTGACCGGATGCCCCGGCGTGCGCCGGAGATGCCCGCGGCGGCGATGAGGAGAGCGACATGGAACGGACAGCGGCCGGTACGTTTCTGTACATGGCGCGGTCGCGGCTCGTCGTGCATCTGACCGGACAGATCCGCGCCTGCCTCGACGTGCTGGACGATCAGCAGATCTGGTGGCGGCCCAACGAGGAGGCGAACGCGGTCGGCAACCTCGTGCTGCACTGCGCCGGCTCGACCCGCCACTACATCGGGTACGTGGTGGGCGGCGCCGACTTCATGCGCGACCGCGACGCGGAGTTCGCGGCGCGGGGTCCGCTGCCGGCGGCCGAGCTGCGCGCGCAGCTCGATGCCGCCGTCGCCGAGGCCGACCGCGTGCTGCGGGCTTTCGATCCCGCGGCCCTGCTCACGGCGACCACGCGGACGCCGAAGCCCTCCACCTACCTGCAGGTCATCGGCCTCCAGCTGACCCACTACGCCGCCCACACCGGACAGATCGCCTATGCGACCAAGCTGCTCGGGGCGGGCGGGCTCGACGACCTGTGGCGGAAGACGCCGACGCACTGACCCGTTCCGGCCTGGCGTCCGGACGTCGGGATCGATTCGCGCAGCGCGTCCTCGCGGTAGTCCGGCGCATTCCGCCCGGGCGGGTGGCCACCTACGGCGACGTCGCCGCACTGGCGGGACGCCCGGCCGCAGCACGCGCCGTCGGCAACATCCTGGGCCGGTGTCGGAGCCCCGGCGTGCCCTGCCACCGGGTCGTGGCCGCCGGCGGGAGGCTGGGCGGCTACAGCGACCCGCTCGTCAAGCGGCGACTGCTCGCAACCGAAGGCGTTCACGTCGCGGGCGGACGACTGCGCCACTTCGCGCGCGTCCATTGGCGAGAGTCGCCGGAAACGCGCTATTATTGAATCAGCGGAGGGTCGGGATGAAGCAGCTGATTGGCTTGGGAGTCACGCTCGCGTGGTGCGTCGCCGCCGCGGGCGCGTCGAGTGCGAGCGCGCAGCTGGCGCCAGCGGACGTCGATGTCCCCATGGGCGAGGTCGCCCTGGGGAACGTGAGCCTGCCGCGCGCCGTGATGGCGGACGGCCAGGCGCTGAGCGCCGGCAGCTACGACGTCCGCCTGACAGCCAGATCGGCAGCGCCGGAGACCACCGGCGCCCTGAACGTGCTGGAACGCTGGGTCGAGTTCGTGCAGGGCGGCGAGGTTCGCGGACAGGAAGTCGTCACCATCGTCCCGGCCAGCGAGATCGGCGAGGTGGCGAAGAGCGCCGCTCCCGGCTCGGGCTCGGCGCGCGTCGAGATGCTGCGAGAGAACGAGTACCTGCGCGTGTGGATCAACCAGGGCGGGACACACTACCTGATCCACCTGCTCGTCGGATGAGGTCGCGCCGCATGGCGGCGAGGCCCGCCCTCACAACGTCATCACGTCGAACTGCTCGTGGTGCAGTTGCGCGTCCGACTTGAGCCTCGGGCGCCGGCCGAGCACGCGTTCGAGCTCCCGGAGCACGCTGCGCTCCTCCTCCTTGAGCGCGCGGGCGATGTCCGGATTCACGCGCAGCAGCACCGCGTGGCCGTTCAGGTCGCCGGCCAGCTTCCGCATCTCCGCCAGGATGTCGTAGCAGATCGTCGAGGTCGCCTTGATCACGGCGCTGCCCGAGCAGTAGGGGCACGGCTCCGTCAACTGGCGTTCGAGGCTCTGCTTCGCGCGCTTGCGCGTGACCACGATCAGCCCGAACTCCGACACCTGGACCGCCTTGGACGGCGACCTGTCCTTCCGCAGCTCCTGGTCGAGAACCTGGTACACGCGCTGGCGGTTCTTGCGCTCCTCCATGTCGATGAAGTCGAGCACGATGATGCCGCCCAGATCCCGCAGGCGGATCTGGCGCACGATCTCCTTGGCCGCCTCGAGATTCGTCTTGACGATCGTGTCTTCCAGCCGGCCGGTCCGCTTGCCGACATAGCGGCCCGTGTTGACGTCGATCGCCACGAGCGCCTCCGTGTGGTTCACGACGATGTAGCCCCCCGACTTCAGCCAGACCTTGCTCCGTAGCGCCTTGTCGATTTCGGCCTGGACGCCGTACTCGTCGAAGATCGGGAACTCCTTCGTATAGTGGTGCATGCGCGGCAGGAGGCCGGGCATGATCCGCTCGATGAGCCGCAGCGCCCGCTTGAACTCGTCGGCATCGTCGATCCGGATGGCGGAAAAGTCCTCGGTGAGGAAGTCCCTCAGGAGCTTCGCCACCAGGCTCTCCTCGCGGTGGATCACGGCTGGAGCGCTCGCCTTTTCGGTCTTCTCCCGGGCCTCGGTCCAGAGCTGATGGAAGTACGAGAGGTCCGCGACGATGTCGTCGTCGGGGCGGCCGGCGGCCGCGGTCCGCAGGATGACGCCGCCGGTGAACCCATGCTCCTCGCGAAACCGGCGCACGATGCCCCGGAGCCGCCCGCGCTCGTTGCGCGCATCGATCTTGCGGGAAACTCCGATCTGATCGACTGTCGGCATGAAGACCAGGAAGCGCCCCGGAAGCGCCACGTGCGAGGTGATCCTGGCGCCCTTCGTGCCGAGCGGGTCCTTGGCGACCTGAACGAGAATCTCCTGGTCCGCCTTGAGGAGCTCTTCTATCTTGGTGTTGGCGTCGGCGCCGTGCGGAACGTCGTCGTCGTCGGAATCACCCGCTTCGAGCCGCTCGAACTGTTCGACGGTATCGACAACGTCGGATACGTACAGGAACGCATCGCGCTCGAGCCCGATGTCGACGAAGGCGCACTGCATGCCGGGAAGCACCTTCGAGACCCGGCCCTTGTAGACGTTGCCGACGGTGCCGCGCTGGCTGGCACGCTCGATGAACACCTCGGCAACCTGATCGTCCTCGAGAATCGCGGCCATCGTCTCGTGCGGAGACGAGGAAACGATCAACTCCTTGTTCATGCGAAACACTCTCCGTCGGACTCGCTGGCCGGCGCCGGCGAAGGTCGGGCACCGGCGGCAGCGGCGAGCCGGCGGGCACGAGCCCGCCGGCCAACGGTCCGCACACCGTCATCGGCACACCGCTCCACGTCACGGCTGTCATCCCCTGCGAGTCGCGATCTCGCCGCCGCTCACGCGGCGGTCAACTGGCAAAACGGCGCATTCCGACATTCAGAATGAGCCCGAACCCCATCAGCGTCGCGATCAGCGACGAGCCGCCGTAGCTCATCAGCGGCAACGTCAAGCCCTTGACCGGTGCGAGCCCGGCGGACATCGTGAGGTTGTAGATCACCTGGAAGGCGAAGCCGGCAGTTATCCCCACGACCAGAAACAGGCCGGTCCGATCTTTCGCCACCCGGGCCGCCTCCAGCGACCGCATGATGACGAACAGGTACAGCCCGAGAACCACGAGCACGCCCCGAAACCCCTGCTCCTCGGCCAGCACGGAGAAGACGAAGTCGCTGTGGGCGACCGGCAGGAAGTTGTACTGACTCTGCGTGCCCTGCAGGAAGCCCTTGCCGCTCAGCCCCCCCGACCCGACGGTGATCCGGGCCTGGATCTGCTGATACCCGGCGCCGTGCGGGTCCCGCTCCGGGTCGATGAAGCTTGCGAGCCGGGTGCGCTGGTAGTCCTCGAGCGCGTACATCCACGCGACGGGACTCAGCAGCAGGCCGACGAGAGCGATCGCGGCCAGCAGCTTCAGACGGAGCCCGGCGAACACCATGACCGCCAGGCAGACCGGCAGCAGCGTGACTGCCGTCCCCAGGTCGGGCTGCACGATGATGAGCAGGAACGGCGCGGCGACCACCAGCCCGCCGACGACCCAGTCCAGGCCGCGGGCCCGGACGCGCTGCGAGGTCCCGAAGAACGTCGCCAGGGCCAGCGCGACCGCCATGCGGGCGAACTCGGAAGGCTGCACGTTGACCGGGCCGAGGTCGATCCACCGTCGCGCACCGCCCTGTTCCGAACCGATGACGAGCGTGCAGGCGAGCAGTACCGCAACACCGCCATAGATCAACGCGACCCGGTTGGACAGCAAACGATAGTCGATGCCGAGGCAGACCACCATGGCGACGACGCCGATCGCGAGAGCCCACAGCTGCCGCGCGAGCTGCGGTCCGACACGGCCCGTGGCCGCCTCGTAGGTGGTGCTGTAGATCATCGCCAGGCCGAGCAGGCACAGGGCGAACACCGCGGCCAGCAGGCTCCAGTCGAGATGGGTGTACAGACGGCGATCGAACATCTCGCGCGCGCCTCGCTAGCCGTCGGCCTCCATGGCGTCGGCCGGGGCCGGCCTGGCCCGCGGGGGCAGCACCGGCAGGGGTCGGTCCGCCTGCTTCGCGAAGAAGGTCTCGAGCATGTGCCGTGCGATGGGTGCCGCCAGGTAGCCGTGGCCCGCGTGCTCGGCAAGGACGACGCCGGCGATCTGCGGTTCGTCGCGCGGCGCCGCGAAGACGAACCAGCCGTGATCGCGAAAACGCCGGGAATCACCGTTCGCGGCCTCGGCTGCCGCCCGGCCTTCCAGCGAGATCACCTGCGCCGTGCCCGTCTTGCCGATCACGTCGCGGCCGCGAATCCGCGCCCGACCCGCCGTACCCGCTCGGTTCACGGCCATCCACAGCCCGCGCTGCAGCGTCTCCACGGTCGCCGGGTTCAGATCGATCGACGACGGCAGCGGCCGGTCCGCGGCGATCCAGCCGTCCGCCGTCCGCGCGGCCTTGAGCAGGTGCGGCACGACCCGCTTGCCGCCGTTGGCCACGGTCGACATCATCACCGCCAGCGACAGGGGCGTCACCGCGACCGACCCCTGACCGATGGCCACGGAGATCGTCTCGCCGGGATACCACCGTTCCCCGAGCTGCCGGCGTTTCCATTCGCGCGACGGCACGGTGCCGGTCGCTTCATGGGGCAGATCGATGCCGCTCGGGCGACCCAGGCCGAGGGCCGTCGCCCAGCGGTGGATGGCATCGATGCCGGTACGTTGTCCCAACGTGTAGAAGTACGTGTTGCACGACTTCTCGAGCGCCTCGTCCATGGCAACCGTGCCGTGGCGGCTGTGGCACCGGAAGAAGCGACCGTAGAACACGCCTCCCCCCTGGCAGTCCACCTGGAAGTCGGGCGTGGCGACTCCCTCCTGCAGCGCCGCCGCGGCCACCACGAGCTTGAACGTGGAACCCGGGGAGTAACGTCCCTGGAGCGCGCGATTCTGCAGCGGCTTGCGGGCGTCGTTGTTGAGCATCGACCAGGTCGACCCGTCGATGCCGCGGGCGAAGTCGTTCGGATCGTAGGCCGGCAGACTGGCCAGCGCCAGCACCTCTCCCGACCGCGGATCCAGCGCCACGGCGGCACCCGTGAATCCCGCGTGCGCGAACGCGTCCTCCGCCGCCTTCTGCATGTCGAAGTCGATCGTGAGCTGCAGCGGCTGGCCCTCTGCCGGCGGCAGCTCCTCGAGCGTCCCGAGCTCGCGGCCGATGCTGTTGACCGCCACCCGGCGTGCGCCGTCCTCCCCCATGAGCAGCCGGTTGTACGAATGCTCGACACCCGATTGGCCAATCACCGCGCCCACCCTGATGCGCTCGTCGGTCGCGGCGCGGAGCTGGCTGTCCGTGACCTCGCCGACGTAGCCGAACAGGTGCGACGCGATGGTCCCGCTCGGATAATGCCGCGTCGGGTTCCGCTCGACGACCACCCCCGGGAGCTCGAACGCGCGCGCCGCGACGGCCGCCACCTGGGCCTGCGTCGCATCCTTGATGAGAGCGACAGGCCGATAGACCGGCACGTCGGCGCCGTCGGCGAGTGCGTCGCGGAGCGCCTCCGGATCGGACCCGGTCGCGTCCGCAACCAGGGCGAGCGTCCGCTCCAGATCGGCGACCTGCTCGCGGATGAGACAGATGTCCAGCGAGTAACGGTTCTGCACCAGGACGTCGCCGTTGCGGTCGACCACCGCCCCCCGCAGCGCCCGCAGATTGAGAACGCGCTGGTGGTTGTTCTCCGCCATCTCGGCGAATCGCACGTGCTGGCCCACCTGGAAGCTCCAGAAGCTCAGCGCGATCACGCAGAAGGCGGACGCGATGCCGGCCTGCGCCAGACGCAGCAGGAAGCGGCACCGCTCACGGGCGGCGGAGAGGCGGTCGTCCGTGAGGTCCGGATGCATGCTCACTGCTCAGCCATGATGGGACACCGCCCAGGACCGGCGCGCGGCTCGCCGCCGGCTCAGGCGCTGGACGGCAACCGGCACTGCGCGCGCGAGCGTCAGCGCGGAGATGCCGAGCACCCCCTCGGCCGCGGCCCGGCTCAGCACGAACGTGGCCGTTGCCGCCGGCACGGCCCCCACCAGCGCGTACACGCCCAGCACGGACACCGTATGGAACGTGCTGGCCAGCACGATCACGACCACGTGCTGCCAGATGGTCTCGATGATGAAGCGGGAGCCGGCGATCCCGACCAGCACGCCGGTGATGCTCTTCGCAAGCCCGCTGATCCCGATGATCCCGCCCGACAGCATGTCCTGGAGCAACCCGCCGGCGGTGCCGGTCCACAATCCTGCGAGCCGGCCGCGCGAGAGCGCCGCGAAGATCACGACGATCAGCACGAGATCGGTCGGCAGCCCCTCGCTCGCCACCATGCGCACGATCGCCGTCTGGGCGAGCAGCGCTGCCGCCAGTGCCAGCGCGATGCCGATGGTGGTCACTCGCTCGCCACGCTGAGCGGGGGCAGCGGCTCGTCGTCGCTCACGATGACCAGCACGTCCTCCAGCCGGGAGAACCTGACGGCCGGGACGATGCGTATCGTCAGATCCAGCTCCGGGCCGGGAGCGACCGACGCGACCGTGCCGATGACGAATCCCGGCGGATAGATCCCATCGGTCCCCGAGGTCACGACCTGGTCTCCAACCCTCACCTGCTCGTGGTTGGAGACGTACTCCATGCGCAGCGCCGTCCCGTCATCGCTGCCGGTCACGATCCCGGATGCCCGCGTGCGCTCCACCCGCGCGCCGGCGGCCGCGAGGTGGTCGATCAACAGCTGCACCCGCGACGCCCGGGGGCCCGGCGCGCCGACAATGCGCCCCACGATCCCCTCCGGCGCGATGACCGCGTCGTCCGCATGGACGCCGTCCTCCGCGCCGCGGTCGACCGTGAGGGTCCGGACATAGGGCGTCGCGGCGGTGGCGATCACCCGCGCACCGACCGTCCTCAAGTCGACGGCCTGCCGCAACCCGAGCAGCTCCTGCAGGCCGCGGGCCTGTTGGGCCAGCGCCCGCTGCTCCTGCAGCAGCAGTTGGAGGTCGGCCACGGTGAGGGTCAGCGCGTCGTTCCGGTCTTGCACGTCGCGCAGCTCGACGTAGTGCGACCAGGTATGCGCGACGGCGCCTCGGGCCGACGTCAGGAGACGCTGCATCTGCGCGAACGTGCGGAACGCAACGTCCTCCAGCACGCTCCCGTCATGCCCGCCGCCGGCCTGGGCGGAGATCAGGATGAAATGGCCCACTATGACGGCCGACACCAGATAGCCGTTGCGCTGTCGGTGCTCCACGCGTGCTCAACCCTTCTCGGCCGCGCCTCCTCCAGCCGCCGGGACGGGAACTAGTCCTTGGCGATCCTCCGCAGCAGACCGAAGTCCGACAGCATCTTGCCGGCGCCCTTCACGACGCACGAGAGCGGATCCTCGGCCATCTCCAGCGGCAGCCCGGTTTCTTCGCGGAGCCGCTTGTCGATGTTCTTCAGCAGCGCCCCGCCGCCGGTTATGGTGATGCCGCGATCGACCACGTCGGCCGACAGCTCGGGGGGCATCTGCTCGAGGGCCACGCGTACGGCGTCGACGATGGCCTTGACCGTCTCGGCCAGCGCCTCGCGGACTTCGTCGTCGCTGATCGTGATCGCCCTGGGAATCCCCTCGACCAGATGGCGTCCCTTGATCTCCATGGTCAGCGGCTCGTCGAGCGCGCAGGCCGAGCCGAGCTGCATCTTGATCTGCTCCGACGTGCGCTCCCCGATGAGCAGGCTGTACTTTTTCTTGATGTACTGGATTATCGCCTCGTCCATCTCGTTGCCCGCAACCCTGACGGCGCGGCTGTACACGATCCCCGCCAGCGAGATGACGGCGACGTCCGTCGTGCCGCCCCCGATGTCGACCACCATGTTGCCGAACGGCTCGGTAATCGGCATGCCGGCACCGATCGCGGCGGCCATCGCCTCCTCCACGAGATGCACCTCGCTGGCCTTGGCCCGGTAGGCGCTATCCTTGACGGCCCGCCTCTCGACCTGCGTGATCTGCGAGGGCACGCCGATCACGATGCGCGGTCGAACCCAGACCGCACGCTCGTGCGCCTTCCGGATGAAGTAGGTGAGCATCTTCTCCGTGGCTTCGAAATCGGCGATGACGCCGTCACGCATGGGCTTGATGGCGACGATGTCGCCCGGCGTGCGCCCTACCATCTCCTTCGCGTCGCGGCCAACGGCCTCGATCGATCCCGTGGACTTGTTGAAGGCCACGATCGACGGCTCACTGAGCACGATCCCCTTGCCCCTGGCGAAAACGCACGTGTTCGCGGTCCCCAGGTCGATCGCGAGGTCGTTCGAGAACAGGGAAAAGATCGAGCGAATACTCAAGCCGGGCGATGCCCTCCGGGCGCACTGATTCGATTTTGAAGCGGATGCCCTGAATCCTTGCGTGCAAATATAGCACACCCCCGGTCCGAACCTCCGGCCCGGGTGTGCAACGACGGCGGCGGCTGGCACGGATGGCAGGATTCGCGCGCGGCGGCTACAATCAGCAGCATGACGATGCTCGACGGCATGCGGCGCCACAAGGGATGGCTGAAGTGGAGCCTGGCCCTGGTCTGCCTTGCGTTCGTATTCCTGTACGTCCCGGGATTCGTCGATCAGACGGCCCTCGAGGGCATGCCGAACGATGTCCTCGCGCGGGTCGGCGACCACGAGATCACGGTGGCGCGATTCCGCCAGCTCTACCTGGCCCAGCTGCAGAGCTACCGCCTCCAGTCTTCCGGCGAGGTCACCGAGGAGGTGCTGCGCTCGCTGGGGATCGATCGCCAGATCCTGCAGGCGCTCATCAGCCGCTATGCGGCCTTGTCGGAAGCCGAGCGGCTCGGACTGACGGTGAGCGACGCCGAGGTGCGCCAGCGCATCGTGAGCCTGCCGGGATTCCAGGAGAACGGACGGTTCGTCGGCGAGCAGCGCTACCGGCAGGCGCTGCAGTTCCAGCGCCCCCCGCTGACCCCCGCCCAGTTCGAGGAAGAGGTGCGCCGCGACATCCTGTTCGAGCGGCTGGAAGCGGCCGTCACCGGTTGGGTCACCGTCTCGGACGAGGAGATCGCCGCGGAGCACCGCCGGCGAAACGAGAAGGTGCGGGTCGAGCTCGTCGCCTTCCGCGGCGACGACTACCGGGACGAGGTGGAAGCGTCGGACGAGGAGATCCAGGCGCTGTACGAAGAATCCCCGCTGGCGTACGAGGAACCGGAGAAGCGGCAGCTCAGGTTCCTTCTCGTCGACGAGTCCGCGATCTTCGAGACCCTCGCGCCGACGGACGGGGAGGTCCAGCAGTACTACGACGCCAACATCACCCAGTACACGACGCCCGGGCAGGTGCGCGCCAGCCACATCCTCCTGCGCACCGAGGACCAGGACGAGAGCGACGTGGAGGCCAGGGCCGGCGAGCTGGCGGAGGAGGCTCGCGCCGGGGCCGACTTCGCGGAGCTGGCGCGGCAACATTCGCAGGACGACGCGACCGCGGCCGAGGGTGGCGATCTCGGACTCTTCGGGCGCGGCCGAATGGTGGCCGAGGTCGAGGCTGCCGCCTTCGGGCTCGACGTCGATGCCGTCTCGGACCCCGTCCGCAGCGCGTTCGGCTTCCACGTCATCCGTGTGACCGAGAAGCAGGAAGAGACCACGCAGCCGCTCGAGGAGGTCCGCGAGGCCATCGAGAACACCCTGAAGAACGAGCAGGCCACCGCCCGGGCCACGGCGCTCGGCCGCGCGATTGCGGCGGAGGCCTCGACCCCGGAGGATCTGGAGCGCGCCGCGGCGGCCCGGGGCCTCGAGCTGCAGGAGTCCGGATTCGTCGCGGCGGGCGAGCCGATCCTGGGCCTCGGGTTCGCTCCGCGGGTCTCGGCGGAGGCCTTCCAGTTGGAGGAGGGCGCCGTCGCGGGGCCGATTCAAACGCCGACCGGGCCGGCGTTCGTAACGGTCATCGGCCGCCAGGAGCCCGTCATCCCGCCCCTGGAGGACGTCCGGGACGATGTGCGGCGGGACGTGCTGCGGAGCAAGGCCCTGGAGCTGGCGCGCCAGCGGGCGGACGAGGCCGCCGCGGTCCTGGCCGCGGGCGACGACTTCAGGACCGCCGCCGAGGCCGCCGAGCTCACCGTCGCCACGAGCGGGCTGATCGCGAGGGGGGCCGCCTTCCCGGAGGTCGGCGCCAGTCCGGCCCTGGAGCGCACGGCGTTCGCGCTGCCCGTCGGCGGCGTGAGCGGCGTGGTCGAGACGGGCGGCGACGCGCTCGCGCTGGTGCATCTGGTCGAGCGCGAGGACGTCACGACCGAGCAGATTGCCGAAGCGCGCGACGCGCTGCGGGCGGAGCTGCTGCAGAACCGTCAGAACGAGTTCTACAGCTCGTACATGTCCCAGGTCCAGCAGCGGCTGTCGATCGACATCGACTATGAGGCGCTGGACGTCGCCGTCGGCGCGTAGCTATTCCACGTACACGTACGGCATCAGCGCCAGCGGCTCCCCGGGGCGAAAGAGCCGGAGCGGCACGGTGAGCGCCGAGCCGACGCGCGCGGCCGGGGTTCCCGGCCAGCCCGCTTGCAGGAGGTGCGAGCGGATCGCAAGGCCGCCGGCAAGCACTTCGAAGAACGATCGGGGCCGTGGGTAAGGCACGAGCGTGACCTCCTGATCGGCCGCGATGCCGGCGCGCTCCTTCGCGATTGCCACCGCCTGCAGCAGCCCGCCCAGCTCGTCGATCAGGCCGGCTTCGCGCGCCTGCCGGCCGGTCCAGACCCGGCCCTGTGCGACGGCATGGACCGCCTCCCGGGTCATGGAGCGTCCCGCGGCCGCCTTGGCGACGAACTCTTCGTAGAACGCGTCGATCAACGCCTGCACGCGAACCCGCGCCTCGTCGGAGTAGGGGGTGAAGGCGGAGTTCATCTCGGCCATCCGGCCATCGGAGACCGCCTCGACCGCGATGCCGAGCTTGGCGAACATGTCGCCCAGCACCAGCTTTCCGCCGACGACGCCGATCGAGCCCGTCAGCGTCCCGGGCTGCGCCACGATGACGTCGGCCGCCATGGCCAGGTAGTAGCCGCCCGAGGCGGCCAGGTCGGACATCGACGCGACGACCGGCTTCTCCGCCCCGGCCCGAACGACCTCGCGCCAGATGAGATCGGACGCGACCGCCGATCCGCCCGGACTGTCGATGCGCAGGACGATGGCCTCGATCGCCTCGTTCTCGCGCGCGGCGCGCAGCGCCTCCGCGAGAGGCTGAGCGGCCGCCACGCTCCCGCCGCCGGCATCCGCGCTGCTGTCGCCGAGCACGATCGGTCCAACCGCGTGCACCACGGCGAGGGACGGCCCGGCGTCGAGTCCGAGCGACTCGGGGTCGACGCGGCGGTAATCGGCGTACGGCAGGCGCGCCAGCGGCTCGCCGCCGTCCGCCAGGCGCTCCATCAGCTCGTCCTCGTACGCGAGGCCGTCGACCAGCCCGCGCCCGACCGCGTCGCCGGGGAGGAACGGACCGTCGTCGATCAGCGCACGCACGGCGGGTACCGGCATTTCCCTGCCCTCGGCGACGCCCGCGACCAGCTGCTCGTACAGATCCCGGCTGAGCGACTCGTTCATCTCGCGGTGAAACGGCGTGAACGTCGTCTCGGTGAACACGTTGGCCGCCGTCTTGAAGTCACCGGCGTGGAGCATGTCGGGGTACGCGCCGATCTTGTCGAGCGCCTCGCGGGCGAACGGCTCGTACATGGCGACGCCCACCAGGTCCAGCGGGCTCGTCGGCGCCAGGAGTATCTGGTCGCAGGCCGTGGCCAGGTAGTACTGCTGGCCGCCGCCGTACTCGAGGTAGGCGACGGCAGGCTTGCCCGAGAGGCGGAAGTCCTGCACGGCGGCGCGGACTTCCTGCACCTTGCCCCACAGGCCGGGCTGCAGCGGCGGCACGAGCACGACCGCCCGGACGCGGTCGTCGACCCGCGCCTTGCGCAGCGCGTCGACGACGCCCCCCACGGTGTCGCGCGGGCCGAGGAGCTGACCCAGCGGGTGATCCGACGGCCGCTCGGCCAGATTCTCCGGGACGCGCAGCCAGAGCACGGACTCGGCCTCGATGTCCGGGCCGCGGGTCGCAAGCAGGATCGTGGCCGCGACGGCGGCCATCGACACGAGGACCGACAGCACGATGAAGAGCAGGACGAGACGTGCGGCGCGTGCAAGTGCCACCTTGGAGTCTCCTTGTGGAACCCGGTGCTATACTCGTTGCTCTCGTTGCGGAAGTGGCGGAACTGGCAGACGCGCAAGCCTCAGGAGCTTGTGGGCTTCGGCTCGTGGGGGTTCAAATCCCCCCTTCCGCACCAGCCAACTGTACACGGTTCCGGCATGGTTGTGGCGGAACCACCGGCCGCCGCGCGAGGAGGTGCTCCGGGCTGCCACGATAACGGCGGACTACAATCGACAGGAGGCCTGCCATGAACGTAATCTGGGCTCTGACGATGCTGCTGGTGCAGCCGCCCGCGGCCCCGGTGGAGCTCGATTTCGAGTACTACCGGACGCAGGTCGAGCCGATCTTTCTGGAGAAGCGCCCCGGCCTGACGCGCTGCGTCGTGTGCCACGCCGGCGACGAGCGCGTCGCCTTTCTGGAAGGACTCGAGGAAGGCGCGACCACCTGGACCGAGGAGCAGTCGCGCCGCAACTTCGAGTTGGTCGCCGCGCTGGTGACGCCGGGCGACCCGCTGGCCAGCCGGCTGCTCGTGCATCCGCTCGAGCCCGCCGCCGGCGGCGACGAGTTCCATACCGGCGGACGGCAGTTCAGCTCGCAGGAGGACCCGGCGTTCGCGACGCTCGCCGCCTGGGTGCGCGGGGAGACCGGCGGGCAGTAGGGCGAGCGAGCAACTCAATCCGTACCAGTCACACAGGAGCTCAACGATGGTCATGACACGCAGCTCGATCTTCTCGTTGGCGGCGGCGGCGATCCTCGTGCTGCCCATCGTGGCGGCCGCGCAGGGCACCGTGCGCATCGTCCAGACGAACAGCGCCGGTGACAACGTCCACATCATCGATCCGGTCACCAACAAGGTCGTCGGCGAGATCCAGGGCATCGAGCGGGCGCACGGGGCGGCCCCCTCGCCGGACGGGCGCTGGCTCTACGTGGCCAACGAAGCCGACGACACCGTCGACATCGTCGACGTGGAAGCGCTGAAGGTCATCAAGAAGGTCCCGCTCACCGGGCGGCCCAACAACATCGCCGTCACGCCGGACGGCCGCAAGGTCTACACCGCGATCGCCGAGGCGCCGGGCGCGCTCGACGTGCTCGATACCAGCACGAACGAGATCGTCGCCACCATCTCGGTGCACGGCGGCGTGCACAACACCTACGTGACACCCGACGGCAAGTACGCCATTGCCGGGATGGTCGGCGGGCGGAACATCACCGTGGTGGACACGATGACCGACCGGCCGGTCTGGACCACCTACTTCGACCTCGGGATCCGTCCGATGGCGTTCGACACGAATCCCGACGGGTCGACGCGGCACATCTACGCGCAGCTCTCGAACTTCAACGGCTTCGGCGTCGTGGACTTCGAGACGCGCAAGGAAGTGACCCGGATCGAGTTTCCCGAGGTGCCGCCCGACCAGCAGACGCCGGGCCACGGCGGCAACACGGCGCACGGCCTCGGCGTGACCCCTGACAACAAGTACCTCGTCGGCAACAGCAGCTTCAACAGCAGCGTGTACGTCTATTCGCTGCCGGATCTGGAGCTGGTCGGCGGGGTCAGGGTGGGCCACTCGCCCAACTGGGTCACCATCACCCCCGACAGCAAGTACGCCTACATCTCCCTCTCGGGGAACAACAGCGTCGCCGTCGTCGAGATCCCGACCGTCAAGAAGGTGGCCGAGATCCCGACCGGCGGGCAGGTGCCGAAGCGCAACGCCACGCTGATCCTGCCGTAGCAGCAGCAATGCGCATTCCATTGGCCGCCGGTGCGGTGATCGTTGCCCTGACAGTGGCGGCGGTTGCCGCGCCGGCGGCGCAGGATCAGCCGCGCTCCGTGAACGACGGCGTGTACACGGCGGCGCAGGCAGAGCGCGGTCAGGTGCTGTACGACGACCAGTGCGCGTCGTGCCACGGGCCGATCCGGGCGTTCGTTCCGGAGATGGCGGCCCTGCTCGGCGACCACACCTTCCGTGCCAACTGGCGGGGCCGCCCGCTGGGCGAGCTGTTCGGTCTCATCCAGGAGACGATGCCCCAGGACGCGCCCGGCTCGCTGTCGCCGCAGCAGTCGGCCGAGATCGTCGCCTACATCCTGAGCGGCAACCGCAAGCCCGCCGGGGAGACGCCGCTGGCCGACGACCCGGATCAACTGGACGGCATACTCTTCGAATAGCCCCCCTATTGAAGCCGCGCGCCGTTCATGAAACGGGCCCTGAGCGCGTCGCGATCCACCCGTTCGCCCGCCAGATAGACGTCCGCGATCCGCCGCGTGTGCTCGATGGCCTCCAGGGGGTTCGCGTCGAGCACAACGAACGAGGCGCTCCTGCCGGGCGCGACCGTCCCGAGGTCGTCGAGGCCCAGGATGTCGGCGTTGACGCGCGTGGCCGCGACGATGACCTCCATGGGGCTGAGACCGCAGCCGGCCATGTCGCGCAGCTCGGTGTGGGTCGTCCAGCCGACGCTGACGCCCGAGTCGGTCCCCATGCCGATGATCATCTCCGCCTCGCGGTTGCGCGCGAGGTTCCGGCACTGCAGCTCGAACGACGTGCCCGGCCCCTCCGCTGCGAGCCGCTCGGCCCGAGCGCGCAGGCTCTCGATCTCGAACGGCGGCAGCGTCTCGGCGAGCCACGGCAGGTCGTCGAGGGTCACCGGCGAGCCGGGCAGGTTGGGCACGGTCCAGACGTCGGGATGCTCCCGCACGAGATCCATGTACTCCGCATCGATGTCGCGGTCGCGCACCGTGTGCGCGAAGCCGTCGACGCCCGCGCGCAGCAGGTCCTTGGCGTCGGCCAGCCCGCTCGTCGAGCCCAGGTGCGACGTCACGCGCATGCCGCGGGCGTGCGCCTCGTCGATGATTGCCCGGTAGACCTCCGGCCGGAGCTTGGGAACCGTGCCGGCCCGGTCGTCGACCCAGATCTTGACGAGCTCCACGCCGTGCCCGTCGAGCTCCGCGACGGCGGCGCGGCCCTCGGCCTCGCTCTGCGCCCCGCGCGGAATCCCCAGACGGTACTCCTGCTGGGGCCCCGCCGTCGGCGTGGCGGCGATCCCCCGCCCCGACGTGAGGAAGCGCGCGCCGTTCGGGACATGTTCGCCGCGCAGCTCGAACGCCAGCGCCTCGTCGGCCTCGAGGCCCAGGCTCATCGTGGCCGCCACGCCGTGATACGCCGCCCGCTCGAGGTGCTCGACCAGGTTGGCCCGCGTGTAGTTGTCCCTGCTGTGCGTGCCGTCCCGGACGTTGGTCAGCCCGATGTGCTGGTGCGCGTCGATCAGCGCGGGAATCACGGTCTTCCCGGTCAGATCCACCCGCGCGGCGCCCGCCGGGGGCTCGCGCTCGCCCTGGCTCCCCACCCAGGCGAGGACGCCGTCCTCGACGAGAAACGCGGAGCGCTCGACGGGAGCGTCCCCGCTGCCGTCGATGAGCCGGGCGCCCTCGAACCACGTCCCCGTCGATTCCGGCTCCGGCGGCGAGGACGCCTGCTGAGCCGAGGGGAGACCGCCCCAGAGCGCGGCCATGACGACAAGAACAAGAACGCGTCGCAACTCCATGGCGTCCTCCTCCGTCGCCCAATGTTACCCCCGCAGGCGGCGCCGGAGGTAGGATCGCGTACGGACCGCGGGCCGACCGGCTCGACGGCGCTTGCCGGCAACCAAGGAGGCCAACCGTGAGAGCTCGTTCTTCCGTCCCGGCGGTCGTGCTGGCGGGCGTCGCCACGCTCGCGCTCCTGGCAGGCGCACCGGCTGCCGCCCAGGCGCCGGCCCCGGACTGGACGCCGGCGACGACCGCCGACGGCCAGCCCGACATCCAGGGCCTCTGGAACAACGTCGGCGCGTTCTTCACCCCGTTCGAACGCCCCCGCGAGCTCGACGGGCGCGAGGACGTCGGCGCCGACGAGCTGCAGTCGGTGCTCGAGGAGCAGGCGGAGCAGAAGGTCGCCGCGGCCGACAGCGGAACCGGCGCCGGACCCCTTCACTGGTACGAGTACGGCGCCACGCACGAGCCCGGCACGGCGCCGTCGCTCGTGGTCGACCCGCCCGACGGCCGCCTGCCCCCGCTGACGCCGTTCGGCAGCCAGCGGCGCGAGTACTACCAGGTGCACCGCCACGATGCGGCCGAGACCATCGCGCCGTCCGATCGTTGCCTCTCGCGCGGCCTGCTCGGCAAGATGCTGCCGACGTTCTACAACAACGGGAAGCTGATCCTGCAGTCTCCGGGATACGTCGTGATCTACAGCGAGATGATCCACCATGCGCGGATCATCCCCCTCGACGAGCGTCCGCCCATCGGGGAGAACATTCGGCTCTGGGAAGGGGATGCGCGCGGCCGGTGGGAGGACGACACCCTCGTGGTCGAGACGACGAACTACCGCGACATGGGCGAGATGCGGGGCAGCGACCTCCACTCGGAGGCCCTCCGCATCGTCGAGCGCTTCACCGTCGTCGACCCGGACACGATCGTCTACGAGGCGCGCATCGACGACCGGAAGACGTTCACCGGCGAGTGGACGGTCGCGTTCCCGTTCGAGCGCGACCCGACCTACCAGATATTCGAGTACGCCTGCCACGAGGCGAACTACTCGGTGCCGCACATGCTGTCGGGCGCGCGGGCCGAGGAGCGGAGGGTCGGGCCCTAGGAGTCTGCGCCGTAGAACGGCGTAGACTCCTGGCGAGGGTTGGTTGGGCGGCAACCGGAGCCGGAGGCGACGATTGCCGGGCGAGTGGACTAAGCGGGAACGGACGGTGTACCGTGAGCCCGTCGTGCTCGCGCCGCGAGAGAGCTTGGCGCAAACGAACCAGTCCAGGAGGAGAACAGTGATCCGAACAGTCTTGCTCGCCGTCGTCATCGTCTTCGGTGTCAGTGGAATGGCCGCGGCCCAGGATCCACCCGACGGGTGCGGCCCGAAGGGCGATCTGCCGGCTGACCTGTCGCACAACGCGGCGGCCGACTCGCGCTGCTTCGAGGTGCGCATGTACACCGCCCAGCCGGCGGTCGACGGCGACGGCGGCATCAACGAGCTGCACCAGCGGTTCCGCGAGGGCGAGGTCGCGATCTTCGAGAAGCACGGCGCCGAGATCGTGGCGGTCTGGCAGCGTCTCGACAACCCGAACACGCTCGTCTGGATGCTCGCCTACCGCGACCGCGCGCATCGGGACGAGGTCTGGGCGGGGTTCCGCGATGACCCGGACTGGGATGAGCTCCTGGCGAAGTATCCCGCCCCGCTCGAGGGGATCGAGGTGTTCTGGATGAGCGCCAGCGACTACTCGGCCCTCAAGTAGCAGCCGTACCAGGGTGGCTCCGGCCGTTCCCGACGACCGGACCACCCTGCCCTCGTTAATCGCCGAGAGCCGCCAGCCCGGTCACGGCCGCGCGCGCACCGTCACGCGACACGCGCCGACCACGCCCCGGCCCACAGCCGGTCGAGAAAATCCCTCCACGGCAGGATGCTGACGCCGTCCACGCGGCGCGGCGCCGTCTCCAGGGACACGATGACGTAGTGGGCGCACGCGCCCTCTTCCTGCAGGGCCCTGATGCCCCTCATGTCCCGCGCGCCCACGTGGGTCTTCGCCTTGACCTCCACGGCCACGTCCCCGAACAGGAAGTCCACCTCGAACTGCGACTTCGACCGCCAGTACCGCGGCGTGTCGAGTCGGTGATGGTCGCACCAGGCCTTGATCTCCTGGAAGACGAAGCTCTCGAACGCCATGCCGTACTCGGCCGTTCCCGGCGCGAGTCCCCGCCGTCCCTGCAGATGGCGGGCGACGCCGACGTCGAACAGGTAGTACTTCGAAGTGGAGATCGCCTTCCGTTTCCAGGTGTCGGTGAACGCGGGCACCTCGTGGGCGATGAGGGTGTCCTTCAGAATCTCGTAGTACTCCCGAACCGTCGACGCGGGCACCTGCGCGTCGTTGGCCAGGTTGGCGAAGTTGATCATCTCGCCGTGGGCCAGCGCCGCCACCTGGAGGAACCGGCTGAAGGCGCCGATGTTCCTGACGATCGCCTCGGCCGCCACCTCTTCCCGGAGATAGTCGCCAGCGTAGGCGGCGAGGTCCTCGGCCGGCGACTCGGAGAAGAATATCGGCGGCAGCAGGCCGTGCTCGAGCGCCCTGTCCAGGTCGAACCGGTCGCCGAGCTCGATGCGGAGGAACGGGTGCAGCACGCGCGACCGCGCCCGGCCGCCCAGCAGGTTGACCCCCCGGCGCCGCAATCGTCGCGCGCTCGATCCGGTCAGCAGGAACCGGATTCCGTGCTCCTCGATCAGCAGCTGCACCTCGTTGAGCAACGCCGGCAGCCGCTGGATCTCGTCGATGACGACGATGGCCGCCCCTCCCCGCTCGGCCAGCGCTTCCCGGACGAGGGCCGGATTCCGGGAGAGGCGCAGGAACTGTTTCTGGTCCAGCAGGTTCCAGACGGGGCAGTCCCCGAACTGCTGGCGGACCAGCGTCGACTTGCCGGTCTGACGCGGGCCGAACAGGAAGCAGGACTTCCGCTCCACGATGGCTCGCAGGTCCAGGCGCCGGGGAACGATCGGAGGCCGCATGATGACAATCGGCGACGACGTCGCGCTTCATCATGACAATGAACAACACAGTTGGTCAACGGCAGGTCCGGCCGGCCATTGTAGAACACCCCACAGGCGCGGCCGGCGCACCGCCTCGACGCGGCGGCGCCCGCCCCGGCCTGCAGGTCCGGAGGCCGGTGGTAGAATCGCCGGCAATGCCTTCGCCGCGATCTGCCACCCCGCGCCTCATCTGGCTCTGCCTGCTGTGCGCGGCCGCTGCCCTTGCGCTGGCCGCCCCCGCGGCCGAGCGCGAGTGGCTGGCCGGCGACTCGCACATCCACAGCCACTGGAGCACCGGCTACGACCACCGCGCCAGCCCGCCGATCCCCATCAAGGGACGGGACGCGCTCTACTCGACGCCGCGCAACGCGGCGATGGCGCGGCGCTTCGGGCTGCGCTGGATGGTGACCACCGACCACGGCGGCCCCTACCACTCCAAGGTCAACCTGGAGCAGGCGTACCGCGAGCTGACCCTCTCGCGCGAGCTCGTCCCGGAGGTGCTGCAGTTCTACGGCATGGAGCTCAACATGCCGGGCATGGACCACCACACCCTGATCATCCCCCGGGCCGAGGACGAGGCGCTGGTGCTGCACGGCATCGAGAGCCGCTTCGACGCCAACGAGGACTGGGCCCGCCCCCCCGACCCGCGCCGGCAGTCGGCGGCGCTTCGGCGGCAGGCCCTGGCCCACATGCAGGGGCTCGACCGCCTGCCGATCCTCTTCGCGAACCATCCCTCCCGCTCGGCGCGGGCGATCGGACAGTACGGCCGCGACGAACCGTGGGAGCTGCGCGAGAACAACGACCTCGCGCCGGACGTGTACCGCGGGATGGAGGGCGCGCCCGGCCACCAGGCCGCCACCCTCAACGAGAACGGCCGCCTCCGCCATCGCGGCGCCTACTGGAACCCCGGGGCGCGGACCCTGGGTGGCTTCGACCAGATGACCGCCATCGTCGGTGGCCTGTGGGACGCCCTGCTCGGCGAAGGGCGCCGCTTCTGGATCGTGGCCTCGTCCGACTCGCACTTCCACTACGCCGAGCCGGTGCGAGCCGGCAGCGACTTCTGGCCCGGCGAGTTCCACAAGACATGGGTCCACGCGGAGCCGACCTACGCCGGCGTGCTCGACGGCCTGCGGCAGGGCCGCATCTTCGCGGTCGCCGGCGACCTCGTCACCGAGCTCGACGTCCGCCTGAAGAGCGCCGGCGGAGACGAGGCGGGACTCGGGGGCACGTTGCGGGTCGCGCGCGGGACGGAGGTCACCGCGACGGTCCGCCTCCGCGACCCGGCGACCCCGAACGAGGCCGGCGAGAACCCCGCCGTCCGGCGGGTCGACGTGATCGTCGGCGAGGTGCGAGGACCGTCCGCCGATCCCTCGGTCGACCGCAACCCGACGACGCGGGTCCTCGCCCGCTTCACGGGCGACGCGCTGGCCCGCGACGGAGACCGCTACGCCCTCGAGGCGCCGCTGCCGGCTGCCGACCGCGACCTCTACGTTCGCGTGCGCGGCACGAACGCCGAGGACCTCGAGCCCGCGATGGACGGCCCCGAGGAGAACCCCTGGCACGACCTCTGGTTCTACTCGAACCCGATCTTCCTCGACGTCGAGTGACGGTGTCCGGACCTGGAGCGTGGCGCCGAGCCGCCAGGGCACGCCGCCCCATGGCGATTCGCGGGATGCCGCGTCTCAGAACCGGTACTTCAGGTTGAGACTCACACCCCAGAACCGGCTGGCGTCCGTCGCCATCTGGTACAGGATGGTCTCGCCTCGCCCGACGCTCGACTCGTGGCTGCGAAGCTGGTTCCAGGGCAGCGGCTCGCTCCTGAACTCGCCGAAATCCACCCAGCGGAACCGCACACCCAGCGTGACCGGTTCCCGGAGCCGGTAGTCCACCCCCGCGAGCAGTTGGTAGCCGGCCATGACGTCGGTCAGCCGTGCGTCGCCGATCGTGGTCGTGCCGGCGATCTTGGCGCGCAGGAGCGGGTCGGCGAACGTCGAGATCCGCTCAGGGTCATCGTTGCGCTTCCACACCGACTCGTAGTCGAGCGATGCCCGCTCCACGCCGAACCCGGCGCCGAGGTACGGCGTCCAGGATGACGACGCCCCGAAGTCGTAGTACGCGTTCACGAAGCCGCCGTGCGACCGCCAGTCGTCGACGCCGCCGACCGCAAGCTCGATCTCCTGCTCCTGCTTGTCCAGCGTCACGTCGTCGAGGATGTCGATGTCCGACTGATTGCCATAGGCCGTTACGCGATGGAAGTACTCGCCTTCGAGCCGGACGGGTCCCCAGTCGTAGCCGAGCGCGACGCCAGCCCGGACGCCGGCGCCCCCGTCGAACTCGTTGGTCCACGCCGTGAGCGGTGGAGCGGCGTCGCATTCGCCGGCGGCCTCGACGCCGAGCGGGTTGATGATCAGGTCGCACTTCGTGCCCCAGTCGTTGTCCGACCCGTGCACGGTGAGGGGCGGTGCAAGGCTAGCCCATGTTTACCAAGTTGGC
>JAAXGX010000116.1:1170-57391 GCA_012271165.1 Vicinamibacteraceae bacterium | reverse complement strand
AAACTCCTGCGGCGCAGACTCCTAGCTAGCATTCTCGGCGACGACCGCGTGGTCTTCAACGTGAAGGGCAACGCCTACCGACTGGTCGTCAGGATCAAACAAGCGTACCGCATCTACGTGCGGACCTATCTCGACGGCGCCGCGCTCAGGCTCGGCGACGGTCGACCAGTGGTCGCGCTGACGTTGCGCTACGACCGGCTCGACAACTTCTGGTTCTGCCTGCCGCACGAGCTGGCCCACGTCGGCCCGCACATGGACCACAACGACGGCGACGCCTTCGTCGACGACCTGACGCTGCGTAGCCTCGACGAGGGACGGCAGGATCCGCGGGAGGCGCAGGCCGACGAATGGGCCGAGGAAGCGCTCCTCCCGCGCACGATCTGGGAAACAAGCACGGTTCGGGAGCACCCTACGCCGATGACAGTGCTGGAGCTCGCACAGGCCCTGCACGTGCACCCGGCAATCGTCGCCGGCCGGGTCCGGTACGAGCGACGGAACTACCGGCTGCTTTCGCAGTTCGTGGGGACCGGCGAGGTTCGCCGGCAGTTTCCTCGACGTCGTTTGTACCCTTCGCGCCAGCCGTAGGCGTCGAGAACGGCCCGATCCATCGCGGTATGTCTAGCCGTCGCTCGGCCGCCGACCCCGCGGCAGGCCGTCGCTTGACTCGCCGTGAGCCGTCACGTACCGTGCGGCCAGCGACGCTTCCCAAAGGAGATGCGCATGACCTGCCGGCTGTTGGCCTCCCTGACTGTCATCCTGCTGCTCGCGGGCGCCCCCGCGCTGGCCCAGGTGGACGATTTCACGCCCGTGACCGACGCGACGCTGCAGAATCCGGCGCCGGCCGACTGGCTGAACTGGCGGCGCACGCTCGACGCCCAGGCCCACAGCCCGCTCGACGAGATCACGACCGACAACGTCGCGGGCCTGCGCCTGGCCTGGAGCTGGGCCCTGGCCAACGGCTCCCAGCAGACGACGCCGCTCGTCTACGACGGCGTGATGTACCTGGCGAACCCGGGCGAGATCGTGCACGCGCTGGACGCGGCCAGCGGCGAGCTGCTGTGGGAGTACCGCCGCGACGCCCCACCACCCGGCGACAGCTACGGCGGGCCGCCCCCGGGCCGTGCGCACCGCAACATCGCCATCTACCAGAACATGATCTACCTGAACACGGCCGACGCGCACGTCATCGCGCTCGACGCCCGCAGCGGCGACGTGGTCTGGGACACCGACGTGGGGCAGGGCGTCGGCTTCCAGTTCTCGAGCGGTGCCATCGTCGCCGACGGCCGCGTGGTGTCCGGCCTGACCGGCTGCGGCCGCTATCGCGACGACACGTGCTACATCGTCGGCCTCGACGCGGCGACGGGCCGCGAGCTGTGGCGCACGTCCACCATCGCCCGGCCCGGCGAGCGCGGCGGCGACTCGTGGGGCGACCTCCCGCTCATGTTCCGGGCGGGCAGCGATTCGTGGATCCCGGGCAGCTACGACCCGATTACGCGGACGCTCTTCCACGGCACCTCGCAGGCCAAGCCCTGGGCGCGGGCGGCCCGCGGGACCGACGGCGACGTGCTGTACACGAACTCCACCCTCGCGCTCGACCCCGACACCGGGGAGATGAAGTGGTACTACCAGCACCTGCCGGGCGAGACGCTCGACATGGACGAGGTCTTCGAGCGCATCCTGGTGGACTACGACGGCCAGCGGTCGGTCTTCACCATGGGCAAGATGGCCGTGCTGTGGGAGCTCGCGCTCGAGACCGGGCAGTTCCGGAGCGCGAAGGATCTCGGCTACCAGACGTTCGCCGACGTCGACCCGGCAACCGGCCAGGTCACCTACCGCGAAGGGATGGACCCGGTGCTGGGGGAGCCGGTCTTCTGGTGCCCGAGCACCGCGGGGTTCAAGAGCTGGCGCGCCATGTCGTACCACCCTGCGCGCGAGACCTTCTACATCCCGATCAACCTCAACTGCGAGACGGCCGTGTTCGGGCCGGTCGATCTTGTCCCGGGCGGGGGCGGGACCGGGCCGGTGCGGCGGACGAACCACGTGCACCCCGACAGCCCCGAGCAGCTCGGCGAGCTGCTGGCGATGAGCATGCGCACGGGCGAGGTCCACTGGCGCTTCCGCACGCGGACGCCCATCAACACCGCGGCGCTGACGACCGCGGGCGACATCGTCGTCGCGGGCGACTGGGACCGCAACCTGTACGTGTTCGACGCCGGGGACGGCGACATCCTGTGGCAGACGCGCCTGCCGCAGTCGCTGCAGGGCTTTCCGATCACCTACGAGGCGGGCGGGCGGCAGTACCTGGCGGCGCCGACCGGCACCGGCGGCGGAAGCTGGGGCGGGATGATCCCGGCGGACCTGCTGCCCGACAAGCGGCGGCCGCAGGGCGGGAACGCGGTCTACGTGTTCGCCCTCCCCTGACGGGATGCACGGGCAGGCCGCCGCGGGGGCGGCCTGCCCGTCACATCCTCCCGCGCAGGCTCACTCGCTCCCGCGCAGCGCGAAGGCCGACAGCGAGTGTCCCGAGATGACGGCCACGTACTGCCGGCCGTCGACCTCGTACGTCATCGGGCCGTTGACGATCTGGCCGCCGAGGCTGGCCTTCCACAGCAGCTCGCCGGTCTCGGCGTGCAGCGCCTGGAAGTAGCCCGACCGGGCGCCCGTGAACAGCACGTTCGAGGCGGTCGTCAGGATGCCGCTGCTGATGACGTCGGTCATCTCGAACTTCCAGCGCTGCGCGCCGCTCAGCGCGTCGAGCGCGATGACCGCGCCTTGCCCGGCTTCCTCCGTCCAGTCGTTGATCGGCCCCCGCGTCAGGCCCGGGGGCGTGGGCGCGTCCGGCACCGGCTCGTAGGTCGTCGGCCGGCCACCGATGAACGACTCGCCTGGCCGGTACTCCTGGGGCTCGCCCACGAAGACGGAGCCGTAGTTCTCCCAGGCAGGGATGTAGAACAGCTCGGTCCGCGGGCTGTAGGCCGGCGAGTACCAGTTCGTGCCGCCCTGCACGCCGGGGAACGTGGGCTCGCCCGGCGGCTGCGGCGTCTCCACCGGCCGGCCGCTGTCGTCGAGCCCCTCCGCCCAGTTGAGGTCGATGAAGGGCAGCCCGGTCAGGAAGCGCCCGGTGGCCCGGTCCAGCACGTAGTAGAAACCGTTGCGGTTCGCCCACAACATCACCTTGAACTCGGTGTCGTTGCGCTCGATGTTCGCCAGCACCGGGATCTGCACGGCGTCGTAGTCGTAGGGGTCGGCCGGCGTGAACTGGAAGTACCAGCGCAACTCGCCCGTGTCGGCGTCGAGCGCGACCACGGAGTCCGAGTACAGGTTGTCGCCCGGGCGCTGCTCGCGGTAGAAGTCCGGTCCGGGATTGCCGGTGCCCCAGTAGATCAGGTTCAGCTCCGGGTCGTACGACCCGGTCAGCCAGGCGGCCGCCCCGCCGTGCATCCAGGCCTCCGGATCGCAGTAGGTCACCGGATCGGGCGGGCACGGCTCCCACGTCTCGTGCCCCGGCTCGCCCGGCCCCGGGATGGTGTGGAAGCGCCACACCTCCGCGCCGGTCTCGGCGTCGAGCGCCGCGATGAACCCGCGGACGCCTCGGTCGCCGCCGGCCGTGCCGACGATCACCTTGCCCTCGATGGCCAGCGGCGCCAGCGTGAAGGAGTACGCGAGGTCCATGTCCGCCAGCGTGACGTCCCAGAGCTCCACGCCCGTCGTGGCGTCGATGGCCACGACGTGGGCGTCGAGCGTCGCCATGAAGACGCGGTCGCCCAGCACGGCCACGCCGCGGTTGTTCGATCCGCAGCAGGCCCGGTGGTTGGGCGAGGGGTTGTAGCGGTAGATCCAGAAGACGCGGCCCGTCCGCGCGTCGAGCGCGATGATGTCGTTGGGCCGCTGCGTCACATACATGACGCCGTCGACCACCAGCGGCGTCGACTGCCACGGGCCGGCGACCGCGTTCTGATACACCCACTGCAGTTGGAGATCGTCGACGTTCTCCGGCGTGACCTGGTCGAGCTCGCTGTAGCGCTGGCTGAAGTAGGTGCCCGAGTAGGTGAGCCAGTTGTGCGGCTCGGCCGCCGCCTCGCGCAGGCGCTCGAACGGCACCTGCGCCGACAGGCCGGCGGCGACCATGACGCTCACGACCACCGCCAGCACGATCCGCTGCGCCGCTGCGTTTCCCCGCATCGTGATATCAGCCTTTCAGGGAAACGAGATACGCCAGCAGGTCCGCCAGCTCCTGCTCGTCGAGCAGGTCGCCGTAGGCGGGCATCGGCGACTCGGTCAGCACCGTGAACTCCTGGAGCTGGTCCTTGTCGAACGACCGCAGGCGCTCCTGGTCGTCGATGATCTGCACGGTGTAGGTGTCCTCGTTGAGGCGGCGGCCCGTGACGCGCGTGCCGTCGGCCAGCACCAGCTCCACCGGACGGTTGATGGGCCGCATCGTGCCGGTCGGGTCGAGCAGCGTGCGCTGCAGCGAGCTCGGCGGGCGCCCGGTGCCGATGGCCGTCAGGTCCGGCGCCACCCGCGGTCCGCGCCCCTTCACGCGGTGGCAGCTCAGGCAGTCGGCCTTGCCCTCGAAGATCGACTGGCCGCGCGCCGCATCGCCCAGCGAGATGGCGTCGACCTCGTAGTTCCAGTTCCGCAGATAGGCCACCACGCCGGTCATCTCGGCCGTGTCGAGGTCGAAGGCCAGCATCCCGGTGCCGGGAATGCCGTCCTGGATGAGCTGCCGCAGCTCGCGGTCGGACGAGGCCCGGCGCAACTGGCCGCTGCGGAAGTCGACGCCCGCGATCTCGTCCCCGCTCTCGCCGTGGCAGACGGCGCACTGCGCCCGGTACACCGAGATGCCGTACTCGATGTCGGTGGGCGAGTACTCGGTGTGATCCTGCGCGTCGCTCGGGCCGACGAGCCCGAACAGGCAGAGCACCGCGCAGACGGAAAGGCGTCGTGCGAGCACCAGTCGATTCATGGTCTTGTCCTCTCGAGAAAAGCGTGCTTGACGGTCCGATTATAGATCCTGCCCCGCCGTCCGGGTCCCTCAGAAGCGGTGCGTGTAGTTGATCTTCGTGGTGGCGCCGCGCGAGAGCGTGTGGAACCGGTCGCGGGTGGAGCGCCAGTTCTCGGTGTAGACGAAGTAGAAATCGCTGCCGGGCCGCAGAATCCAGCGCAGGCGCGTGTAGAGGCCGGCCACGGCCGTCACCGTGTCGTACTGCAGGTTCCCGTCGAATGCGATCCAGGGGCTCGCGTGCCAGCTCCCGAGCATCCGGACGAGGTTGGTCCGGAACCGCCCCTGGCGCAGATCGACGTCCTCGTGCTCCCATTCCGTGGTCGCGGTCACGCCCGGGTACGGCCGCACCGTCAGCCCGAGCTGCAGGGTGGCACGGTCGCCCGACCAGAGCTCGCCGACCGCGACCGTCACGCTGCCGGAGAGGCGCCGGTGGCTGGCCGTCTCCACGTTGAGCTCCCAGTCGTCGAACTCGTAGGCGCCGATCGGCAGCACGATCCCCGGATGTATCTCGAACGGGGCCTCGAGCAGCTCGAAGCGGAAGTTCCGGCGCAGGTCGAAGCGGTCGCCGCTCTCCCACACGACGCCCAGCAGCGTCAGTCCCGTGTGCTGGGTCAGCAGCCGGTTGTCCAGGTCCGTCAGGTGCTCGTAGTAGAAGCGGAACTCGAGGTGGCGCACGCTCTCGAACCAGTCGGGCCGGGGCGCGAACGTCGCGATCGGATTGGAGCGGCGGAACCCGCGCCGCTGCACGAACCCCACGGCCGGATCCCACTGCTCGCCGAACTCGCGGAACGAGAGGTGCGCCTGCCACACGTCGTTCGGATAGTTGATCCGGAATCCGCGGGAGGCCCGGTCGGCGGCGCCGCCCGCTATCCCGCCCCGCTCCGGGTCGGTGTGCACGACGTAGAAGGTCTGGAACTGCAGGTTCTTGTCCCCGAGGAACGTGGACGTGAACAGGTCGAGGTCGACGCCGACGGTGTGGCGGTCGGGCGCCGCCGGACCGTGCTCGCCCACGCCGGCGCCCGCGGCGCGGCGCGTGTAGAGGAAGCCGATGCTCGACTGGGCGAAGAAGTTGCGCTTGACGCGGGCGACCGTGAAGTCCTCGGCCGGGCGGCCGCCGACCGGCCCCGTGCGGATCTGCAGGAAGCCGAGGTCGTTGGCGCCGGCCTGTCCCGCCAGCCGCGTGCCGTACTCGATGGGGATCACCTGCCCCTCGTCCAGGCCGATGCGGCGGCTGAAGTACGGGTTCACGGCGTTCAGCGGCGCGAACTCGAAGAGGCTCGCGTTTTCCAGGAAGAAGTCGCGCTGCTCCGGATAGAACAGCGGGAAGCGGGTCAGGTTGACGCGCCGCCGGTCCACCTCGGCCTCGGCGAAATCCGTGTTGACGGTCACCGCCGCGCGCAGGTTGGAGGTGACGCTGTAGTTCATGTCGACGCCGGCGTCGAGCGGAATGGCCGTGGGAATCCCGGCCCCGGTGCGCCAGGTTGCCGCACCGTACGGCACGACCTCGAGACCGAGCCCCTGCGTCAGGTCGCGCAGGCCGATGAGCCGGCCGGCATGGATCGGCCGCAGCAGACCCTGGTTGCGGCGGTGGCCGGACCAGACCAGCTCCTCGTTCTTGCGGCGCACGGTCCGCTGGAAGTTGATGCCCCACGCGGCGGACGACTCGTCGAAGTTGAGCGTGCGGAACGGGATGCGGATCTCGGCCGACCAGCCGAACGCGCCGCGCGCCGTCCGCGCCTCCCAGACACCGTCCCACGCCTTGTTGACCCGTGCGTAGCCCGTGTTGCGCACCAGGCCGTCGCCCATCAGCCCCGCCGGGTTGGTCTCGAAGTAGTACGCCGTGCGGCCGTCCAGGAACGTATCGAGAACGACCATGAAGCGATCGTCGGAGTCCAGTTCCTGATCGCGCTGCCGCTGGTAGCCGAGTATGCCGTCCGGGTCGCTGTCGTGCAGCAGGGCCCCGATGTAGAGGTTGTCGGCGTCGTACACGACGCGCACCTCGGTCCGTTCGGTCGGCGGCTGGCCCTCCACCGGCTCCTGCTGCAGGAAGGCGTCCGCCGCCGGCGCCCGCCGCCACAGCACCTCCTCGAGGCGTCCGTCGAGCGCCACGTGCTCGGCCGGCGCCAGCCGCACGGCCTCGAGGACGCGAGCCTGCCCGCGGGCCTGGAGGGCATGAACCTGCCCCTGGGTCTGGGTCTGGGCCCGGGCCCCGGAGCTCCAGGCCCCGAGCGAGCCGAGCAGGCAGGCCCCGACGGCGGCGGCACGCCTCAGCCGGGGCGGTCGACCTTGCACTTTCGGGGGCCTTGCGAGAAGATCCGCAAACGACTCGTGCGGGCAGGAGGCGCCATGCAGTTTCAGTCGATGACCACCGCCGGTGCGGCGTATCTGGCCGCGGCGGTTCTCACGGTATCCGGTCTGCCGAACGCTTCGGCTGCGGCGGCCGAGGACAACTGGCCGAAGTTCCGCGGCCTCCGCGCCGGTGTGGCTGAGGATAGCCCAACCTTGCCGGACACCTGGAGCCCGACCGAGAACGTCGTCTGGAAGATCGAGGTGCCCGGACAGGGCTGGAGCTCACCGATCGTGTGGGACGACCTGGTGGTCGTCACCTCGGCCGTCAGCGACGATCCGGGCCCGGGGGCGCAGCTCGGCCTCTACGACGGCCACTCGTCGAACGCCATCCCGACCGCGATTCACCAGTGGATGGTCTACGGCATCGACCTGCACGACGGAAGCGTTCGCTGGGCCCGGGAGGTCCACAGCTCCGCGCCGCCCATCGCGCGGCACGGCAAGAACACCTACGCGTCGGAGACGCCGGTCACCGACGGCGAACGCGTCTACGTCTACTTCGGCGGCATCGGCCTGTACGCCTTCGACCTCGACGGCAACCCGGTCTGGTCGCACGACATGGCGCCGCTGGAGTACCGCCACGGCTGGGGCAGCGCCGCGTCGCCCGTGCTGCACGAGGATCGCCTCTACGTCGTCAACGACAACGAGGGACAGTCGTACATCGCCGCCTTCGACAAGTACACCGGCGAGGAGCTGTGGCGGGTGAATCGCGACGAGGGCAGCAACTGGTCGACGCCCTTCGTGTGGGAGAACGACATCCGCACCGAGATCGTGACCGCCGGCACCGACAAGGTGCGCTCCTACGGCCTCGACGGCGAGCTGCTGTGGGAGCTGACCGGCATGACGTGGATCACCGCCCCGACGCCGTTCGCGGCCCACGGGCTGCTGTACGTCAGCTCCGGCTTCCTGGCCGACGCCGTGCGCCCCGTCTATGCCATCCTCCCGGGCGCCATCGGCGACATCACCCTGCAGGAGGGGCGCACGCGCAACGAGTACATCGCCTGGTCGAACCCGAAGCTCGGCACCTACAGCACCTCGGCACTCGTCTACGGCGACTTCCACTACACGCTGCTCGACCGCGGCTTCCTGATCTGCACCGACGCGCGCACCGGCCGCGAGGTGTACTCGCGCAAGCGCATCGCGCGCCGCGCCACGGCCTTCACCGCCTCGCTGTGGGCGTACAACGACAAGGTGTTCGCGCTGAGCGAGGAGGGCGAGACATTCGTCATCCAGGCCGGCCCGGAGTACGAGCTGCTCGGCAGCAACGACCTCGACGAGATGGCCATGGCGACGCCGGCCGTCGCCGACGGGAGCCTGATCATCCGGACCGCGTCCCACCTCTACCGCATCGCGGAGCAGCGCTAGCCGATGTCGATCCGGCTCGCGCGCGCACTCGTGCCGGCGTGGAGCGGCGCCGTCCTCGCCATCCTTGCCGCCCCCGCCGCGGCCCAGACGGGGACGCTCGACGCGGTGGGCTTCATTCCGGGACCGGCCACGACGGTCCATGTCCACGAATCGATTGCCTACGTCTCGGACGGCCCGACCCTGCGCCTCGTCGACGTGTCCGACCCGGCGGCGCCGGCCGAGCGCGGCTCGTACACGTTCCCGCAAAACATCTACTGCGTCCGGGTCGCCGACTCGATCGCCTACGCGGCGGTCGATTTCTACGGCCTCGGCATCCTGGACGTGTCGGACCCGGCGGCGCCCGCATTCCTCGGGTCGTTCCAGACCGCCGGCCAGGCGCTGAGCGTCGACATCACCGGCACGACCGCCGCCGTGGCCAACCGCCTGTCGGGCGTCGAGCTCATCGACGTGTCCGACCCGGCGGCGCCCGTCTCCAGCGGGGTCTACTTCACCGAGGGCTACGCCATCGACGTCAACGCGGTCGGCTCGTTCGCCTACGTCGTCGACCGTCCCGGGGGGCTGTCGGTCCTCGACCTCGCGCAGGCCAGCGACGACATGGCCGCCGCGGGCACGCACGGCTCCACCGAGCGGCCGGCGACCACTGCCGCGGTCAGCCGGGATCCGGGCGCACCCGGCGCGACCCTGGCCGCCATCGTGACGACCGATTCGCTGCTGGAGATGTTCGACGTGACCGATCCGTCGGCCCCGGCCGCGGTGGGCGTCTACCGCCACCCGGACCGGCCGGCTGTGGGGCGCAACATCGCGGCCCCGCGCGTGCGGTTCGCCGGATCGCTCGCCTACATCGCGGACATCTTTCCGCCCTTCCTGGTGCAGGTCGTGGATATCTCGGACCCGGCGCGGCCGGCGCTCGCGGCCGTCCACGAGCCGTACGGTCCGCCGCGCGACGTCTCCGTCGCCGGCCCGCTGGTCTTCGTGGCCGTGGGCGCCGGCGACGATCCCTCCGAGGCGCCCGGCGTCCTGATTCTGCGCCTGGACGGCTAGGAGTCTGCGCCGTAGAACGGCGTAGACTCCTAGTGAGGGTTGGTTGGGCGGCAACCGGAGCCGGAGGCGACGATTGCCGGGCTAGCCGTCGCGCTATCAGACCCGCCGCCGGTTGCCGGCGCGCTCGTCCCGTCCGCATGGCACGCTTCGTCGGGTCGAATCACGCCAGTTCTCGGAGTCGCTTCCAGAAGACGATCTTGTCGCCACCGGGCTCGTAGAACTCCCGAATGCGCGCCTCCTCGGCGTAGCCGTTGGCTCTGTAGAAGGCCCGGGTCCGCAGGAACGCCGGCGTCCCCATCGTTTCGACGATGAGGATTCGTTCACCGCCGGACCGGAGACGGTCCTCCAGATACCGCATCATCGCCCCGCCGATACCGCGCCCGCGGCGCTCGGCGAGGATGCCGATGGCGAGGAGGTTCCAGGTCCCGCGGGTCATGCGCTCGGGCTCGCAATAGCCGAAGCCGACGACGCGGCCGTCCGCGACCGAGACAAACCAGATGTCCCGGGTGGTTTTCTCGAGATAGCCGGCGATCATGTCCTCCAGCATCTCCGGGGGAAAGAGCTCGGCATCCTCCGCCACGGACTTGATCGCCGGAATGTCCGACCGTTGCGCCGGGCGGATCACGGGTTCGATGGCCATGCCAGGTCGGCCCCGCCGGCGCACTTGCGAGCCTCGCGGAGGACGTCCAGCCAATAGCCTCCTCCTACAGCGCCGACCAGGGAACGGCCGTGACGTGGGGAGTCAGGTACATCGGCCGGGACAGCGGCAGACCACGAGGTACAGCACGAAACGCGGCGTGGAGAGCAGCGCCCGAGGCGGACCGCCGGACCAGGCGGGAATCCGGATGCCGGTGAACAGACGGTCGGCACCGAGAGGCTGACCCTCGCGCGAGATGCTCGCGTAGTTGACGATTATCCTGACAAATATAAAGTCGAGTTGCTGAAAAGCAGCCCGCGGCGCCCTACTGGCCCAGCTCGTCGTAGATCGTCTGGATGTTGGCTTCGATGCGCCCCGGATCGGCCCGGTTGTAGCCCGTGAACCGGTCGGGGATCGCGTAGTCGGCCGCCGCTTCCGCGGCCGTCTTGCCCGCTTCGCGCGCGGCTCGCGCCTGGGCCACGAAGTCGCGGTGGAAGTCGGCGTACTCCTCCAGCTCGGCCCAGGTGAACAGCCCGGCGGTGTGCCCGGGGATGATGGTGTCGACGCCGTCGATGCCGGCCGCGGCCCCGGCCAGCGTCTCCGGGTAGCGGAGCGCACTGCCGCCGTTGTTGGTGTCGACGAACGGCGGGCGCTTGAGCGAGAACATGTCGCCCGAGTGCATGGCGCGCACGGCGGGGAACACCACCAGCGTGTCGCCGTTCGTGTGCGCCGGCCCGAAGTGGTAGAGGTCGACGCGATCCGGCCCGAACCTGACCGACATCCGCTCCGAGAACGTCGTCTGCGGCAGGTACCGCGCGCCGTCCCCCTGGAACGTCTGGCAGTTGGTGACCGGCAGGCAGGTCTCGCGGGTCAGGCTGGCCTCGATGTTCTCGTGCGTGATGACCTCGATCGTCGCGGGAAACTCGGGGGTGCTGCCGGCGTGGTCGTTGTGCGTGTGGGTATGGAACATGGCCAGGAGCGGCTTGTCCGTGACCGTCCTGATCTGCTCGATGATCTGCCCGCCGTAGCCCGGCAGCTTCGAGTCGACGACGGCCACCCCCTGCTCCATCACGTACACCGCCACGTTGCCGCCGCTGAAGGTCGCCCGGTCGGTCGGGTCGCCGCCCATGATGACGTACAGGTTGTCGCGCACCTGCTCGATCGCCGGGACCCGCGGCCTGTCGTTGTCCTGGCCGGCGGCCGCCATCGCGAACCCGCCCGCCGCGAGCAGCACGACCAGCAGTACCGTTCGTCTCATCGCAGCCCCCCCTCGCGCAAAGTGCGGTGATTGTAGCGCACCCGATTGCCGCGGCCAGAGGCGCGCGAGGCGCCTCGGCGGGAGCCCCGTCTGATTTCCGATGGAAGCTGCTACCATTCGGCAACCCATGGCGGCACCGCACGACCCGGCGGCACGGCGCGGCCCTCGCCCGGCGCTCCGGCTGGCCGCCGCCCTCGCCGCCCTCCCGGCCCTGGTGCTCGCCGCCGGCGCGCGCGGCGACGACGAGGACGCCCTCGGCCCGCCGCCCGCCTACGAGGCGCTCGTCGAGACCCGCCTCGAGCCCGCGGGCCGCATCGACGGCGCCTCGCTGCAGATCGACCGCTTCGAGTTCGAGCTGACCGGCGGCGACCTGTACCTGCTGCCGCGCGCCGACGAGCGGGTCACTGTCGCCGTGTATCTCGGCGACGGCGTCGTGCGCTGCTACCCGCCCGACGGCGTGGAGCACCAGCAGGTCGAGAAGTTCCTCGACGAGGACTTTCTGGAAGAGGAGTTCGACCGGTTCGTGTTCTGGCTGGCCGGTCCGGCCGGCCGCGAGCTGCGCGCGCTGGCGGCCGGCCCGCCGGGGCGGCAGGCCGGCCGCGCGAACGACCTCCTGGAGGATCGGCGGGAAGCGCTCCTGGAGCGCCGGCACGAGAATCCCGACAGCCGGCTGCTGCTCGACATCCTCGCTCCGGCCGCGACGAATCCCGCTCCCCGGCGGCCCGCGTACTTCTACGCCCAGGTCGACGGGGACGACGAGGACTGGTTCTCGATCGAGATCGAGCCGCGCGCGCGGGAGGAGGTCTCCGTCTCCCGCTTCCGGCGGCGCGACCGGCGCAACTACCGGAACACGTGGCTGGGGTTTCACGCCCTTGCCGAGTTCGGCGAGGACGTCGCCGCGCAGGCGCTGCGCGGCTTTCCGCGCGACCCGGAGGTCGAGGGCGGCCTCGGCAACGAGGACGATCCCGACGACTGGGACGCCCGCGACCTCGGCCTGCTGCCGCGCACGCTCGTGCCCGACCGCGAAGGGTGGACGCAGCGGGTTGCGGTGCCGCGCATCGACGTCGACCTGGCCCTGGAGGGCGACGGCGACGCGACGGCCAGCGCCGCGCTGCTGATCGAGCCGCTCGAGACGCTGACGGCGTTCCGCATCCGCATCTCGCGGGTCCTCGAGGTGACGGACGTGCGCTGGCGGACCACCCCGCCGGCGGGCGCCGGGAACGTCCTGGAAGGCCGCCTCCTCGGCGCCGCGCAACCCGGCGCCGAGGACTCCGCGCCTCCGGCCGAGCCGCCCGATCCATCGGAGCCGGCGCCCCTCACCGGCGAGCGGCTGCACTACGTCCAGGAGACCCACGGCCGGCTGCTCGGCGACGACTTCTACGAGCCGTGGGTGACGATCGCCCTGCCCCGCGCGGTGGCCCCCGGTGAGCGCTTCGTCCTCGAGATCGCTTACGAGGGAGAGCTCGTCGAGCGCCTCCGCTCGGCGCGCGGCTACCTGCTCAAGGACACCGTGCACTGGATCCCGATGCATCTCGACAACCGGCGCAGCCTGCTGCACCTGACCTACCGCGTCCCGGAGGGCCTCGAGATCGCCAGCGGGATGACGCGGGTGGACGAGCGCGTCGCCGACGGCACGCGCATAGCGGAGTGGGTGTCGGACGAGCCCGTCCGCGGCATGGCCTTCAGCCTCGGCCGCTTCGACGTCACCACAGTCGACGAGGCGGGCCGCCTGCCGATCACGGTCTACGAGAACCGCTACGAGACCGGGTTCGCCCCCGGCAACCTGGAGAAGACCATCGAGGACCTGGAGGGCTCGATCCGCTTCTACACGGACTACTTCGGCCCCTATCCGTACCGCGTCCTGAACGCCACGGAGATCGTCACCTATACCGGCCAGGCGTTCCCGGGGCTCGTCCTGCTCTCGTTCCAGGCGTTCGGCCCCCTCAACACCGGGGTCGCCGAGCATTTCCGCGCGCACGAGGTGGCGCATCAGTGGTGGGGCGCCGCCGTCCACTGGGAGGACTACCGCGACCAGTGGATCTCCGAGGGGTTCTCCAACTACGCCGCCGCGCTGTACGTGCTCGCCGGCCTGGACGACGCGGACCAGTTCCAGGACATCCTCGACGCCTGGCGGCTGGACGTGCTCGGCGAGGTGAACGTCGGCCAGGGCACCGGCCTCGTGCACTTCGGCGCCCGGCCGGAGGTCATCCGGCGCAGCGACGGGCACGAGTCCGGCCCGGTCGTGGCGGGCTACCGCCTGAACTCGAGCGAGACGCCCGTCGACTATCAGTTGCTCGTGTACGAGAAGGGCGCGTTCATCCTGCACATGCTGCGGATGATGCTGGCCGACCTCGAGACCGGCGACGACACGCGGTTCCGGGAGCTGATGCGCCGCTTCGTCCGCGACCATCGCCAGCGGCCGGCCAGCACGCGGACGTTCGAGACCGCCGTCACGCGGGCGTTCGGCGAGCCGATGGACTGGTTCTTCGACCAGTGGGTCTACGGCGTGGACGTGCCGACCTACCGCCCCGACCTGCGGACGACCCGCCTGCTCGACCGGCCGTCCCCGTACGTGCTGCACGGCACCATCCGCCAGGAGGACGTGCCGGACACGTTCCGGATGCCGGTCCCCATCCGGGTGGAGTTCGCCGGGCGGGCGCCCGAGGTCTACCGCGTCCTCGTCGACGCGGAGACGGTCGACGTGGAGATCCCGCTGCCCGCCGAGCCCACCGACGTGGAGTTCAACTGGCGCCACGCGGTGCTGGCCCACGTCCGGTAGGTCCGGCCCCACCCATGGCCGCCGAGCGCATCGTGATCGTCGGCGGCGGAGTCGTCGGATCCAGCATCGCCTGGCACCTGCGGACCGGCGGCTGCCGCGCCGAGGTGACGGTCGTCGAGCGCGATCCGACCTACCGGCGCGCCTCGTCGCGGCTCGCCATGGGCGGCATCCGCCAGCAGTTCAGCTCTGCCGCGAACATCCGGCTCGCCCAGCACAGCGTGCGGTTCTACGAGCGCTTCGACGCCGCCATGCAGGCGCCGGGCCATCGGCCGCGGGCCTGGTTCCGGCAGCGCGGCTACCTGTTCCTGGCGGACGACGCGACGGCGGAGCGGTTCGAGCGGCGCTACGCGCGGCAGCGGGCCCTCGGGGCGCGCGTCGAGCGCCTGGACGTCGCCGCCATCCGCGCCCTGGTGCCCGACCTCGCCCTCGACGACATCCGCTTCGGCCTCTTCGGGCCTGACGACGGCTACGCCAACCCGCGCGAGGTGCTGGCGGGCTTCCGCCACGCGGCGGCGGCGGCCGGCGCGACGTACGTCAGCGGCGAAGTCACCCGCGTGCGGACCATGGGCGGCCGTGTCCGGGGCGTGACGCTCGCCGGCGGCGCGTCGATGGACGCCCGCGCGGTGGTCAACGCCGCGGGCCCGTTCGCCGCGCGGCTCGCCGCGCTCGCCGATCTCGACCTGCCCGTAACGCCGGTCCGGCAACACCTCTTCCGGTGTGCGCTGCCGCGGCGCTGGCCCCACCGGTTCCCGGTGGTGATCGATCCGGGTGGCGTCCACTGGCGCCACGACGATCCGCTCGACCCCGGCGACCCCGATCGGATCATCGTGGCCCGCACGCGGCACGACGAACCCCCCGGCGAGAACTTCGAGTGCGACCGCGCGCGCTGGGCGAGCGACTTCCGGCCGCCGCTCGTCGCACGGCTGCCGGCCTTCGCCGCGGCCGAGCTCGTCGAGGGCTGGGCGGGCCTGTACGAGATGACGCCGGACCACAACCCGCTCCTGGGCGAGCACCCCGAGCTGGCCGGTTTCTACCTGGCCAACGGCTTCAGCGGCCACGGGCTGATGCTGGCGCCCGCGACCGGGGCGGCCCTGGCCGACCTGCTCGCGACCGGCGCCTCGTCGCGCCTCGACATCAGCGCCTTCGACCCCGGACGCTTCGCCCGCGGCGAGGCGTTCCACGACGATGCGCTGATCTGAGGGTTCTACAGGCCGAGAGACGGACGGGGCCTTCTGTCCGACACGCAGAGCATGTACGTATAGGATCGGCAAGAGGACAGGAGAGCAGGCGAGACCATGGGCACATGGAAGACCTGCCCGGCCGTCGAACGCGACCCGGACAAGGTGAGCGGCGCCTGGGTGTTCCGCGGCACTCGCGTGCCGGTTTCCGCGCTCTTCGACAATCTGCGGGACGGCGCCACGATCGACCAGTTCCTGGAGTGGTTCCCGGGCGTGGAACGAGATCAACTCCTGGCCGTACTGGACCACGAGCGGGAGACCCTCATGGAGTCGGCTCGTTCGTGACAATACTGTTCGACCAGGGCACCCCGGCGCCGTTGCGGGATCATCTGATCGGACACACGGTGGACACGGCCTTCGAGCGAGGCTGGTCGAATCTGCGCAACGGGGAACTGCTCGATCGTGCGGAAGCTGACGGCTACCGGTTGCTGATCACGACGGACCAGAGTCTCCGTCATCAGCAGCGCCTTGGCCACAGACGGCTTGGAGTGGTGATTCTGCTCACGACGTCATGGCCGCGCATCCGGCTGCGTGTCGATGACATCCGCGCGGCCGTCCGGCGGACCCGTCCCGGAACTTTCGTGGAGGTTGCTGTCTGAAGATGAGGTAGTCAACCTCTTGCCATGATTGCTCGCTTCGCTCACGCGATTCTTCAACGAAACCAACCCCTCTTCTGAGGAGTGTTGACGTATTCCTCAAGTGGCGGCAGGTACGAATCCACCGCCTTCGACATCCCCAGCAAGGTATCCGAGAAACAATGCATTGTCCTCGTCTATCCTGAATCTGCACCATGCCATTTCGTTCTGCCATCGGAGCAGTTGATAGAGCAGGTTCGGGTCATTCCGGTGGGCCGGGGTGAGGTCTGCAATGTGCAGCGTGATCAGGAAGTGCTCACCGACGCTGGCCAGGAACCCGTTCTCGGAAGGAGTCGATACGGTCCACCACCACCCGTGAACCGTGGCATCTTCGTAGTGCTGAAACGTCAATTCCGCCAGTTCTGCTGCGGCTTCCAGGAGTTCCGGCGGACTCAGCGACTGCTCCAATTCAGACAGCTGTTCGTCGGGTGGGAATCGTGACGCGGCCGTTGCGCTGCAGTTTGGAGAATTCCAGAAAGTACCGGTCACACGGGTTGTCGTTGCGGTAGTCAGCCCGTCCCACGACCGTGCCGAGAAGCCGCCAGATCAAGGGCATACCCGCCCTTCGCCGCGATGATCGGGGGGCGCCGGCGGTCCTTGTACGGCGGACGGGCGAGCTGCTACGGCAGCGGCAACTGGCGGCTCTCGCGCTCGCGGGCCTGGTCGAAGGCCGGCAGCGGCTCGGCGCTGCGCACCTGCTCGAGCCAGAAGACCCGTCGTACGGCACGGAGTTGCCGCGCGTGCCGACCAGGTCGACGTCACCGTCGGCGTCCATGTCGCGGGCCACGAACTTGTCGAAGATGCCCCGGATGCGCCTGGACACGTCGTGGCGCGTCCAGGCGCCGGCCGGATCGTCCGGCTGCTGGAACCACGCCAGACGGCCGGCCCGGTGCGAGACGGACGGCTCGGCGGCGTCGACGTCGCGCGGTGCCTGGCTGTAGGCGCCCGTGAACGCGTCGCGGCGGCCGTCGCCGTCGAGGTCCGTGAGCACGAAGCCGACCAGCCGGTCCGGCGCGAGGTCGCCGATCGCGTGGGCTCGCCACGCGCCGCCCGGCTCGGCCGGCTGCGCCAGCCAGACGAGACCGCGACCCTCGTCCCGCAGCGCGATGTCGAGGCGGCCGTCGCCGTCGAGATCGGCGAAGTCCATGTTGAAGCCCGTGACCGCCGACGCCGGCCGGATCTCGATGCGGTGCTCCACGAACGCGATGTCGGCCGCGCTCACGTTCTCGAACCAGAAGATCCGCTGCTCCCCGCGCGAGCCGCCGACGACGTCGAGGTCTCCGTCGCCGTCGAGGTCGACCGGCTGTGCGTTGATGGGGACGATGACGCGGGCGAGCTCGTGCTCGACCCAGGCGTCGCCGTCGAGCGGATCGGCGGGCAGCGCGAACCACGCGATCGGATGCGTCTCGGCGGTGTCCCGCGCCGGGTTCTGGGCGCCCTTGTTGGCGGCGACGACCTCCGGCCGCCCGTCGCCGTCGAAGTCCGCCAGGAAGACGCGGATGTACGACCCGCGCCCGCGCGCCGCGGACGGGATCACGCGCTTCCAGTGCGCGGCTCGCCCTGCCGCGCCGGGGTTCTCGAGGTAGATCAGGTGGGCGAGCTCGCACGCCACGACGACGTCCGGATAGCCGTCGCCGTTCATGTCGCCGACGGCGACGTCCTCCGCGGCGCCCGCCTCGGGGCCCTCGGCCAGGGTGTAGCGCTCCCAGATGTCCGGATCGGCCGCGCCGTACGCGATCCGCACGTGGCCGTCGGGAACGCCGTCGTAGGTCGTGTCGGATTCGTGCACGGACACGACGTCGAGGTGGCCGTCCCGATCGAGGTCGGCCATGGCCAGCCCGTCGCTGCCCGCGAGGGCGACCCCGCCGACGGCAAGGTCGTCGATGATGTGCTCGCGCCAGGAGATGTACGAGCCGTCCGCCGCGCGGGCGCGCGTCGGCGTGTCCGCGACGGTCGGCGGACCGTCGGCCGGCGGCCCGGCGGCCGGCGCATTCCCGGATGCCGGGCCCGAGCAGCCGGCCGCGGCCGCCAGCGCGACCACGACCGCGACGCCCGGGCCCCGCCGCATCCCCGCCCCGCCCCTACGGCGCCGCGACCTGCGGATTCACGGTCACGGTCACGTTGACGGGGGTGGTGAAGACCGTATCGTCGGCCACGGCCTGGAGAACGTACGTGCCCGGCGCGCTGAAGCTGACGCGCGTGACGGCCTGCCCCTGCTCGTCGAGCGTCAGGACCCGCGGCTCGAACGACACCTCGCCGGCCCCGCGCCAGTGGAGCCAGGTCACCGCCAGACCCGTCGTGGCCGCGTCCCGCGGGCTGACCATGGCCTGCATCTTGGGACCCGGCCGCAGCGTCCGCTTCAGGATGTCCGGGTTCGGCGGCGGGATGCCGTCGTCGCCGGCGAGCACGGCGATCTCGAGCGTGTCCGGCAACGTGACCTCGAGCTGGTCGGCGCCCGCCAGGCGGATGCTCGGCCGCTGGTTGTCGGAATAGCCCTGGGCGAACCCCGTGCCGCGGTTCTGGCGCCGGACGACGTTGTCGATCTCCCACACCGGCCAGAGGTGGCCGAAGGCCCGGTCGGTCCGACCGTTGTGGGTCACCGCCCAGACCAGATCCTGCTCCCGCCCCCAGTCAGCCGGCACGCGCACCTCGAAGACGAACTGCTGGCGCCGGTTGTAGAAGTGCGTCGGCTGGCCCCGGTCGGCCGGACCCGGCTCGAAGAAGTTGTTCGGTCCGACCGGGACGACCGGCTGCTCCTGGTAGTTCCGGTTCAGGTAGCCGAAGACCATGGTGAACGACCCGTCGTCGTTCCGCTCCCAGCCCTCGAAGACCGGCTGGATGTTCTGGCCCCGGTTCCAGCGCTCCTGCGCCGCCCCCGGCGTTGCCAGCGACACGACCAGCCAGGCAACCAGACCGGCCGCCCCGACGATGCGACTATGCCCCTTCATGATGCTCTTCCCGCGACGACGCGGTTCTAGTCGTCGTTGTTGGCAGTCAGCGCCCGCCGCTCCTCGAGCTCCTTCTCGAACGCCTCGTCGTCGAGCTCGTACCAGCTCACCCAGGCGAAGCTCATGTCATCGCTCGACCGCTGGCCGAAACCGGTCCAGTTGGTCGGGTCGTCGTTCCAGCGGTTGGCCTCCGAGTTGTCGTGCCAGCTGATCACGTGCAGGATGGTGCCCTTCGGCAGCAGCGGCGCCACGTGATCCTCGTAGTTGTAGACGATGTGCCACCCGAAGTCCCAATCGGCGCAGCTCAGGGTCTCCACGCGGTTGTCGGGGTAGATCGCCTCGAGGCACTGGCGCTTGCCGAGGTTGTGCAGGTGCGCCTGGAAGCCGGTGATGTGCGAGTTCTCCTTGAGCCGGTAGTACCCGTCGTGGCGCACGTTCGACGCCCCGGCCGGGATGTCGAGGTCCTCCTCGTCGCCCACGTGCGACGCGATGATCTTGCGCTCCGGCACGACGCCCCGCGGATAGAACTGCAGGCCGACGCGCGTCCGGTCGGTCGTCTCGACGCCGATCGCGGCGTAGTGCATGTTGAAGCGGATCTTCGACCCCGCCGGGATCAGGCGGCCGGTGCCCTCGGGGTAGATGTCGCCGTTCTTGCCGAGCGCGTACTCGTTGAGGAACTCGCCGATGCCGTCGACATCCTCGGCATCCGGGGCCACCACGCCGGTCACGGCGTGATGCACCACCGGGAAGCCCTCGATCGACGGCTTGGTCTCGACCGCCCTGACCCAGCGGTCCTCGGTCAGCCCGGAGTCGGACTCGAGGTTGCCCCACCAGTTCGGCGCCTCGGCGGGCACGACGAACGGCTCGGGGAGCTCCACCACCCAGTCGGGCTCGCCGATCTGCCACTCGGCGATGTCGCGGAACTCGCGCGGCGGCGGCATGTCCGCCGGATTGCCGCGCGGCGCGCCGCCGTCGACCCAGGCGGCGATCGTGGCGATCTCCTCGTCGCTGAGCGAGTAGTCGTACTTGAACTCCTGGATGCCGATGTTCTTGTCGATGTACCACGGCGGCATCGTGCGGGTGACGACCTTGTCCTTGACGGACCGCGCCCAGGGCCGCGTCTCCTCGTACGTCAGCAGCGACATCGGGGCGATCGAGCCGGGCCGGTGACAGTGCTGGCACGAGCGCTGCAGAATCGGGGCAACGTCCTTGGTGAACGTGGGCTGCGCCGCAGCTTCCTGCGCCGCGGCCGGCCCGGCGGCCAGGACGCCGAGTGCGACCGCCAGAGTGGCGACGAGACCGAACCCAGTGGTGCGTGACATCGTGTAAGCCTCCAGATCCCCGCGTGTGACAACGAAACGCGCCGGCCGCGACAGGCGTGGCCGGTAATCCCCTAGTGTGAACCAGTCGGCGTCTTTCGCCAAGCGTTCTTTGAGCGCGGCCGAGCGGCGTCCCCTACTCTACTCGCGCAGCGCGAAGACGTACAGCGCGTTGCCGGTGTCCGGGTGCACGATGTCCGGACTCAGCAGCATCGGCACCCGCCGGGGGCTGCCGCCGCCCAGCCCGGCCGACACGGCGACGTACTGCGTGCCGCCGACGGCGTACGAGACGGGGAACCCCTGCACGGACGTGCCCAGCCGCGTTTCCCACAGCACGTCGCCGGTGGCGGCGTCGAGCGCCCGGAAGTAGCGGTCCACGTCGCCGGCGAACGCGAGCCCGCCGGCGGTCGTCAGCACGGCCGTCGCGAACGCGGCGCGCTGCTCGATGCTCCAGCGCTCCTCCAGCGTATCGACGTCGTATGCGGCCAGCTTGCCCAGGTTGCCGTTCGTGCCGGGCATCTCGAACCACGTCCGGTCGGCCTGCGAGCCGCCCGAGCCGATCTCGAGCGCCACCTCGCGGCCCGCGATCTCCAGGCAGCTCTGGCTCAGCGGGATGATCAGCAGGCGCGTCTCGGGGCTGTAGCCCGTCGCGTGCCAGTTGTGGCCGCCGGCCGTGCTCGGGCACACGGAAACCCAGTCGCCGATGCCCGCGTCCGCGATGTCCTGGCGGTACGTCACGATGCCCGTGTCCGGATCGATGCGCTCGAACACGTTCTGGAAGACGGTCTCGACGTGCCCGAGGAACGCGCCCGTCTCGCGGTCGAGCTTCCAGAGGACGCCGTGCTTGCCGATCGTGAACAGGGCCTTGCGCCCGCCGCTGTCGATGAGCACCTGCTCGAAGCCCTCGTCGAGGTCGAGCGCCTCGCCGGGGACGTGCTGCCGGTACCAGCGGATGGTGCCGTCGCGGGGATCGAGCGCGAGCGTCGAGTTCGTGTACAGCGCCGGGTCGTGGACCGTCAGGCCGCGGCTGGCGGGCACCCAGGGCTTGGCCTGCGCGACCGGCCAGAACAGCAGATCCAGCTCGGGATCGTAGCTGCCGGGTATCCACGAGTCGCCGCCGCCGCGCAGCGCCAGCGGCAGATCGCCCCAGGAGTCGCCCCCCGGCTCGCCCGGCGCGGCGATGGTGAGCCGGCGCCACAGCTCCTCGCCGGTCGCCGCGTCGTGCGCCGTGATGAAGCAGCTGTCGGGCATGAAGCGCGAGCAGCCGTTGATGCCGTTGATGACGCGCCCGCCGGCGACGATCGGCCCGCTGGTGTTGGAGTAGCCGTCGTTGTAGTCGGCCATCCGGGTCTCCCAGGCCAGCTCGCCCGTGCGGCTGTCGAGCGCCGCGACGAACGCGTCGCGCGTCCCCATGAAGAGCTTGTCGTCGTAGATGGCCAGATTGCGGCTGTTGGCGCCCCGCAGCGCCTCCGGCAGCGGCCGGCGGTACTCCCAGAGCAGCGTGCCGGTGGCGGCGTCGAGCGCGTGCACGACGTTGCCGGGGCTGGTGAGGTACATCACGCCGTCGTAGACCAGCGGCGTCGGCTGGTTGCGCCCGTCGTCCATCGCCCAGACCCAGGCGAGCTGCAGCCGGCCGACGTTCTCGCGCGTGATCTGGTCCAGCGGACTGTGGCCCCACCCGTCGTAGGTCCGCCGGTAGATGAGCCAGTCGGCCGGGTCGGGGTCCAGCAGCATCGCGTCGGTGACGGGCGCGCGGTCGGCGATCGGCTGGAACACCCGCGTTCCCGCGCGCGCGTCCGCGGCCGGCGGCGCGCCGGCCGGCATGGACGCCGGGGCGCCGCCCAGCGCCACGCTCCCGGCCGCCACGCCGTTCGCCTGCAGGAGGTAGGCGACCACGCTGCTGTAGGCATCCGGGGCGAGCGAGCCGGGCGCCCCGGTCGGCATCGTCGCGCGCACGAGGTCGAGCAGCTCGGCGACCGGCCGATCGCCCCACGTCCCGCGGAAGCTCGGCCCGGCCAGCTCCGGCGCCTCGAACTGCCCGCTCAGGTTGGGCATGTGGCACGACGCGCAGGACTGGTCGTACACCGCGCGGCCCGCCTCGGCCTCGGCCGCGGTGTACGCCGCGGAAGCGAGCTGCGCCGGCGCGGAGGACGGCGCCAGCGCCAGCGCAACCGCGGCGGCGATGGTTCCGCCAACGAGCCCGTCCGGACGCCGCCCACGTCGTCGTCGATGCATCGGCACCCTCCGTTCAGCGCGAGCGCCGGCCGCGCGCCGGGGCGCGGCGCGCGATCGGCTCCGTCAATCCGGATCTTCGAGCGAGTCGTAGAACTTGATGATGTCGCCCCGGTCCGCCGACTCGTTGAAGGCCATCCCGGCCCGCGGGTGCTGATTGAGCACCCCGGTCAACATGTACGGGTAGTCGAAGCCCCACTTGAGGGCCTCGCGCATCGGCTCGATGTGGTGCTGGATGCAGTGCAGCACGGGCCGCAGCCGGAACTTGGGATTGTGCAGGAAGCTGAGCAGCAGCTCCAACGGGCAGTTGCCCGCGCCCCGGCCGAGACCGGCCATGCTGGCGTCGAGCCGGTTGGCGCCCTTGACCGTGGCCTGCACGGTGTTGGCGAACGCCAGCTGGCGGTTGTTGTGGGCGTGCATGCCCACTTCCTTGCCGTTCCCCGCGGTATAGCTCTGGAAGGTCTTCACGTAGCCGTCGATCTGCTCGCCGTACAGCGCGCCGAAGCTGTCGACGATGCAGACCACGTCCGCCTCGGACTCGGCCGCCAGCGCCAGCGCCTCGTGCAGCTCGCCGTCGGGCACCGTGGACAGGGCCATCAGGTTGAGGCTCGTCTCGTAGCCCTTGTCGTGGGCGTCCTTGATCATGTCCAGCGCCAGGGGGATCTGGTGGATGTAGGTGGCCACCCGGATCAGGTCCACGACGCTCTCCGACCTGGGCAGGATGTCTTCCCGGTAGTCGCTCTTCTCGGCGTCGGCCATCGCCGACAGCTTCAGCGCCGTGTCGTTGTCGCCCACGATGCGGCGGATGTCGCTCTCCACGCAGTGCTTCCAGGGCCCGAACTGGCCCGGCGGAAACTGCCGGCGCGAATTGACGTACCCGATCTCCATGTAGTCGATGCCGCTGTCGACGCACGCCCGGTACACGGCCCGCACGGTCTCGTCGCCGAACTGGTGGTCGTTCATCAGACCGCCGTCGCGGATGGTGCAGTCCAGCACCCTGATCTCGGGGCGGTACGAGACCCAATGTCCCGCAGCGGTATCCTGCGGGGGTCGCTCACTCATCGCACGATCTCCTTCCGTGGCCGGGTCGCTCGCTACTGCAGCGGCGAAAAATCGGTCGCTTCCATGTACACCGACTCGACCGACGCGGCCAGCCGGCCGTCCCGGTTGAGCTCTTCGAACGCCGCGCGCCATTCCGGGTCGTTGCGGAACGCGTCCCAACTCTGCTGCGCCGCCTCCCGGCTGTCATGCTGCAGGATATAGATCAGCGTATCGTCTGACAACGGCGCGTCGGTGGGCACCCAGTAGCCGACGTTCTTCATCCCGTGACGCTCGAAGATGCGGGCCGCGTAGCCGCGGAACTCCTCCTTCAGCCCCTCGAGCCTGCCCTCGTTGGCCGTGTAGGTCCGCAGCTCGAACACCGAGCTCGACTGCGCCCGGGCAACCTTCCCGCCGTCGAGCGCCAGGCCGAGGAACACGCCGCCCGCGAAGACCGCCGCCAGAACCATCACGCCGTACCGTACATCGATGCGCATGTCCGTCTCCTTGTCGTTGCCGGATCCTAAGTTTAGACGGGGCTGCGCCTTGCGGCGTCAGCCCCACCAGTTCCTGCCCTTCCGGAGGCTGCCGCCGGCGGCGGCGAGCCAGATGACGAAGGCGGTGCCGGTGATCCGGTGCACGTCGGTCGCCGCGTCGAGCCACACGAGCTGCATCGCCAGGCCCAGTACTGCCGAGGCGGGGGCGATTCGCCGCAGCAGGCCGCCGGCGCCCCACTGGCGGCGGGCGGCGGCCACGATCGCCAGCCCGGCCAGCGCGAAGCCGGCCGCGCCCGTCACCCGGCGCAGCGACGCCGTCGTCTCGAGCTCGCGCGCCAGCGCGTCGAGGCCCGCCGCATCCAGGCCGGTCGGCACGCCGGCTGCCAGCACGACCGCGCCCGCGCCCGAACAGGCCGTGAGCACCCCCGCCGCGGCGAGCAGACCGGCGACGGGGACCGAGCCTTCCGGCCCTCGCTCGCCCGGCGCCCGGCGCAGGCACCACGCCGCGGCGGCCAGGGCGATCCCGGACACGAAACGCGCGGCGCCGCCGGCCGCGTAGCGCCCCTGGCTGGCGGCGATGGCCGCGAGCGAGGCCGCCACGGTGTCCTGGTCGGCGCCGGCGGACACGCGTCCGACGACCGCGGCGATCGTGGCGACCGCCGCCAGGATGAACAACAGCCCTGCGGTGCGGAGGGCGGCCGCGCGCCGTGTGTCGTCGGTCATGACCAGCCCGGCAATCGTCGCCTCCGGCTTCGGTTGCCGCCCAACCAGCCCTCACCAGGAGTCTACGCCGTTCTACGGCGCGGACTCCCGGCTGCAATCAGACGGGGCTGCGAGGATCATAGTGGACGCGCCCCCCCGGCGCCCCGCACGGCCGATCCCGGCGGCTCCGCGGGCCCGAACGGTGCTTGAGAAAGCCGTCACGGGGAGGGATAATCGCGGGCATGTAGCAAGCGTGCAACAGGACGGCGCGGTCGGCGGCTCAATCGTCAGTCGGCGTTCTTTTCCGGAAAGGGGGAGACCGTGCAGAGGCGAAGAGGCGTTCGGACGGCGTGTCTGGCGTTCGCGACTACCTTCCTGCTCCCGGCCGCGTCCGCGGCCCAGACCGGCAGCATCGCCGGTTCCGTGACAGACGAGACCGGCGGCGTCCTCCCCGGCGTGACGGTGGAGGCCAGGAGTCCCGCCCTCATCGAGGGAGTGCGGACGAGCATCAGCGACGGCGCGGGGCTCTACGCCATCGAGGCCCTGCGGCCCGGGACCTACAGCGTCACCTTCACCCTGCCCGGCTTCTCGACCTTCGTCCGCGAAGGCATCGAGCTCAGCTCGGGCTTCGCGGCGAACGTGGACGCGCAGATGACCGTGGGCTCCATCGAGGAGACGGTCACCGTGTCGGGTGCGAGCCCGATCATCGACGTCCAGAACGTGACGACCCAGGACACCTTCACGCGCGAGCGCTTCGACGCGCTCCCGACCGGGAAGACCTACTGGGGCTACGCCGCGCTGACCCCGGGCGCGACGTCCGAGATCCTGGGCGGCGGGCACGACGTCGGCGGCAGCATCGGCGACACGTGGGGCCACATCAAGATCCACGGCAGCGACGACACCGACGGCGACATCAAGTGGGACGGCTTCTACTTCACGAACGGGATCGGCACCGGGACGGGCACGTCGCGGCTGTACTTCCCGAACCAGGCGGCCATCCAGGAGACCGTGATGACCATTGCCGCCATGGACGCCGAGTCGCGGACCGGCGGCGTCGGGGTCAACTCGATACCGAAGGAGGGCGGCAACCAGTTCAGCTATTACGTGAACATGAGCGGCACGAACGAGCACATGCAGAACCTGAACTGGGACGAGGAGCTGGGGCGGCGGGGCATGCTGGAACGCCAGGTCAACGGGATCCGCAAGATCTGGGACTACGGCATCGGCGTGGGCGGCCCGATCGTGCGCGACAGGCTGTGGTTCTACACGGCGCACCGCTGGTGGGGCTCGCAGTCGTATCAGCCGAGCAGCTTCGTCAACCTGACGCCGCACAGCTCGATCTACACCCCCGACTACGACCAGCCGGTGGACTTCGACATCCACCAGCGGGACAACAGCCTGCGGCTGACTTGGCAGGCGAGCGAGCGGCACAAGTTCAACTTCTCGCGCAGCGACCAGAGCAGTTGCTTCTGCAACTTCTGGTCGCAGTACGGCTTCGTCGACAAGGACGCGTCGGCGCTCTACACGTTCGATCCGGTGAACCTGTCGCAGGCGTCCTGGACCATGCCGGTCACCAACCGGCTGCTGTTCCAGGCCGGGGCGTCGATGCTCAAGACGCGCGCCTCGCCCAAGCTGCAGCCCACGGTGCGCCCGGACGACGTCGGGATCCGCACCTTCACCCCGTTCTTCTTCGTCCACAACACCCAGGTGGTCTGCGACGCGACGCCGTGCCTGTACGGGGAGGAGCAGCACCCGAACTTCAGCAGCCGGGCGTCCGTGTCGTACGTCACGGGCTCGCACAACCTGAAGGTGGGCTACTCGCATCTCTGGCTGCGCGAGGCGCACCTCAACGTGTACATCCACAACGACCTGTCGTACGACTTCGTCGCGCCGGGCGTCTCGTTCGGGGTCAACCAGTACGCCACGCCGCGCCTGTCGGATCAGCGGGCGCACGAGGTCGCGGTGTTCGCGCAGGACCAGTGGACCATCGACCGGCTGACGCTCAACCTGGGCGTGCGCTGGGACCACCTGAACGGCTACATCCCCGAGCAGACCCACCCCCAGGGCCGGTTCACGGATTCGTTCACGGTCGCGGCGATCGACGGCGCCCCGTACTATCACGACATCGCTCCGCGGGTGGGTGCGGCGTACGACCTGTTCGGGGACGGCCGGACCGCCATCAAGGGATCGTTCGGCCGCTACGTGCTGGGCATCGGCACGAACATCGCGCAGGACGTCAACCCGATGGAGTCGTTCTCGGTCCAGGCGTCCCGCCCGTGGAACGACAACCTGTTCCCGTTCCTGGGGCTCCCCCCGGGCAACGGCGACCTCAACCCCGACTGCGACTTCGACAACTTCGAGGCTAACGGCGAGTGCGGGGCGATCCGCGACCCGAACTTCGGCACCCCCGTCATCGTGAACCGCTACCGCGACGACCTGCTGCGCGGCTGGGGCACGCGGCAGGGCCAGTGGCAGACGTCGTTCGCCGTCCAGCACGAGCTGGCCGAGGGCTGGACGATCGAGGTCGGCTACTACCGCACGAAGTTCGACGGCTTCACGGTCATCGACAACCTGAACGTCACCCCGGACGACTACGGCGAGTACTGCATCACCGCCCCGACCGATCCCGGGCTCCGCAGCGTCAGCGGGACGCAGCTTTGCAACCTCTGGACCATTACGCAGGCCGGGCTCGACCGCGGCGAGGACCTCGTGACCGTGCCGGCCTCGGACTTCGGCGACAAGTGGATGGACTTCAACGGGGTCGACTTCAACTTCAGCGGGCGGCTGCCCAACGGGGCCACGCTGGCCGGCGGGCTGACCACCGGCTCGCAGACCTGGAGCGAGTGCTTCGTGGTGGACAACCCGACCCAGAACCGGCCGGGGTACTGTCAGGTTTCGGAGCCGTGGCTGGCCGGCACGCAGTTCAAGATCAACGGCAGCTATCCGCTGCCGTACGACACCGAGGTCTCGTTCGTCTACCAGAACATCGCCGGAATCCTGCACGAGGCGGAGTACGACGCGCTCGCGGACCCGGCGGAGCGGGCCTTTGCAGAGGCCATGCTCGGGCGGCCGGTGGCGGTCGGCGAGGAAAACGTGCAGCTCCTCCCGGCGGGCACCGGGTTCTTCACGTCGTACCCGACCACGAGCGCAGCGGTGGCCTCGCAGACGTTCAACACCATCTCCACGCAGCACGAGCCGCGGCTCAACCAGCTCGACCTGCGGTTCACGAAGATCATCAACTTCGGCGGGGCCCGCGTGCGCGCCTGGTTCGACATCTTCAACATCTTCAACGCGAACTACGTCTCGTTCGTGGACGACAACTACGCGGACAACTTCCCGCGCATCACGCAGATCATGAACGGCCGCCTGTTCAAGGTCGGCGGCCAGTACGACTGGTAGGGGCAGGACCCGCGGGCGGAGGCCCCGGCCTCCGCCCGCCTCCCGGTGTACGGCCGCCGGCCGGCCTCAGCGGCCCGGCGCGCCTTCGCCCGCGAGCCGGGCTCCGATCCGCAGGTTGCGGCGGGCGGCCCGGATGACCGGGCGCTCGATGAGCCTGCCGTCGACCAGCAGCACGCCCCCCTGCTGGCTCTCGTAGGCCGCCACGATCTTCCGCGCCCAGGCCAGCTCCTCGTCCGAGGGCGAGAACGCCTGCTGGATCACCGGTACCTGCGTGGGATGGATGGCGGCCTTGCCGGCGAAGCCGAGACGGCGGACGCGCCGGCTCTCGTCGGCCAGCGCCTCGACCGCCGGCACGTCCATGAAGGGGGAGTCGAGGGCGCTGACGCCGGCCGCCCCGGCCGCCAGCACGACGCGCGACCGCGCGTAGAGCAGCGCCTCCCACTCCACGGCGCAGCCGAGGTCGGCCGACAGGTCGATGGCGCCGAAGAACACCGCCGACACGTTGGGCGACGCCGCCGCGATCTCCTCCGCGGCCAGCACGCCGGCCGCGGTCTCGAGCTGCACGATGAGCGGCAGGGCGGCGCCCAGCGAAGCGAGGGCCGCCTCGACCTCCCGGATCTCGCCGGCGCCGGCCACCTTGGGCAGCATCAGCGCGTCCGGACGGACACCCGCCGCGGCCAGCGCCGCCAAGTCGCTGCGGCCCAGCTCGGTCTTGACGTCGTTGATGCGGAGGCTGACCTCGGCCACCGTCGGCTCGCGGCCGGCCAGCAGCGCGAACGCCTGCTCGCGCGCCGTCTCCTTCGCCGCGAACGCCACGCCGTCCTCGAGATCGAGGCAGACGGCGTCGGCGCCGGTCGCGAGCGCCTTGGGGTACCGGTCCGGGCGAACCGCGGGAACGAAGAGCAGGCTCCGGCGTATCCGCTCGTCGCCTGGCTCAGTTGCCATAGAAGACCGCGATCTCCTCCAGCCGCCGCTGGATCTCCTCTTCCGGGAACCAGCGCCCGCGGACCATCACGCCGGCGCGACGCTCGGTGTTGGCTATGTCCGCGAGCGGGTCGGCCGTCAGCAGGATCAGATCCGCGCTGCGGCCGACCGCCACCGTGCCGAACTCGTCGTCCGCGCCGAAGTACTCGGCCGGCTTGCGGGTGCCGATCACCAGGGCGTCGTAGGGCGTCATCCCCAGCTCGACGTAGTAGCGCAGCTCGCGGTGGGCCGAGAAGCCCGGCACGCTGAACGTCTGGGGCGAATCGGTGCCCAGCGCGATGTTGGCGCCGGCCTCGTACAGCGCCAGCAGGATAGCGCGGCGGAGCTCGGCGATCTGCCGGTTGGTCGCGACGTCGCTCCGCGCGAGGCTGCCCGCGACGGCCTGCCGCCAGCGCTCGACCGTCTCCGGCGGCATGTAGCGCACCTCCGGCCGCTCGGCCTCGACCTCCGCGGCGGGGCGCGCGGCGAAGATGCCCGTCTCCCACAGCACCATCGTCGGCACGACCCAGGCGCCGGCCTCCAGCGTCGCGTTCACGACCTCGGGCAGGCGAGACTCGTCCACGCGCTCCAGCAGGCCGCCGAGGCCGACGATGGCCGGCAGGTCGTCGGGCAGCTCGTCGTCCGGGACGAGCGCCTCGACGTAGTTGTCCAGGTGGTCGATCGACGCCTGCCCCGCCGCGAGGGCGTGGCGCAACCCGACGCTGTCCGGGACGTGGCCGGCGAGCGGGATGCCCAGCTCCGCCGCCGTCCGGGCCGCGGCGTCGTACGCCTCGACGCTCACCCCCTCCAGCATCTTGATCAGGTCGTAGCCCGCCACCTGGTACTCGCGCACCGCCTGCTCCGCCTGCTCCGGCGTCGACACGTCGCGGCCGTTGATCGACACGCTGCCGAGCAGCAGCCGGGGCCCGACGACCGCGCCGCTGTCGACCCGCGTCCGCAACCGGAACTGCGAAGGGTGCCCCTGCATGCCGCGGACGGTCGTCACCCCGTTGGCGATGTACAGGAACAACAGGTTCTGCGCGTCGCGGTCGGCCATGCGCGGGGTCGGCAGGTGGCCGTGCAGCTCAGCCAGCCCGGGCAGTAGGAAACCGCCCGCCGCGTCGATGATCTCGACGCCCTCGGCCGGCCCGATCTCGGCCGACGGGCCAATGGCGGCGATGCGTCCGCCGGCGATCACCACGGTCCGGCCCTCGAGCACCCGCTCGGCGTCCATCGGCAGCACGTTGGCGTTGACGAACGCGATGTCGCCCTCGACCACGGTCTCCGGTCCGCCTCCGCAGCCGGCCATTGCCAGGAGGGCTGCGGCCGGCCACGCGCCCCATCGCATGCTGGTCACGACTGTCCTTTCTCGGGCAGCTTCGGCGTCACCGGCCCGGCCGGCGGCACGTGCCCGCGCCGGTACACCATGAAGGTGCGCTTGTACTCGATCACCACCGTGCCGTCCTGGTTGAAGCCCACCGTCTTCACCGTCACGATGCCCACGTTCGGCCGCGACTTCGACTCCCGCGTCGAGAGCACCTCGCTCTGCGAGTAGATCGTGTCGCCCTCGAAGACGGGATGCGGCAGGCGCACCTCGTCCCACCCGAGGTTGGCCATGACGTTCCACGACAGGTCGATGGTCGACTGGCCGGTCACGAGCGCCAGCGTGAAGGTGGAGTCGACGAGCGGCTTGCCGAACTCGGTGTTCGCCGCGTACGCCGCGTCGAAGTGAATCGCGTTGCTGTTCTGCGTGAGCAGCGTGAACCAGATGTTGTCGGCCGCAATCACCGTCCGTCCGAGCGGGTGGCGGTAGACGTCACCCACCTCGAAGTCCTCGTAGACGCGGCCGCTCCAGCCTGCCTTGGTCCCCATCGGGCGCCTCCCTGGCTCAGCCGGTACACTCTAACGCATGCGGCGGACGTCCGAGACGTCGCCGGGGATCGACCGGCTGCTGGCCTCCGGGGACCTCGCGGGGCGCCGCGTCGGCCTCGTCTGCAACCCCGCCTCGATCGACGCGGCGTACCGGCACACCGCGCAGCGGCTGCGGCGCGCGCCCGACCTCACGCTGGCGGCCCTGTTCGGCCCCCAGCACGGGTTCCGCTCGGACGTCCAGGACAACATGGTCGAGACGCCGCACGCGCGGCATCCGGCCTGGGACATCCCCATCCATTCCCTGTACAGCGACCTCCGCGAGCCGACCGCGGCCATGTTCGACGGCCTCGACGTCCTCGTCATCGACCTGCAGGACGTCGGCACGCGCGTCTACACCTACATCTACACGATGGCCAACTGCCTGCGGGCCGCCGGCCGGCTCGGGCTGCCGGTGGTGGTCTGCGACCGGCCCAACCCGATCGGCGGCACGCAGGTCGAGGGTCCCCTGCTCGCGCCGGGCCACGAGTCGTTCGTCGGGCAGTTCCCGATTCCGCTGCGGCACGGCCTGACGATCGGGGAGCTGGCGCGCCTGTTCAACGAACACTTCGGCCTCGGCGCCGAGCTGCAGGTGGCGCGTCTGGACGGCTGGGAGCGGCCGGCCTACCACGACGCCACCGGGCTGCCGTGGGTCATGCCGTCGCCCAACCTGCCGACCCTCGACAGCGCCGTCGTCTACCCGGGCGCGGTGCTGTTCGAGGGCACCAACCTTTCGGAGGGCCGGGGCACCACGCGGCCGTTCGAGCTGCTCGGCGCGCCGTGGATCGACGGCGAGGCCCTGGCCGGGCGCATCACGGACGCCGCGCTGCCGGGGGTGGTGGCCCGGGCCGCGCACTTCGAGCCGACCTTCCAGAAGCATGCCGGCCGGCCCTGCGGCGGCTGCCAGCTCCACGTGACCGACCGCGAGGCCTTCCGGCCCGTGCTGACGGCGGTCGCCGTCCTGCAGGCGATGCGCCGGGCGGACCCGGCGCGGTTCGCCTGGCGCGAGCCGCCCTACGAGTACGAGCGGACGAAGCAGCCCATCGACATCCTCGCCGGGTCCGCCGCGCTGCGCCGGCAGCTCGACGCGGACGTCGAGGCGGCAGAGATCGCGGCCGGCTGGGACGCGGACGTCGCTGCGTTCGCCGCCGTCCGGTCGCGTTTCCTGCTCTACTGATGGCCGGACACCATGGATGGCTTACCACTTGCATGCGGTTCGACCGCCGGCCTATGCCGGAGCTTGCGCCCCGTCATTCACCGCGTGACGCAGCCCGGACAGAGCCGTCGCGGGGAGCCATCATGGCGACGATTGGGGATGTTGTCCAGAACGCGCTGAAAAGCGTGTACGACCCGGCTGTATTGTCGTTCGCGCTCGCCTGCGGAATCATCGCGTTGGCCATCTGCGTGCTCGATTGGGTGGGAACGCTGCTGCTGGGCCGCCCCGGTCTTCTGGGGGTCGGCTTCGGCGGCTGGCGCACCTTCCAGTCGATCCTCCTGTGGGGTGTCGGAGCGGTGCTGGGCGCCTATCTCGGAGGTCTCGTGCAACTGTTCGATACAGAAAGCACCAACGCGCGGGTCATCGTTGGAATCGGCTGGCCGACCGTGCTGCCGCGGCTCCTTTCGATGGCTTCCGGAGGCACGCCGGAGGCAGAGCAGAACGAAGAGGAGGATATGCGATGAATCTGATCGAGAGCCTGCTTGGATACCGGCCCTTCTCGAGTGGGCTCGAGATCCGCGAGAGCATCATGAAGTCGCGAGGCCGCGATGCGCCGAGCGAACCGTTGGATGACACGAATAGCCTCCTGATTTTCGAAACCTCCAGGCAGCACACCTGGCTGGTTGCAACAAGTGACAGCCTGTACTTCGTCCTGGACGACATTCGAATGCCGGAGCCTCAGATCAAGCGTGCGGTCCGGAGACACGAATTGAAGGCCCGAGACGACGGTACAGTCGCGGTTGACACCCGGTCGAAATCAACCAGTACCGGCCTTGTCGACGTGGGCCTCAGACGGCGCGGCTGGCTCTACAGCAAGGGCCTCTTTTCTTCCCAACGACCGATCGAGCAGGCGATAAACGAGCTTCTGAGGGCCACGGATAGATCTCCGATCGCCGGACACGATCGAACGGGCGTTGCGACGGCGGGCTCCAGCGCATGACCGTCATCCGCGTACCTGGCGGACCAGGCCGAGATACGACTGGGCCGGCGCTGCCGACCATCGCCGACGCTGCGGCGCGCCTGCGGGACGGCCGGACGACCGCGGTCGAGCTGGTCGAGCGCTGCCTCGACGCCATCGCGCGCCGGGACGGCGAGCTGAACGCGTTCATCGCGGTCACGGCCGACGACGCCCGCGCCGCGGCCGAGCAGGCGGACCGCGCGCGGGAGGCCGGCCGGCCGCTCGGGCCGCTGCACGGCATTCCCGTCTCGGTCAAGGACCTGCTCGACCTGCGCGGCCTGCCGACCACCGCGGCCTCGCGCGCGCGGGCCGGACACCGGGCGGCGGCCGACGCCCCCGCGCTCGCCGCCCTGCGCCGGGCCGGCGCGATCTTCCTGGGCAAGTGCAACCTGCACGAGTTCGCGTTCGGCACGACCGGCGCGGACTCGGCCTTCGGGCCTACGCGCAATCCGCACGCGCCGGCGCACGTCGCCGGCGGCTCGAGCGGCGGGTCGGCCGTATCGGTCGCGGCAGGCATGGCGCTGGCGTCCGTCGGCACCGACACGGGCGGCTCCATCCGCATCCCGGCCGCCGCCTGCGGCGTGGTCGGTCTCAAGCCGACTTTCGGCGAGCTGTTGTGCGACGGCGTGGTGCCCCTGGCGCCGACCCTCGACCACGTGGGGCCGCTCGGGCCGACCGTCGACGACGTGGCCGCGGTCTATCGCGCGCTGGCGGCCGGCGGCGCGGCGGCGGCAACCGAGGACGGCGGGCTCCCCGCGACGATCCGCACCGGCCTGCCCCGCCGCTACTTTCTCGACCTGCTCGACCCGGCCGTGCGCGCCGCGTTCGAGGCGGCCCTCGACCGCCTGCGCAACGACGGCGCCGAGATCGCCACAGTGGACGTTCCGCACGCGCCAGAGATCCCCCGGACCTACCGGCACACCCAGTTGCGCGAGGCCTACGCGGCGCACGCCGCGACGCTGGCGGCGCGGGGCAACGACTACTCGCCGGCTGTCCGCCGGCGGCTCGAGCTGGGCCGCTCCGTGAGCCGTGCCGACTACGCGCGGGCGCAGGAGATGCGGGAGACGCTGCGGGGCGAGGTGGACGCGGCGCTGGCCGGCTGCCACGCACTCCTGCTTCCGACGCTCGCGATTCCGGCGCCGCGGCTGGGCGCCGAGGAAGTGGCCGTCGGCGACCGGACGGTCGACGTGCGGAGCCTGACGCTGCGCCTTACGCAACTGTTCAATCTGACCGGCCACCCAGCGGTGTCGATCCCCTGCGGAACGACCCCGGACGCGCTGCCCTGCGCCGCGCAGCTCGTCGGCCGGCGGGGCGCAACCGGGCGGTTGCTCGCGCTTGCGGCGCGCTGCGAAGACGCGCTCAGGGGTTGAACGGCCCGGGGGGCTGAAGAAAGGCGCCGGCCGGATGCGGGCGGTCAGGGGAGCTTGCCGCGCAGATCCTCGTAGCCGCCGCCGGCCGTCGCTGACTGCTCGACCGGCAGCCCGGCAGCGACCCAGCCTTCGGCCTGCACCTGGCCGGTGCGCGGGTCGCGGGCGCCGCCGTAGCCGCCCCGCACGTTCGCGACGTCCTCGTAGCCGGCCGCGGCCAGCAGCTGGGCCGCGCGCGCCGAACGGCCGCCCATCTGGCAGCCGACGAGGAGCCTGGTCTCCGGCGGGTAGTTGGCCTGCATGACGGCCAGGAACTCGGGGTTGGGGAGCATCTGGCCGGTTGCCGGGTCGTGGTGCAGGAGGGGCACGTTGTGCGCGCCCTGCGCATGGCCGTTCTCGTACTCCGGCACCGAGCGCACGTCGACGTAGGTGTACCCTTCGCTCGATTGCAGCTCGAATGCGGTCTTCACGTCCACGTCCCTGAGCCCCATCGTTCCCCCCGGCGACGGCCTCCATAGTAGCATTTCGCGCTGACGCTCCCGCCCGGGACCTGCCCATGATCGCGCACTTCTTTCACGCTTGGGAGCGCCGGCTCGCCGCCCGCACCACGGACCGCGTCGTGCGCGGGTTCGAGTGGGGAGTCGACTGGCTCGACGACCGGCACGGCCCCGCCGCGTCGCCGCACGAGGAGCTGCGCGACTGGTCGGCCCGGATGGTGGCCGACTCGGAGCGGTTCTTTCACGCCCCCGCCACGGACGGCTACGAGCTGCGCGGGAACGTCCTCAGCTTCCCCAGCGCCTTCCGCACGCCGCACCCCGAGAACAACACGGTCCACGCGCTCTACTTTCCCGCCGCCGGCCGCGCGGCGGCGGGCCGCGCCGCCGGGCGCCGCGCGGTCGTGGTGCTGCCGCAATGGAACGCCGACGCCGGCTCCCACGTGGCCCTCAGCCGGCTGATCGCGCGCGCCGGCATCAGCAGCGTCCGGCTCAGCCTGCCGTATCACGACCAGCGCATGCCGCCGGAGCTGCACCGCGCCGACTACATCGTCAGCGCCAATCTGGGGCGCACGCTCCAGGTATGCCGCCAGGCCGTGCTCGACGCGCGGCGCGCGGTGCACTGGCTGAGCGGGCGCGGCTACGAGCGGATCGGGATCCTGGGGACCAGCCTGGGCTCCTGCCTGGCCATGCTGACGGCCGCGCACGAACCGCGCATCCGGGCCGCCGCCCTCAATCACATCTCCCCGTACTTCGCGGACGTGGTGTGGCGAGGGCTGTCGACCGCCCACGTCCGCGCCGGGCTCGACGGCCGCATCGATCTCGACCGCCTGCGCCGGCTGTGGCTGCCGATCAGCCCGCAGCCCTACGTCGACCGCCTGCGCAACACCCAGGTCCTGCTGGTCTACGCGCGCTACGATCTCTCGTTTCCGGTCGGCCTCTCGCGCCGGCTCGTGGCCCGCTTCCGGCGCTGCGGCGTGCCGCATCGGGCGTTCGCGCTGCCGTGCGGCCACTACACCACGGGCATTGCCCCGTTCAACTGGCTGGACGGCTACGTCCTGGTGCGTTTTCTGGCGCGGACGCTGTAGGGAACCCGGGACTCGCGGCCGCGGTCAACCGGCCGGCCACTCCACGGGATCGCCGAAGCCCAGCCCGGCCAGATCCCCCAGCACGTCCGGCCGGGAGCCGACCACCACGGCGAGCAGCTCGTCGGGCCGCAGGTGACGCTGCGCCGCGCGCAGGACGTCGTCGGCGCCGACCGCCATGATGCGCGGCACGAACCGGGCGTAGTGGTCGTCCGGCAGCCCGTGCAGCGCGATCCGCATCCCGGCGCGCGCAACCTGATAGGCAGTCTCGAAGCTGCGCGGAAAGCCGCGCGTCAGCGCCGCCCGCGCCGTCTCGAGCTCGCGCGGCGAGGGCGGACGCGGGCCGCGCACCTCCGCGATCTCGCGCACCGCCTCGCGCAGCGCGTCCAGGGTGGCCGCCGTCTGCACGCCGACCTGCAGGCAGAACGGCCCGCGCCCGACGCGCCAGTCGAACGACGTCCGGGCGCCGTAGGTGTAGCCCTTCTCCTCGCGCAGATTCAGGTTGATGCGGCTCACGAACTGTCCGCCGAGCACCATGTTCAGCACGCTCAGGGCGTAGAAGTCGGGCGACGTGCGCGGCACGCCGGGGTGGCCGAGACGGATCTCGGACTGCACGGCGCCCTCGCGGGCGGAGAACACCATGCGCCGGGTCAGGGGCGGCGGTTCCGGCAGCCCGTCCGGCGGCGTTCCCGCGTCGCCGAGAACGCCCTCGTCCCAGGCCCGCGCGACCTCGGCAAGCAGCGCCTCGGAAGCCAGGTCGCCCACGGCCACGACCGTCCAGGGCGGGCGCAGGTACCGGCGGCGGTGAAAGTCGGCCACCTCGGCCGGTCCCAGCGCGCGCAACGCGGTCTCGGTCCCGATGGCCAGGTGCCCGTAGGGATGGGATCCGTACAGGGCCTCCGCGAACACGCGCTCGGCCACGGCCGCCGCCGAGCGCCGCAACTGCCGGATGCGGTTGATCCGCAGATCGCGCACGCGCGCAACGTCGCCCGGATCGAAGCGCGGGCGCGCGGCAATCTCGAACAGCAGCCGCAGCCCCTCCCGCGCGTGCCGCGACAGCGTCGTGAGCCCGACGACCGCCGCGTCGCTCCACACCTCCGTGCCCAGCCGCCCCCCGATGCGCATCAACGCCCGGTGCAGCTCGACGTCGGACAGCGCGGCGCTGCCTTCGTCGAACAGATCCGCCGTCAGGGCCGCGAGGCCCGCCTGGTGGGGCGGATCCGCCGCCGCGCCGGCCGGCAGCAGGAGGAAGAGCGTCAGCACCGGCGCCCGCTGGTGGCCGGCCGCCAATACCTGCACGCCGTCGCTCAGCGTCGTGCGCTCGAACGCGGGCAGGCTGAACGTCGGGTCGGCGCCGACGGCGGGCAGGCGCGTGCGATCAGGCATCAATCAGACGGGGCTGCGCCCCGGACCCCCGGCGTCCGCTCGCGGGGCCCCCTGCGCCCCGCGCCGCTTCCGCCGAGGCGCGCCGTGCGCGCCTTGGGAGTCCGTGCCATTCTACGGCGCACACTCCCAGGACCCTACCTCGGATGCACCCGTGTGGAATCCGGCAACGCCGCGTCGGGCCGGCCCTCCGGGACGACGCTCAGCGCGACGCGGCCGGCGGCGTTCAGGAAGGTGTCGACCACCTGTCCGATCGCGTCCGGCGTCAGGCGCGCGTACCGCGCGCGGTCGGCCGGGCCGTAGCCCGGATCGCCCGTGAGCACGTTGTAGGCGTTGAGCTGATCGGAGCGGCCGCCGAACCCGCCCACGGTCTGCATCTGGTAGACGAAGTCGGCCTCGACGCACGCGCGGTTCCGCTCCACCTCGTCGGCGGTGGGGCCGGCGGTCCGCAGGGTTTCCAGCTCTTCTGCGATGACCGCCTCGAGCTCCGCCAGGTCGTGCCCGGGCGCCGCCGTGGCCACGACGGCGAAGCTGCTCGACAGCTCGTGCGAGCTCTGGCCGGCGCTGACGTCCGTCGCGATCTGCCGGTCGTGGACGAGGGCGCGGTACAGCCGGCACGACTTGCCGTCGCCGAGAATCCCGGCCAGCAGGTCGCACTCGGCGTCGCCCGGCGCGTACAGCGGCGGCGTGCGCCAGGCGAGGTACAGACGCGGCAGCTCGACGCGATCGACGAGCAGCAGGCGCCGCTCGCCGGCAGGCGCGGGCTCGGCCGGCAGCGCCGGGGGCGCGGGCCGGGGGCCGGCCGGGATGTCTCCGAAGTGCCGCCGGGCCGCCTCGAACGCGGCGCCGGTCCGGACGTCGCCGGCAATCGCCAGGGACGCGTTGGCCGGATGGTAGTAGGCGGCGAAGAACGCCTTGACGTCAGCCAGCTCGGCCGCGCGCACGTCGTCGGGATCGCCTATCGTCAGCCAGTGGTACGGATGTCGCGGCGGGTAGAGCGCCGCCATCAGCGCGACGGGCACGAGGCCGTAGGGGCGGTTCTCGTAGTTCTGGCGCCGCTCGTTGAGCACCACCTCGCGCTGCGTCTCGAACTTCTCCGCGGTGAGGGCCGGCAGCAGAAAGCCCATCCGGTCCGACTCCATCCACAGCGCGCGCTCGAACGCCGGGGTCGGCACGACCTCCCAGTAGTTGGTGCGATCGGTGTTCGTCGACCCGTTCAGCGTGCCGCCGATCTCCTGCAGCGGGGAGAAGTAGCTGCTGTCGTGGTGCGCCGACCCCTCGAACATCAGGTGCTCGAACAGGTGCGCGAACCCGGTACGGCCGGGCCGCTCGTCCTTCGACCCGACGTGGTACCAGAGGTTGACCGCGACGAGGGGGCAGCCGTGATCCTCGTGCACGATCACGTCGAGCCCGTTGTCGAGCGTTTCCTTCTCGTAGTCGATCTGCACGGCAGTCACTCGCCGACCAGCTGGATGACCAGCTCGCGCGTGCGCGCCCGGGTGTCGCACTCCACGAGCACGAGCTGCTGCCAGGTGCCGAGCGCCAGCTCCGCGTCGCTGAAGGGAATCGCGATGGACGGACCGAGCAGCGCGGCCCGGACATGGCTCGAGCCGTTGTCGTCGCCCCACCGCTCGTGATGGGCGTAGGGGCCGTCGCGCGGCGCGAGCCGCTCGAACAGGCGGTTGAAGTCCGCCACGGCGCCCGGCTCGAACTCGATCGTGGTGATCCCCGCCGTGGAGCCGACCACGGCCACCGTCGCGACGCCGGCCGTCAGGCCCGAACCGGACACCACCGTCGCCACCTCGGCGGTGACGTCGTGCACGTCACCCTGACCGGCCGTCTGAATCCGGCGCCGGACCATCGTCACCATGGGGAGTTGCGCGCGAGCGGACACGCCGCCCGCGACGGGCAGGCCATTGTAGCAGCCGGCCGATGAGGGAAACCGACGCGGCATGACGCCCTCCCCCGCCGGGTGCTAGCATGGAGGGAGGTGTTCCCGAACATGTCCAGGCGCCTGCCGGCAATCGGGCTTCCCCTGCTCATCCTGCTGCTGCTTGCAAGCCCGGCGGGCGCGCAGGCCACGCTCCGCTACGACACCCCGGACGGCTGGATTGCGGTCGAGCCGGACTCGCCCGCCGGGGTCGCCCACTTCGTGCTGCCGCGCGCGGCCGAGGACGCGGAGGACGCCGAGTGCGCCGTCTTCCACTTCGGCGGCGAAGGCGGCGCGGTGGAGCTGAACCTCGAGCGCTGGACCAACCAGATGCTCCAGCCCGACAACCGCCCGTCCGCCGACGTGGCGACCACCAGCCGCTTCGAGCTGGGCGGCATGCAGATCACGCTGCTCGATGTGCCGGGGATCTTCGCGGCCGAGGTCCTGCCCGGCTCCCGGATGCGGTACTACAAGCGCGGGTTCCGGCTGAAGGCGGCCGTGGTGGAGACGCCGGGGGGTCCGTTCTTCTTCAAGCTGACCGGCCCGGAAACCACGGTCATCCGCTGGGAGCCGGCCTTCACGGCCCTGATCGACAGCGTCCGATACGAGTGAGCGAGCCCCCCTACTACGAACGGCTGACCCATCTGCGGGACTCCTTCCCGGCGCCGGTCTCCGACCGGATGCGCGATGCCTACTTCGTGTTCTCGATCATGCAGGCGCTCGACCGGATCGACGACATGAAGTCCGAGGTGCCGCTGCTCGGGGAGCCGCAGCAGCTCGACTATGCTGCGGCGGAGCAGGCGACGCTGGCCGAGGAGGGGCGCAGCGTGGAGGACGTGGCGCGCCAGCTCGTCGGCAGGCTCGAAGGCATGCCGATCTGGGGGCATCCGCGGACGCAGATCAACGTCGTGCCGCCGCCGTCGATCCCGAGCGTGATCGGCGCGCTGCTGCCCGCCATCTACAACCCGAACCTCGTGTCGGACGACACGTCCTACGGCCTCGCCGAGACCGAGACGGCCGTCGCCGCCATGACCTCCCGCCTCGTCGGCTACGACCCGGCGCGCTCGGCCGGCATCTTCACCTTCGGCGGCACCGGCACCACGCTCTACGGCGCCCGCCTCGGCATCGAGAAGGCGTTTCCCGACGCGATGGACAACGGCATCCGCGGCGACGGCGTCATCCTGGCGTCCGAGCAGAGCCACTACTGCCGTCTGAACGTCGCCGGCTGGCTCGGCCTCGGCGAGAGGCAGGTCATCGAGGTGCCGACGCACCTGCGGAACGACATCCGCATCGACCGGCTGGAGGCGGCGGCCCGCGCGGCGCTCGACGACGGGCGGCGCATCGTCGCGCTGGTGGCGACGATGGGCACCACCGACGCCTTCGGGGTCGACGACCTCGACGCCATCGTCGACCTGCGCGACCGGCTGGTGGCGGACTACGGGCTCGACTACACGCCGCACGTTCACGCCGACGCGGTCATCGGTTGGGCCTGGTCCGTCTTCAACGACTACGACTTCGAAGGCAATGCGCTCGGGTTCCGTCCCCGCACGGTGCGCGCGCTGGCGGCCGCGGGCCGCCGCATCTCGAAGCTCGCGCGCGCGGACTCGATCGGCATCGACTTCCACAAGACCGGCTTCACGCCGTACATCTCAAGCCTGTTCCTGGCCCGCGAGCGGGACGAACTGCAGCTCCTGGTCCGCGGCCGCGACCAGATGCCCTACCTGTTCCAGAGCGGCGAGCGCCATCCCGGCGTCTACACGCTCGAGACGTCCCGCGGAGGCGGCGGCGTCCTCTCCGCCTACGCCAACCTGCACCTGTTCGGCCGCGTCGGCCTGCGCGTGCTCCTCGGCCACCTCGTGGAGATGGCCGAGCTGCTGCGCGAGCATCTGGAAGGCCACGACTCGACCACCGTGCTCAACGACGACGGCGTCGGGCCGGTCACCGTGTTCCGCGTCTACCCCGACGGCGTCGACACCTGGACCATCAAGGACCGCGAGCGCACCGATCCCGCCGCGCGCGCCGAGTTGCTGCGCCACAACGAGTACAACCGGCGCCTGTTCCGCTATCTCTACGACCGCGCGATGCGCGGCGAAGGGGTGCACATCTCGATGACCGACTGCTACCGCCACACGGACTACGGCGAGCCCGTGGTCGGCCTCAAGAGCTTCATGCTCTCGCCCTTCATCGACGAGCAGCACGTCGAGCGCCTCGTCGCCGACATCCTCCAGGCCCGGCAGGCGATCGGCGCGCCCCCCTAACTTCGGGAAACTACATCTATCCTGCCCATCGGGTGGAAGCTTGGGCGCGGGGCGAGTGAGGATGGCCGAAAGGCGGACGACGATCTTGACGAGGCAACCGCTTTCCGTTTACTCTTCCAATCGCCGGACGCGGCAAAAGAACGGGAAGAACCGAAAGGAGCGGCAAGCCATGAATTGGACCCTTCCCGAATCGCATCTCTACCGCAAATCGCTTCGCGGCCATTGAAACGGCTGCGTGAAAACGGTTGTTATAATTGGCCCCGAGCCCACGATCCCGTCGATTTCGCGAAAGAGAGGACACCCATCATGAAGAATCAACTGCATCCTGTTCTGACCGCGGCCTGCGGCCTCGCCCTTGCCGCCATTGCTACGTCAGCTGCAGCGGAACCGATCTCCGAACAGACTGTCATTGATGCACAGAAAACCTGGGGTGAGGGTATTGTCGCGATTGCCAAAGTTCATGCCGATGGCGGCGACTACACCGCCCGTGCGACGGAACACATCAATGACCTTTATGCATATGGCGAGACTAGCGTCATGTTCAAGCCGACCATGGCAGCGGAAGATCAGTTCCGTGAAACATTTGACGAAGCTCTGAGCTATTTCATCGGGCAGGACGGAACGGAGGACAAAGGGTTCGCAATCTCAGGCTGGACCAATGTTCGGTGGGAGAGCAACGGCATCTACACGGATGACGCCTCCGCAATGGCCATGGGTAACTACTACTTCACGGACCCGGACGGCAACGAGACGAAGGTTGAGTACACCTTTGGCTACGTCCTTGTTGACGGTGATTTGAAGATCAATCTTCATCATTCATCGCTGCCCTTCAGCCCCGAATAGTCGCAGAGCCCGGCCTGCGGGCCGGACACTTGCAAGTACGGCCCGGTCTTCGCCACCGCGTGTGGTGAACCGGGCCGTTTTTTTGGCTCCGGGCCCTTTACTACGGTAGCCCCTCACAGCGCGTCGAGCGAGGGGTGCAGCGTGTGCCAGCGGGTGGCGCGCTCGTAGGCGCGGGCGGCCTGCAGCAGGGTCGACTCGTCGTACAGGCGTCCGGTCAGCATCAGCCCGACCGGCAGGCCGCCGCTGAAGCCGGCCTTCAGCGCCAGGGCCGGGTGCCCCGTCAGGTTGGTCATCGTCAGGCTGGCGCTGAGCGTCGGGCTCACGAACAGATCGACCCGCTCGAGCAGCGCGTTCATCTCGCGCATCAGCAGCGTGCGGGCGCGCTGGGCACGGATGTACTCGACGGCCGGGATCAGGCGCGAGGCACGGAAGACGTTCGGCCAGGCGTCCGGCCCCTGCTCGGTGAGCTGGTCGAGGCCGCCGCCGCGCGTCAGGTCGTCGAACGCGGCAGCCGCCTCGGACTCGAGGATCAGGCGCAACGCCTCGGCCGGGAACTCGGGCAGCGCAATGGGCTCGAGCGTCATGCCCGTACGCCGCAGATCGTCGAGCGCGGTCCGCAGCACGGCCTGGCGGGCCTCGGCGGCCCGCGCGTTGCGGAACAGCGCCCCCAGCGGCGGCCGCTCGAACTCGTCCGCGAGGTAGCCGACGCGCAGGCGCGCCGGGTCGAACCCGGAATCCCAAGCGAACGGCGCGTCGACCACCGCGTCGTCCCGCCCGTCGGGTCCGTAGATGGCGTTGAACACCAGCGCGCAGTCGTCCACGCCGCGGCACATCGGCCCGATCTTGTCCATGGTCCAGGTGAGCGCCATCGCCCCGTGCCGGCTGACGCGCCCGAACGTCGGCCGCAGGCCGGTGACCCCGCACGCCGCCGAGGGCGAGATGATGGAGCCCAGGGTCTCCGTGCCGAGCGCAAAGCCCACCAGGCCGGCGGCGGTGGCCGCGCCGGATCCGGCGGACGAGCCGCTCGAGCCGCGCCCGGGCGCCCACGGGTTGCGGGTCATGCCCCCGAACCAGACGCTGCCGCGGGCCAGCGCGCCCATCGACAGCTTGGCCACGAGCACCGCGCCGGCCTCGGCCAGACGCTCGACGACGGTCGCGTCCGCGTCGATGACCTGCTGCTCGTAGGGCCGGGCGCCCCACGTCGTGCGGGCGCCGCGCGTCGCGAACAGGTCCTTGGCGCCCCACGGGATGCCGTGCAGCGGCCCGCGGTAGCGCCCGCCGGCAATCTCCCGGTCGGCCGCCGCCGCCTGCGCCAGCGCGGTGTCCTCCAGGAGCGTGACCACGGCGTTGAGCCGGGCGCCGTGGCGCCGGAGACGGTCGAGGTACATCCGCGTCAGGTCGACGGACGTCACCAGCCGCCGCTCGATCAGCCGCGACAGGGTCGTGACGGGCTCGAAGGCGAGCGCTTCGAGGCTGGCCGGGACGGCCACGCGCTCCGGGCGCGGGACCGGCAGGGCGGCGTGCGGCGTGGCCCGGCCCGCCGGGAGTCTGCCCGCCGGGGAGGGCCGAAAGGCGAAGGCCGGCGCGGTGTCGTGGGTGACGTCCACCTCCCGCAGCGCGGCGTACCGCCGCCGGTTGCGCGCGACGTCGGAGCGCATCAGGTTGCGCTCATCCGCGGTGAACTCCAGGTCCGCGAGCGTTGCGGCGCATTCCAGGATGTCGCTCGGCGCTTGCACCGCGGCGCGCTGCCCCGCGGCGGCCGGCGTGGGCCACAGGCCGGCGGCGAGCGCGGCGGGCCCCACCCGCAGGAGGTCGCGGCGGCCGGGCCGGCGCGCGCCGGATCGTGGGCGGACTGGAATCATGGGAGCACCTCGGGGGCGTCCGGCGCTGGCGCCGGATGCCGATCAATCAGGGCCGGTTTTCGCTTCGGATTCGGTGCCGTTCGAGGCCTGCAGCCGGGCCAGGGCGCGCGCCAGGGCGACCGCCGTGCGCGCGAGCTGCTCGACGCGCGCCCGCAGCGGCTCCGCCGGCTCGCCGTCCGCCTCGAAGTCGTCCTTCACGGCATAGACGAAGCGCGGGATGATCAGGCTGCGGAAGTCGAACATCAGGCTGTTCGCCAGGCCGATCGGCGACATGTAGCTGCTGCGGGCGCCGGCCGTGCACAGGAAGCCGACGGGCTTCTCGCTCCAGGCCGAGCCGGTCAGCTCCACGAGGTTCTTGGCGGCCGCGTTCAGGTCGTAGTTGTAGACCGGCGCCGCCACGAGCACCGCCGCGGCCCGCTCGATGCGGCCCGCGAGCGGCGCGACCGATGGGTGCTCGTAGCTGCCGCCGCCGTCGCAGAACGGCAGCTCCCACTCCCGCAGATCGATCAGCTCGGCGTCGACGTCCAGCGCCCGCAGCGCGGTCCGGGCGGCGCAGGCCAGACGGTGGGAGCGGCTCGACGCGTTCAGCGAGCAGCTCACGACGAGCACCGGGAGCGGGCTGGCGGCGGACATCGGCAACGGTCCGCAGTATAGCGCCGGACCCGCCCCGCGCGGACGCGCGCCGTCGGTGCTACCATCAATCCGATGCGACACCTTGCAGCCATGGCGGCCGGCGTCATCCTGGCGACGGCCGCAGCGTTTCCGGCCCAGGAGGCCGCGCCTCCCGCGGCGGCGGCGCCCGATCCCGCCGCCCGCGATGCGCCCCCGCTCGAAGAGATCATCGAGCGCATGCTCGAGCGTGCGGAACGGCAGGACGAGAACGAGTCCGAGCTGCGCTACGAGTCGCGCATCGTCTCGACGAGCGACCGGCTCGACGAGGAGGGCGCGGTCACGGAGACCGAGACGCGCGAGTACCGGCGCTACCCGCTCGAGGGCGAGCTCTACGAGGAGCTGATCCTCCGCGACGGGCAGCCGCTCGACGCCGGGCAGCAGCGCGACGAGCGCGAGAAGCGCGCCGAGTTCATCCGCGAAGCCCGGGAGCGGGCGCGCGAGGGGGGCGGCCGGGCCGAGACGAACGACGAGCGCCAGGTCCGCCTCGGCCCGGAGCTCCTCGGCCGCTACGAGGCCTCGATTGTCGGCGTCGAGACGATCGCCGGCGAGCCGTGCTGGGCCATCGCCTTCACGCCGCGCGCGGGCAGGTTGCCGGAGAAGACGCGCATCGACAAGGCCCTGAACCGCTCGAGCGGCACGATGTACGTGGCCCAGAGCGACTACGGCGTTGCCCGGGTCGAGTTCCGGATGGACTCGCCGGTGCGCTACCTCCTGGGGCTGGCGACGCTCAACGAGGCCGTGGGCAGCCTCGAGTTCGAGCGCGTCGAGCCCGACGTGTGGCTCCCGAAGCTGTACAACTTCCGCATGGAGCTGCGCATCTTCTTCAGCACGCGGCGCCAGCGGGTGGTTCGCGAATGGGTCGAGCGACAGCTTCTGGACGGGGAGCCCGCACTGTAGAGCGGCGCGCGACCGTGCGGCAGTTGCTGCCGATCGGCGCCATCGCGGCGGCGGCGGTCGCGCTCGGCGTGGCCGCCGTGCTCACGCGCGCGCCGGTCACGCCCGAGGCTCAGGTCGCCAACCGGCCGATCCAGGTGTCGACCGACGGGTTCGTCTCGTCGGCCGCGTGCAAGGCCTGCCATCCCTCGCAGTACGACACCTGGTACGGCTCGTATCACCGCACGATGACCCAGGTGGCCACGCCGGAAACCGTGCTCGCCGACTTCGACGGCGCGCGGATCGACGACGTCCACGGCGAGCCGATGCGGCTCGAGCGGCGCGGCAACGAGTTCTGGGCCGAGTTCAACGACCCGGGCGCGGCGGGACCGGAGAGCGAGCGCCCGCGCATCACGCGGCAGGTGGTGATGATCACCGGCTCGCACCACCAGCAGATCTACTGGTACGCCACCGGCCACGACCGCGCCCTCAACGTGCTGCCGGGCGTCTACCTGATTGCCGACGACCGCTGGGCCCCGCGCAGCGCCGTGGTCCTGCACCCGCCGAACCAGGCGGTGTCGACCGTCGACGGCCACTGGAACGCGGTCTGCCTGGCGTGCCACACGACGTTCCCCCGGACCCGCTTCGACACGCCCTTCCTCTCCGAGCCGATCGCCCGGCAGTCGGTCGATACCACGACTGCCGAGTTCGGCATCGCCTGCGAAGGCTGCCACGGCCCCGGGGGCGAGCACGTCCGCAAGCATCGGAACCCGCTGAGCCGCTACGGGAGCCACCTCGGCGACGGGCCCGATCCGACCATCGTGCTGCCCACCCGCCTCGATCCGCAACGGTCGTCGCAGGTCTGCGGCCAGTGCCACAGCGTGTGGGAGTTCCAGGACGCGGCCGGCGAGCGGCAGGCGAACGCGCAGGGCTTTCCGTATCGGCCGGGCGACGAGCTGCGCGACACGCGCTTCCTGCCGCAGCCCGCGGAGCAGCGGCATTCGCCCGAGCTGGCGGCGTTCGTCGCCCGCGACCCGGCGTTCGTCACCGGCTCGTTCTGGCCGGACGGGATGATCCGCGTGTCGGGACGCGAGTACAACGGCCTGATCGACTCGCCCTGCTTCAAGAACGCGGCCGATCCGGCGCGCACGCTGTCGTGCTTCGCGTGCCACACGATGCACAAGCCGCCGGACGACCCGCGGCCGGTCGCCGAGTGGGCCGACACGCACCAGGTATCGCCGGGCATGGACGGCAACGCCGCCTGCACGCAGTGCCACGCGGCGGTGGCCGACGACGCGGCGGCGCACACGCGCCATGCGCCGGACTCGGCGGGCAGCACCTGCTACAACTGCCACATGCCGTACACGTCGTACGGGCTGCTCAAGGCCATCCGCAGCCATACCATCAGCAGCCCGTCGGTCGCCGAGACCGTAGCGGCCGGCCGGCCGAACGCGTGCAACCTCTGCCATCTGGACAGGACGCTGGCCTGGACGGGCGCGGCGCTCGAGGACTGGTACGACCTGCCCGCGCCGCCGCTGACGGACGATGAGCGGACGGTGGCGGCCGGGCTGCTGTGGGCCATGCGGGGCGACGCCGGCGAGCGGGCGCTGGCGGCCTGGGCGCTCGGGTGGGCCCCGGCCCAGGAAGCTTCCGGCACGAGCTGGATGGTGCCGCACCTCGCCGAGCTGCTCAACGACCCCTACGAGGCGGTGCGCTACATCGCCTACCGCTCGCTGCGCACCCTGCCCGGCTACGGCGGCGTCGACTACGATTACGTCGCCAGCCGCGAGGAACGGGTCGCCGCGGCGCTGCCCATCCTGCGGGCCTGGCAGAACAGCACCCTGTCCCGGCGCCGGCGCGAGCCCGAGCTGCTGGTCGACGCCGACGGCCGCCTGCGGATCGACGAGTTCCGGCGCATCCTCCACCAGCGCGACAACCGGCCGCTCTTCCTGAGGGAGTAGTGCCAGCCGACGGCAGCCACCCGCTCGGCTCCCCCGGCTACGCCCGCCGGCACCTCCGCTTCGGCTGGTGGTCGCTCCTCGTCTTCCTGACCCTCGGCTTCGTCCTCGAGCTGCTGCACGGGTTCAAGGTGGGGCTGTACCTGGACGCCTCGAACGAGACGCGGCGGCTGATGTGGCGGCTCGCCCACGCCCACGGCGGCCTGCTGGGCCTGATCCACGTCGCCTTCGGCCTCTGCCTGCGCGTCGTGCCGGAGCTGGCGTCGCGCCGGCTGCCGGCAACGTCGGCGTGCCTCGTCGGCGCCAGCTTCCTGCTGCCGGGCGGCTTCTTCCTGGGCGGGGTGGCCTTCTACGGCGGCGACCCCGGGCTCGGCATCCTGGCTGTCCCGGCCGGCGCGGCGCTGCTCGCCACGGCGATCTACGGCATCGCGCGCGCCACCGCTGCCATCGACCGGACGCCCGCCCGCCAGGGCGCCGGCGGCAAGCGCCAGCGCCGCTGACGCGCCGTCACCGTTCCTGCGGCACGAAGATGTCGCGGGCCGGCATCTCGACCGCCGGCAGCGTCGCGGCGTCCAGCACCGCGTCGCGCGCGATGATGCCGTTCTCGGCGAGAATCCAGGCCACAAGGCCGTAGACCTCGTCCGGCTGCAGCGTGCCGGGCGCGTCCGAGGGCATCGCCCGCAGGATGTAGTCGTAGAGCGTCGTGGCGTACGGCCAGTAGTTGCCCACCGTGAACCGTACGTCGTCGCCAGCGCCGCGCCACGCCTCGTAGCGCGGGCCGAACGGCGGTGTGCTCTCCGGCTCGTAGCCCACGAGCGGGTCCGCGACGCCGCCCTCGCCGGCCGCACCGTGGCACGAGGCGCATTCGCGCGCGTAGATCGGCGCGCCGCTCGCGGCGGTGCCCTCGCCGGCCGGCAGCCCCTCGCCGTCAGGCCTGACGTCGATGTTCCAGGCGGCTATCTCGGCCTCGGTCGCCGCCCGGCCGAAGCCGAACCGCTCGGGGCTCGCGGGCGCCTGGCCGGCCTCCGGCTCCTGCGCCGCCACCCGGCCCGCGCCCTCCGGGCCGGCGCCGCCCGCGAGGAGCACGGCGACCGGCAGCGCCGCGGCGAGCGTCCGGCACGGGGTCAGGCGTCCCACGGCGGCTCCTCCCGGTAGACGACGCGCCCGCCCCGCTCGACCCGCCAGGCCGTGATGGGGTTGAGGTGGTAGCGCCGCGCCCGCCGCCCGCGCGTGGCGCGCAGCGCCGCCCGCGTCGGCTGCACGTAGCCGCTGTCGTCGGTCGCGCGGCTCATGATCTCCGCCGGTCCGCCGTCCCAGCGCCACAGGTGCCGGAAGCGCGTGTGCGCCTGCCGCAGCACGGGCTCCTGGAGCCGCGCCGCCTGCCAGGTCCGGCCGCCGTCCGTGCTGACGTCGACCTGCACGATCGTGCCGCGGCCGGACCACGCGATGCCGCGGATCTCGATCCAGCCCGGCTCGACCACGTCGGGATACGCGGGCGACGTGATGATCGAGCGCGCGTCGAAGACGAAGCTGAACTGGCGGGCCGTCCCGTCGGCCAGCGGATCGGTGTACTTCGACGTCTCCTCGCGCGTCATGAACGGGCGGTCGCCCAGCTCCAGGCGCCGCAGCCACTTGACGTTCGAGTTGCCCTCCCAGCCCGGCAGCAGCAGCCGCGCCGGATAGCCCTGCGCCGGCCGCAGCGCCTCGCCGTTCTGCGCGTAGGCGATCAGCGCGTCGTCCCAGGCCTTCTCCATCGGGACGCTGCGCGTCATCACCGCCGCGTCCTGCCCCTCGGCCAGGAACCACGTGGCGTCCGGCCTGGCGCCGACCTCCCGGAACAGGGTCGCGAGCGAGACACCCGTCCACTCGGTCGTGGAGGTCATGCCGCAGACGTTCTCCGGCTTCGTCTCCGGCCCCGCCTCCTGCGGATAGTTGCCCGAGCACTCGAGGAAGCAGATGCGCGACGTCGCCGGGAATCGCTTCAGGTCGGCGAGCGTGAGCACCGTCGGTCGCTCGACGAGGCCGTGGATCAGGAGCCGGTAGTCAGCCGGGTCGACCGCGGGAATGCCCGCGTGATGCCGCTCGAAGTGAACGTCCGAAGGCGTGATGATGCCGTGCAGATCCTGCAGCGGCGTGCGCGACGCGGCCCCCCGCACGGCCCCCCGCACGAGCGGCTCGTGGGGCGAGCGCGCGCCGAGCGCGCTCGCCGGCGCGCCGGGCAGCTTCGTGGTGTCGCGCCCCTGCGCGAGGGCCCGGCCGCCGACCGGCGCGAGCGCCGCCGCCCCGATGGTGCCGGCCGCGCCAGCCAGCAGATCCCGACGGGTGACTGTCTTCGCCATGATCCCTCCCCCGTGAGACGCACGACCCACCGGCGCCGCCCGACAGGACGCCGCCGCGCGGCATCCTCTTCGCAAGTATATGATGCCGCAACGAGGCACCTCGCCCGACGTCAACCTCAGCCCGGAACCGGTGAAGAACACCGACGGCTCCACCCGGCATCCCGGCCTCGACAACCACCGCGAGCCCGAGCATCGCCAGGGCGCGGTCCAGTTGATCGACGCCGCGAAATGGTTCCAGCCCCTTCGCGAGAACCTCGGCAAGAAGAACCGCGAGCTCGGCGCCGACGACGTCGCCCGCATCTGCAACACGTTCCTCGCCTTCGAGCGGGGCGTAGAGTTGTGATACGCTGAAACTGTGAGACTGTGAGATGAGGAACATCACGGTATCGGTTGACGACGAGACGTATCGGCTTGCCCGGGTCCGGGCGGCGGAGCGAGACACGTCGGTGTCGGCGCTGGTGCGCGGCTTTCTCGAACGCCTGGTTCGAGAGGGGGCCGACGATGGCGGTGAACACGGGGCGGGCGGGGAGACGGAAGCGGAACGCCGAGAGCGGCTGCTGGACGAGGTCTTCGAGGAAGTCTGCGCGACCCGCAGCAGATTCAAGGCGGCTGACAACGTCAGTCGGGAGGCATTGTACGACCGGAATGCGATTCGTTGATACCAACGTGCTGATCTATGCGGTCAGTCCGTCGGCCGGGGAGGCGGGGAAACGCCGCCGTGCGCGGGAGCTGCTGCGGGAAGGTGACTTGGCGGTATCCGTTCAGGTGCTGCAGGAGTTCTACTCGCAGATCACGCGCTCCAACCGCGCGGTGCCGTTGACCCATTCGCAGGCGATGAAGTTCCTCGACTCGATTCGCGGGTTTCCGGTTCAGGACGTCACCTTGGGCGTCTTTCGGGCCGGCGTCGCAAACAGTCGGCGCTTCAAGGTGTCGTACTGGGATGGGGCGATTCTCGCGGCTGCGCGGGCCTGCGGCTGCGACGCCATATACACGGAGGATCTGAACGACGGGCAGGACTACGGCGGCGTGCGCGCGATCAACCCGTTCCGCGAGCACGGGAGGCGGACATAGCCACCGACACCTCCGAACGGGGCCTCGAGCAGTGGATGACCAGTGCGGTGTTCGAGCTGGCCTGCAGGCAGGCGGGTCCACCGCTGCACACGGCAAACCCATGACCCAGACACCGAATCCGCGCGTGGCCACGGCCCGCGTCGACGCGCAGTTCATCGACCGCTGGTCGCCGCGGTCGTTCGCCCCGGAGCCGCTGACGGCCGCCGAGATCGCCTCGCTGTTCGAGGCGGCGCGCTGGGCGCCGTCGTCCTCCAACCTGCAGCCGTGGCTCTTCCTGTACGAGACCGACGGCCCGGACCGGCCGGTGTTCGACTCGATCCTCAAGCCCGGGAACCGCGTCTGGGCCGCGCAGGCGCCGCTGCTGGCCTTCCTCTTCGCCAGAATCCGGACCGAGGACGGCCGCGAGCCGCGCACCGCGCAGTTCGACGCCGGGGCGGCGTGGATGTCGCTCGCGCTGCAGGCGCACACGATGGGCATGTCGACGCACGCGATGGCCGGCATCGACGTCGAGGCCGCGCACGCGAGGCTGGGCGTCGATACCGAGCACTACGCGGCGATGTGCGCGTTCGCCGCCGGCCGGATCGGTCCGCGCGAGGCGCTGCCGCCCGAGCTGCAGGAGCGCGAGCAGCCGCGGGACGATCGCAGGCCGCTTGCCGAGATCGCGCACAGAGGCATCCTCGGGAGGCGTTGATCGGTTGATCAACGGAGCGGTCAGGCCGGCTCGCGACGCTCAGGCCGGCAACGGCGGCATCCGCGGGCCCGGCGTGCTGAAGATCATCTCGGTGATGGCCTTGACGCTCCGGTTGCCGTAGCGGAACGGCACGATCAGGCGCAGGGGTGCACCGTGCCGCGGCGCAATCGGCTCGTCGTTCATCAGCCAGGCGAGCATCACCTGCGGCCGGCGCAGCGTGGTCAGCGGCTCGTCCGCGTAGAAGCGGTCGGACCCGACGAAGCGGCAGTAGTGCGCCCCCGGGACGAGCCCCAGCATGTCGGCGAAGTCGCTGAAGCGGACGCCGGTCCACTTGACGATCCCGCGCGGATTCGGCGCGCCGCACTGCAGCAGGAACGTGTGCGACACCTGCGGCAGCGGTTCGAGGTCCTCGAACCGCAGCGTCCCCGCCAGCCGGGCGAGGCCGCGCGTGTCGACCCTGATCGCCATCCGCCGGTAGTCGAACTCGATCTGCGGGGTCTCCCGGCCGGGCGTGCGCCACAGCACGGGATCCGTGATCGGGCCGGCCGAGCTCTCCGGATGCTCGGGAGCCGAGCCGTCCGCGTTGAGCGGCAGCGGCGCGGGGAAGCCTTCGCGGAGCGGCCGCTCGACCAGCCGGTCGGGCCAGTCCTCCTGTTCCTGGGGCCGGACCGCCGCGCGCCCGGGCCGCACGGCGCCGAGGGACAGGCCGGCGAGCGTGAGCCCGGAGATCGAGAGCGCCTTGCGTCGTGAGAGCGTCATCGCTGCACCTCCCTGGGATGCCGTGAACCCGGATGACGGCGATTCTATCCCGAACGCCGGCAACCGCCGGGGTTCCCGGCGGCCGGGCCGCGCGGCCCGCGCCTACATGCGCCGGAACAGGTGTCCGTAGGTCGCGCTCACGCGCAGCACCTCCCGCCGGCTCTTCAATGCCAGCCGATAGCGGCCGCGCAGGTCGCGGCGCGCCTCCCTGATCGCCCCGACATTGACGATTGCGCCGCGGTGGATGCGCCAGAACCGCTCGGGGTCGAGCTGCGCCGCGAGCTCCGCGATTGGGGTGCGGATGAGATGCTCCGCTTCGCTCGTCACGGCTGCGGTGTACTTGCGCTCGGACCGGAAGAAGGAGACGTCGTCGACGGCGACGATCTCGATCCGCTCCCCCTGTCCCACCCGCAACCAGCGCAGGTAGGCCGGCGCGTTCGCCAGGCGCCCGACCAGGGACTCGAGAGTCTGCGGGTCGAGCAGGCTCCGGCCACCGCCCACGAGCCACCGCTTCAGGCGGCGTACGGTCTCCTTGAGGCGCGGCCAGAGCACCGGCTTGAGGAGATAGTCGACGGCCGCGTATTCGAACGCCTCGACGGCATGATCGTCGTACGCCGTGACGAAGACGATGGCGGTGCCTGCGCCGACGCGCTTCGCCACCTCGAGACCCGACGGGGGCGGCATGCGAATGTCCAGGAAGGCGACGTCCGGCCGCAGGCGGTCGATGGCCTCCAGTGCGGACGCCCCGTCCCCGACGGACGCCGTGACGACGAGCTCCGGCCACGCGTCGCCGAGCAGCCATTCGAGCTCCGTGCGCAGCGCGGGCTCGTCGTCGGCGATCAACGCCGTGGCACCGTTGACGTTGCTCATCCAGCCACCGCTTCCCGGACGGCCGCGGGAATCCAGCGCTCCGCGCGCACCGTGACGCGTCCGCCGGCGGCCGGCCGGACGAGCTGCGACGGGATCGACGCCCGCTCGAGCCCGGGCTCAGCGGACACCTGGTACGTCATGCGTCCTGCCATGCGTAACGCCTCGACGTCGAGATAGGTACGCACCGACGCACGAGCTCGCGACGTCCCGCATGCCGGAGAGTCCGGGCGGTCACCGACGACCCCATGCTTCCAATGGAACTTGAACCCGCCCACCGCAGGCAACCCGTTTCGGCGGCGGCGCCAACCCCATATTGTCCCAGGATTCCGCCAGCGCCGCCCCGCCGGAACGACAGAAGCCGCCGTCTGCGGACCGAAACTTGCATGCAGGGGAGCGAAACGGACACCGGTTCTGCGCGCGACGGCGGATCGGGCACCGCGGTCGGTTGTCGGCGTGCGGAATGACGGGACGGTCGTCCTCAGGGCTTGGCGTCGGCAACGAGCGGTGCGGGCGCGTGGACAGGGGTCCTCCCCCCACCGCGTCCCGCTGCCGATGTCCGGGGAATCCGGAGGTCCACCCTGCTGCCTCCGCCCGGCATCTCCGTGAGCACCAGACAGCCCCGTTCGCCGAACATGGCGTGGAGCCGCTCCCGGACATGGGCTATTCCGCCGGCGCGCCCCGAGCTCTCCCAATGCGAGCCGACCCCGTTGTCGGTCACCCGGATGCGCACGTTCTGGCCGGTCTCCTCCGCGCGAACGACGACGCGCCCACCCGCCGCCGACGGCTCGATACCGTGCAGCACCGCGTTCTCCACCAGCGGCTGCACGAGCAGCGGCGGCATCGGCGCCGACTCGAGACCGGCGTCCACCTGCACGTCATACGTCATGCGCCCGGCCATGCGCAGCACCTGGATGTCGAGGTAGGCGCGCACCACTGCGAGCTCGTCTCCCAACGTCCCGGCGGCGCGGCGGGTCCGCGACAGCGAGACGCGCAGCAGCGACGCCAGCCGTTCCAGGAGCCGCGCGGCACGCTCGGGATGCCGGCGGATCAGCGAGATGGCATTCGCGAGCGAGTTGAACAGGAAGTGCGGCTCCACCTGCGCCTGAAGCACGCGGAGCTCCGCTTCCGCCAGCGTCTTCTCGCGCGTCAGTCTGTCCCGCTCCGCCTGTTCGAGCCCGGCACGCGCGTTCCAGACCTGCTTCAGCGCTTCGAATCCCACACCGGCAACCGCACAGACCAGCGCCCCGATCACGACGCGCACAGGGTCCGCGAGCAGGAGCACCGGGCTGCCCGCCATCAGGAAGCCGCCGACAGCCAGGCCGATGACCAGCCCGCACACGACCATGACGAACCTGATCGCCTCGCGGGGCAGCCACGCAGGCCCGTATGAGGCCCCAAGCTGGGTGCAGGCCAGCACCGAGAGCCCGATGCAGTAGCTGACCGCGAAGTACTCGCCGGCCAGCGCCCCTTCCATGGCCAGGCTGAGTATCGCCCCGATGGCGGCGCAGAACACGGAGCCCAGCAGCAGGCCCCACCGCACCGGGTGCGTCCCGACCGACGCCGTGAGCTGCGACGTCATGGATGGAATCAGCGTGTCGAATACAATGCCTGCAGCCGGGCGCGATCGTTCGCCGTCAGCGGCAGGAACCGCTCCTTGTACGACGCGATCAGCGACGAGCGGCACGGGCTGCACATCAGTGCGGCCGGGAAGTTGTTGTGGACCAGCCCGAGCGCGTGCCCCAGCTCGTGGGCCACGACGTTGTGCACCGCCACCGGGCTCTTGACGGGATCGTTCGATCGCGTCCCGATGGCGACGAAGTAGCGCTCCGTGCGGTCCACCGGCCAGGCGAACGACATCAGGTGCTGCCGCGAGAGCAGGAGGACGATGTCGCCCTCCATGCCGCGCAGCTCGTCGGGGGGGCGGGGTCCGTTCTCCCCGGCCGAGATCCGTCCCGCCTGCCGCCACAGGCGCTGGGCGTAGTTCTCGAGCGGGCGGGTCAGGGGCGATTCCGTGATGACGGCGGCCTCGGTGAGCCGGACGCCGAGGCCGAGCCCGGCCAGCGTCCGGTTCCAGAACGCCAGGGCCTCCCGGGCGGCTGCCAGGCGCGGGTCGTCGAGCGAGGGCGTCAGGATGATTACCCGCCGCTCGGCCGGAAGCTCGCCGGCCTGGGCCGGCGGCACGCCCGCCGCGAGCAACAGGCCCGCGAGCAGGCCCGCGATTCCGCATCGACTGCTCGGCCGCATCGGTCCGGGCCGCCTAGCCCGGCAATCGTCGCCTCCGG
>JAAXGX010000116.1:0-1165 GCA_012271165.1 Vicinamibacteraceae bacterium | reverse complement strand
GCCGCCCAACCAACCCTCACCAGGAGTCTACCCCGTTCTACGGCGCAGACTCCTGGCGCCGCACGTACTTCTTCAGCGCGCGCGGGCCGACCTCCGCGCCGTAGATGTTCCCCGCCGCATCGACCGCCACGCCCTCCGCGGCGCTCGTGCCCCGGGCCTGCTCCCCGGCCGGGTCGGGGATGAAGTACAGGACCTCGCCCGTGCGCGCGCTGCCGACCCGCAGGCCGCGCCGCCAGCCGGGGTTGCGCGTCGCGCTCGATTCGGAATCGGCGCCGTACAGCATGTCGTCCGCGTCGATGTAGATCCCGCTCAGCCGGCTGAACTGCGTCCACTCCTCCAGAAAGTTGCCGTCCTGGTCGAAGATCTGGATCCGGTTGTTGCCGCGGTCGGCCACGAACAGCCGCCCCTGCGAGTCGAACGCCAGGCCGTGCGGCGTCCTGAACTCGCCCGGACCGGAGCCCAGCCGGCCCCACGACTTGATGAAGTTGCCATCCTGGTCGAACTTGACGATGCGCGCCACCGTGTCGGGCGGCGCGTCCGCGGCCTGGCCGGTATGCCCCTCCGAGACGAAGATGTCGCCGTTCGGCGCCGTGGCCACGTCGCACGGCGTGAACAGCAGCGGGCCGCTCCCGTCGCCCGCCACCCCGGGCGTGCCGAGCGTCAGCAGGATCTCGCCTTCGGGGCTGAACTTGAGCACCTGGTGCCCCTTGCCGTCGCGGTTCGGGTCCTCGCCGTCCGGCCCCTGCGCGTCGGTCACCCACACGTTCCCGTCGGCGTCGACGTGGAAGCCGTGGGGAAAGATGAACAGGCCCGCGCCGAAGCTGCGCACCAGGTTCCCGGCGGCGTCGAACTTGAGCACGACCGGCAGGTCGGAGCCGGCGCAGTTGTTGGCGCCGCAGCGCTCCGCCACCCAGATGGACGCGCCGTCCGGGTCGATGTCGACCGCGCTCGTCGCGCCCCAGGTGCGGCCGGGGGGCATCTGGAAGTGGTTCTCGATGGTGAGGTACGGATTCGGCAGGTCGTTCAGCGGCTGCGCGCCGGCGGGCACGACTCCCGCCAGCAGGACCAGCATCGCAAGACCGTACATGCACCAGGACATGCGCCAAGCTCGCAGTGAGGACATCGGCTCGCCTCCCTCCTCAATCAGACGGGGCTGCGCCCCGAA
>JAAXGX010000065.1 GCA_012271165.1 Vicinamibacteraceae bacterium | reverse complement strand
AAACTCCTGCGGCGCAGACTCCTAGCAATCACCCGGTCCGGGCATGCGGTAGCCGACCCCGCGCTCGGTCAGGATGTAGGCCGGCCGTCCGGCGTCGTTGCCCAGCTTGCGGCGGAGCTTCTTCACGAAGGCGCGCACGAGCTTCGCATCGCCGATGCCACGATTCCGCCCCGCCCACACCTGGCGCAGCAGGGAGTCGTACGTCGCCACCCGCCCCGCGTTGATCGAGAGCACGCGCAGCAGATCGTACTCGGTGGCCGTCAGCGTCACGGGGCGGTCGGCCACGGTCACCCGCCGCTGCTGGTAGTGGACGGCGAGGTCCCCCAGCACGAAGGGCTCCGGCTCGGCCCGCCGCCGCAGGGCCGCCTTGACTCGCGCCGTCAGCTCCGTCGGCGAGAAGGGCTTGACGACGTAGTCGGTGGCGCCCATCTCCAGCGCCTTGGCGATCGTCTCGTCCCGGCCATAGCCCGAGATGAAGATGATCGGCAGATCGGCCAGCTCGGGAACCTGCTCCATCAGCTTGATGCCGTCCGTCCCGGGCAGCAGCAGGTCCAGCAGGACGAGCCGGGGGTGCTCCATCCTGATGACGCGGGAGAGGTCCCGCGGGTCGCCCGTCACCACCGGGGAGTAGCCGGCCGCAGCCAGAGCGTCCCGCACGTACCGCAGCATCTGCGGGTCGTCGTCGACCACGAGAATGCGCGCCTCCGCCCCCGTTTTCCGAGGCGTCCGGGAGCGGCTCGGGGCCCCGCCCGCGGCGGCCCCGCCGCCGGCCTCCTCGGCCAAAGGAAGCGTGAAGGTGAATCGCGTGCCCTGGCCCGTCCCGCCGCTCGCGGCCCAGATGCGGCCCCCGTGCGCCTCCACCAGGCCCCTGCAGATGGCGAGGCCCAGGCCGTAGCCCCCGGCCCCCGGTTTCCCGCCGGCGCCGGCCGCGCCGGCGTGCTTGCGGAACAGGTGCGGCAACTGCTCCGGCGGTACGCCCCGCCCCTCGTCGGCTACGGAGATGGCAACGTGAACGCCGTCCCGCGCCGCGTCGACCCGGATGGGCGACGACTCGGGCGAGTGCCGCGCCGCGTTGGAGAAGAGGTTGTTCAAGATCTGCACGACGCGCTGCCGGTCGGCCATCACGCGCGGCAGGTCCGGCGGCAGGTCGATGCGAACGGCGTGCCGCCCGCCGCCGCTCAGGAACGTGCTGCGGGCCTGGTCGACAAGGCCCGGCACCTCCGCGGGCTGGGGGGCGACCGAGAGCGTGCCGGTCTCGATGCGCCCCGCGTCCAGCAGGTCGCTGATCAGGCCCCGCATGTGGTTGGCCTGCTCGTCGATGATCCGGAAGAACTGCAGCATCTCGGCCGGGTCGAGCGCCTGCGAGGCGTTCAGCACGGTGGCGGCCGAGCCCTTGATGGAGGTCAGCGGCGCCCGCAGCTCGTGGCTCACCATGCCCAGGAACTCGGTCCGCAGCCGCTCGAGCTCCTCCAGCGGCGCCAGGTCCTGCATCGTGACCACTACCGACTCGATCTGGCCGTCCGCGGCCGGGATCGGCGTCACGTTGACCAGCGTCGTGACGCTCCGGCCGTCGGGGACCGCGAGCACGATCTCCTCGGCGCGTACCGTCTCGCTGTTGCTCAGGTGCTGCGCCAGCGGGAACTCGTCGAGGGCGATGGCCGGCCCGCCAGGTCGCCGGAACGTGACTACGTCCAGCAGCTGCTCTGCGGGGCGGCCGGGCGTGCGCAGGCCTTCGGCGATGCGCCGCGCCTCGCGGTTGAGCGACTTGGGGCTGCCGGTCCTGGCATCGAAGACCACAACGCCCACCGGCGACGTTTCGACCAGGGCTTCCAGGTCGGCGCGTGCCCGGCGCTCGTCCCGGTGCGTGCGGGCATTGGCGATCGCCGCCGCCGCCTGCGACGCGAACAGCACCAGGATCTCCTCGTCCTCGCTCGTGAACTCGCCCCCGCCCGCCCTGGCGGCAAGGAAGAAGAACCCCACGAGCGCGCCCCGATGACGCATCGGCGTGCCCTGGAAGGGCGTCGCCCACCACGCGGGCTCCGAGGCATGGCCGAGCGATTGGACGTAGGCCGCCAGATCGGGCAGCCGCAGCACGCCCGGCAGGTCCCGGAGGTGCTCGAAGAGGCGCATCCCGGCGGGCCAGCGGACCACCCCCTCGTGTTCCTCGGGAGTGAGCCCGGAAAAGACGGACTCCTCGACCTGCCCCGCGTCGTCGATTGTCGTGATCACGCCGTAGCGGGCGCCGGTCAGCGCGCGGGCGCTGTCGACGACCTCGCGCAGGACGGTGGTGACCTCGAGGCTTGCGTTGATGCGCAGGACAGCCGCGCACAGATTCGAGCTGCGGTTCCGCAGCGCCTCGTTCTCGCGCTTCAGCTCGTCGTCGCTCCGCAACGGCTGGCTCCGCCGCACCGCACCGGAGCCAATGATAGCAAGGCAGCTCCCGAACTCGTTGATGGTCACGAACAAATCGCAATTAAGAGCTCATAGTTCGCGAGAAAATCATGTTGAGCGGCTACTATTCGCTCGAGCAGGGGCTAATGAATCAGGGTCGAGGACGCCGTGGCGGTCCCGCGGATCCGGGCCGTCCGCGGCGGCAGCGCGAGGCGCGCGGAGGAATGACGCCCGACGAACGAGACGATCTGGCGCAGAGCATCAGCGCCCGGCTCCAGCGGGAGCTGGCTGTCCTGTCCCGGGCGGTGAACCTGCGCCTCGACCGCCTCGACGCGCGCATCGCCGCGGCGGAGGAGCGGCTGGCCGGCATTCAGCGTGACGTCGTCGCCGTCAGACGGCGCGTTGGCGCCCCGGCCGAGACCGGCGATCCTGCCGATCGCCCGCGGGCAGCGCCGCGCGGGAACGGATGAGCTCCGCCGCAGCGTCGTTCTGCGGCGCAGCCTCCCGGCCGCCGGCGTGCGCCTCGGACCAGGCGCCGGCCGCCGGCAGCGTGAGCACGACGAGCAGCAGCATCAGGAACTCGGAGTCGCCGAAGTTGTACTCGAACATCCCCGCAGCCAGCATGCCGGCCAGCGCGGCCAGGCCGGCGCCGGCCGCCGCGCGCGAATGCGGCTGCCGGAACCTCGCGGCCAGCTCGCGCGCCGCGGCCACCACGAACCAGAGCCAGGCGCCGAGTGCGGGCAGCCCGCGCTCGGCCGCGATCTGCAGCGGCACGTTGTGGAGGTGGGGGTTGGTGTCGTTGACGGCGGCCTCGTCGCGGTAGCGCGGGTAGAGTCGCTGCACCATGTCCGGTCCGACACCGGTCAGCGGGTGATCCGCCACCATCCGCAAGCCCGCGCGTCCCATCGCGAAGCGGTCGCGATTCGTGGGGTCTTGCGGATCGAACATCGAGTACGCGCGGTCGGTGATGCCCGCCGGCGCCAGCATGAAGAAGAGGGCGGCCAGCACCGGCGCGGCCGCCAGCAGCCGGAGGTCCTTCAGCACCAGCAGCAGGCCCACGGCCAGGCACGCTCCCACCCAGGCGCTGCGCGTGAATGTCAGCGCCAGGGCGACCGCCAGCGCCGGCAGAACGAGACCGGCCCAGGTGCGGTTGCGGGCATCGAACAGGACGCGGGCGGCGGCCACGCCGATGACCAGCATGAGGAGTCCCGAATAGGTCATGTAGTGTCCCATCGAGCCCTGGGGGCGCCGGCCCAGATGGTCGTACTCGAGGATGCCGTACTGCACGATGCCGTAGAGCGCCGTGAGCGACCCGACCGTGACGATGATGCCGGCCACCGTGGCCGCCGCTCGCCCGCGGGCGAGCCGGTAGACGGCCGGAACGACCAGGAACAGCAGCACCTCGCGTGCGTCGGACAGGCTCGCGGGCGGGTCGACCGATGCGCTGACCGCCACCATCGTCAACAGCGCGTACGCGGCGAGCGGCGGGAAGAAGGCCGGGAGCCGCAGGCGCTCGCGTCCCCGCACGAGGAGCGCCAGCCAGAGGCCGAGCGTCGCCGTCAGGAGCAGGGAGGATATGGCGATCGAGACCGGCAGGGCCGCGACGAACGCGAACAACGCCGCGCGCGCGACCTGCTCGAGCCGCCGCGTGTCGGGTGTCAAGGTTCCTGGGGTTCCGTGGTGGCCTCGTCGATCAGCATCACCGGGATGTCATCCTTGATCGGGTACACACGGCAACACTGTCCGCACTTCAGGCCGGCGCCCTCGTGCACCGGAACGACAGGCGTCTTGCAGTCGGGACAGGCGAGGATCGCGAGCAGCTCCGGGTCGACGCCCAGGTGAACCTCCGCGGAAGAACCCGGCCCACTATAGCAAAACGGCCCGCGGGCGGGCCCGGCTGCCGCGTCCGGGTTTTTCGGCCGCCGGCTTGTCGTCGCGCCGCCTCCTGTGGAACAATCGGACTTGCCATGCGCGCCGGGCTCCTTGTCGGCGTCCTCCTTTGGTCGGTGTTGCCTGCCGCCCAACCCACCGCGGCCCAGACGGGTCCGGAAGCGCGCCCCGCGGATCGCGGCGAGGCGTACCGTCTGTTCCTGCGCGGGCGCTACCTCGAGAGCGAGGACGACGTGGACGGCGCGATTCGCGCCTACCGCGAGGCGTCCGAGCTGGACCGCGCGACCGGCGAGATCCTGGCCGAGCTGTCCTCGCTCTACGCCCGCCACAACCGCGGCGAGGAGGCTGTCGCCGCGGCAAGCGAGGCGCTCGCGCGCGAGCCGGACAACTCCACGGCGCACCGCATCCTGGGATTGATATACGCGTCGCGAGCCAACGCCCGGGCGGGCACGGCGGAGGACATCCGGCTCGCCATCGACCACCTGGAGCAGGCGCGCGTCGGGCCGCTGCCCGATTTTCAGGTCGAGCTGACCCTGGGGCGGCTGTATCTGCGCGACCGCGCGGCGGAGAAGGCGATCGACCTGCTCGAGGCGCTGCAGAAGGAGGCGCCGGGCTTCTCGGAGACGGGACTGCTGCTGGCGCGGGCCTACGAGCTGGACGGTCGCATGGCCGACGCCGTGGAGACGATGGAGCGGGTCGTCGCGGCCGGCCCGCCGTCGTCGCGGGCGCTGCGGAGTCTCGCCGAGCTGTACGGCCGGGGCGGCCGCTGGGGCGATGCCGTCGAGGCGTACGAGCGCGCGGTCGATCGCAACCCGCGCAGCGCGCGAACGCGGCGCGAGCTCGCCAACGCGCTGCTGCAGGACGGGCAGGCCGAGCGGGCGCGCGACGTGCTGGACGAGCTCGTCACCATGCGGCCGATGGATGCGGCCGGGCTCTACCTCCTCTCGGAGGTCGAGCTGGAGCTGGGGAACTTCGAGGCCGCCGAGACGGTGGCGCGCAGGCTGGTGGAGGTCGAGCCCGAGGGGGTGCGCGGCACCTTCGCGCTGGCCGAGGTGTTCAGCCGCCGGCGGCAGCACCGACAGGTTATCGAGGTGCTGGAGCCGCTGCTCGCGGCGGCGGAGGCGCGCGACCTGCGGAGGCGGCAGGTCGCCGGGCTGCTCAGGCGGGTCGGCCATGCCTACGAGCAGCTCCAGGACTACGACGCCGCCAGCCGGGTCTACCAGCAGGGTGTCGCGCTCAGGCCGACCGGTCTGGAGTTCGCGGCGCGGCTGGCACAGGCGCACCTGAGCGCCGGGCGGGTGGCCGACGCCCGCCGCGTTCTCGATGGCCTGCGGGGGCACCACGGGGGGAACCTCACCGTGGCCCATCTCGAGGCCCGCGTGCTCGGCGACGGCGGCGATGTGGACGCCGGCGTCGACATGTTGCGGGACGCGCTCCGGGAGCGCGTCGAGGAGCCAGCCGCCTACCTGGTGCTGGCCGCGTTCTACAGCCAGTACGAGCGCTTCCCGGATGCGGTCGCGCTGCTCGAGTCGGCCGACCGGCGGTTCCCGGACGACCCGGCGATTCTGTTTCAGCTCGGCGCGGTTCTCGAGCGCAGCGATCGGCCCCTGGACGCGGAGCTGGCCTTCCGGCGGGTCCTGGAACGGGATCCGGAGCACGCCGCCACGCTGAACTATCTGGGCTACATGCTGGCGGACCGCGGCGACCGCCTGGAAGAGTCGGTCGATCTGCTCGAGCGGGCCATCGAGCTCGACCCGCACAACGGCGCGTACCTCGACAGCCTCGGGTGGGCGTACTTCAAGCTCGACCGGCTCGAGCGCGCGGAGAGCCTGCTGCAGCGGGCGCGGGAGCAGATGGCCTGGAACTCCGTCATCCAGGACCATTTCGGCGACCTGATGTTGCGGCTCGGCCGTTACGCCGACGCCATCGCAGCCTGGGAGCGTGCGCTGGCCGGCGACGGTGACGACATCGAGCGTTCCACCATCGAACGGAAGATTGGCGACGCCAGACGCCGACTCGCGCGGTAGGCTCGCCTGCCTCTGCCTCCTCACGCTCCTCTTGGGCGCCTGTGCGTCGCCGCGCATCACCATGCCGCGCGGATCGGGGACGCCGCTGCCGGACTACGAGGACCTGTTCGCCGCGGCCGTGGACCCCTGCCGCCGCGTCAGGACGCTCGAGCTGCTGCTCGCCATCAGCGGCCGCACCGGCGACGCGCGGCTGCGGGGGCGCGTGCGAGGCGCTCTCGCGCGGCCGGGGTCGCTGCGCCTCGAGGGCCTCGCCCCCTTCGGCGCGCCCGCCTTCGTGCTGGTGGCCGGCTCCGCCCCGCCGGTGCTCCTGCTGCCCCGCGAGCGCCGCGTGGTCACGGGGGCGAGCGGACGCGACCTGCTCGCGGCGCTGGCCGGCTTGCCACTCGGCCCCGCCGACTTCCGGGCCCTGCTCACCGGATGTCTGGTTCCGCAGCCCCGGGCGGTTGCGGCCCGCACCTACGGCGGCGGCTGGATCGGGGTCGCGCTCGAGGGCGACGCCACGTTGTACCTGCACGAGGTCGGGCCGGCCACAGTCATGGTCGCCGGTCGCCGGCCGGGACTGATCGTGGAGTACGCCGATCACGTCCGGGGGTTGCCGCGGCGGATACGCGTGCAGACCACCGCGCCGGACGCCGCCGCGACCGATCTGACGGCGACGCTCTCGCAGGTCGACATCAACGTGGAGCTCGACGAGCGGGCCTTCGTCCAGGAGGTCCCGGCAGGGTTCGCGCCCGTGCCGATCGAGACGCTTCGCGGCGCTCCGGGACCGCTGGAGGAGCCGCGCCCTCCGACGGCGGCCGGGCGCCCGCCGCGCCGGCCCGCCGACCCGTGACCTGCACCGTCCGCGCGCCGGCGAAGATCAACCTGCACCTGCGCATCCTGGGCCGGCGTCCGGATCGCTTCCACGAGGTGTGCACGCTGCTGCAGTCCGTCGGCCTGCACGACACGCTCGCGTTCCGCCGCCGGCCCGGCCCGCTGACCGTCCGCAGCCGGTCGTCCGGCATGCCGCGGGATCGTGCGAACCTCGTGTGGGCGGCCGCCAGCGCGTTGTGGACGGCCAACGGGCGGACCGGCGATCCGACCGGCGCCGCGGTCACGATCACGAAGCGGATTCCGGCGGCCGCCGGGTTGGGCGGCGGGAGCAGCGACGCCGCGGCCGCGCTGCGCGGGTTGTGCGCCGTGTGGGGGATCGCCGCGAGCGACGGCTGGCTGCGGGCGGTGGCCGCCCGGGTGGGATCCGACGTGCCGTACTTTCTGGCGGGCGGCGCGGCGCTGGCCAGGGGCCGCGGGGAGCGCGTGCGCGGCGTGCCGGACATCGAGCCGCTCTGGGTGGTGCTCAGTTGCCCGCCGTTCGGCGTGTCCACGGCGGATGCGTACCGCTGGTTCGATGCCGCGGCGCGACCGGGCGGCGCCGGTCCCGCCGCGCTGCCGCGGGGCTGGCGCCGCGGCCTGCGCGGCCTGGCGAACGACCTGGAGCCGGTCGTCGTCGAGCGTCACCCCGAGGTGGGGAGGATGATCGAGCGCCTGCGCCGGACAGGCGCCCTGCGGGCGGCCATGACCGGCAGCGGCTCGGCCGTCTTCGGCCTGTACCCCACGCACGCGGCCGCTCACGCGGCGCGGCTCGCGGCGCGCCGGCGGGGCTGGCGGGCCGTCGTGAGCCGCACCACGGGGCGCGCCGAGTTCCGGCGCGGGACGGTCCTGCGACCCGGCCGCTGACCCTTGCCCGCTCCTTTCGCATCGGCTAGAGTAATCGTTTGCGCAGCGTTCGAGTCGGGCTGTCCGTGTTCCGTCCGCGAGCCTCGGCACGGTCGTGATGGGGCGTGGCCAAGCGGTAAGGCGCGGGACTTTGGATCCCGTATTCGAAGGTTCGAATCCTTCCGCCCCAACCAGCGCCCCCGCCCGCGAGGGCAGCGCGGCGGCGGCCGGCGCCCCACCGTGCGCCGCGTGAGATCAGCGCGCCATGACGACCGGAGACCTGAAGCTGTTCTCGGGCAGCGCACACCCCGAGCTCGCCCGGAAGATCGCCAACTTCCTCGGTGTGCCGCTCGGCCGTGCCTGCCTCAGGCGCTTCTCCGACAGCGAAGTCTCGTTCCAGATCGACGAGAACATTCGCGGCACGGACGTCTTCGTCGTCCAGCCGACCTGCACCCCGGTCGATCAGCATCTCATCGAGCTGTGCGTGATGGTGGACGCGTTTCGCCGCTCGTCGGCAGCGCGGATCACCGCGGTGCTGCCCTACTACGGGTACGCGCGACAGGATCGCAAGGACAAGCCCCGCGTACCGATCTCCGCCAAGCTGGTTGCGAACCTGCTCAGTGCGGCCGGGACCAACCGGGTCCTGACGATGGATCTGCACAAGGCGCAGATCCAGGGCTTCTTCGACATCCCGGTGGACCACCTGTTCGCCGCGCCGGTCTTCATCGACTATCTGGCGCGGCTGGACAACGACGCGCAGGTCACGTTCGTCTCGCCGGACGCGGGCGGCGTGGAGCGCGCGCGGGCCTATGCGAAACGGCTGGGCGCGGACCTGGCGATCATCGACAAGCGGCGGTCGGAGGACGGCCGCGCGGAAGTGATGCACGTGGTCGGCGAGGTGCAGGGCCGCGTGTGCATCATCCAGGACGATATCGTCGACACCGCGGGGACGCTCCAGCAGGCCGCGCGCGCCGTGCGCGAGAACGGGGCCGCGCGCGTTTTCGCGGGCGCCGTGCACGGCGTGCTGTCGGGACCCGCGCTGCAGCGGATCGAGGATTCGTCGCTCGAGCAACTGATCGTCACCGACACCATCCCGCTCCGTCCCGAGCTGGAGCGGTCGTCCAGGATACGCGTGCTGTCGGTGGCGAAGCTGCTCGGACGGGCCATTCAGAGCATTCACCAGGAGACCTCGGTGTCGTCCCTGTTCGTCTGATTCGGGACGGCGCGGACGGTGGACAGGCAGGGACAGATGGACGTGACATTGGCGGCGGCGACACGGGACGGACTGGGAAAGAACGAGGCCCGGCGCCTGCGGCGATCGGGACGCGTACCCGCGGTGCTCTACGGGGGCGACTCGACCGGCGGGGTGCCGCTCGCGGTGGACCCGGAGGAGGTGCACCGCATCCTGCATTCCGAATCGGGCGTGAACACGCTGATCGCCCTGAGCGTCGACGGCGGCGACAGCAGCCAGGTCATGGTGCGGGAGTTTCAGCTCGATCCGATCGGCAACACCCTGCTGCACGTCGACTTCTATCGACCGGCCCTCGACAAGGTCATCACCGTCACCGTGCCGGTGATGCTCGCGGGCGAGCCGGCCGGCGTCAAGCAGCAGGGCGGGCTGCTCGACTTCGTGCAGCGCGACGTGCAGGTCGAGTGCCTGCCGACGGAGATTCCCGAGCACATCCACATCGACGTGAGCGAGCTGCTGATCGGCCAGGGCGTGCGTCTGCGCGACCTGCTCGAGGGCGTCTCGTGGACGCCCGTGAGCGAGCCCGAGACGCTGCTGGTGCACGTGATCGCGCCGAAGGTGGAGGAGGAGCCGGAGGCTGAGGAGGCTGCCGCCGAGGCTGTCGAGGAGGGGGCGCAGCCTGAGGTCATCAAGAAGGGGAAAGCGGAGGCAGGTGAGGAGCCGGCCCAGTCCCAGTGAAGCTGATCGTCGGGCTCGGCAACCCGGGCGCGAGGTACGCGGGAACGCGCCACAACGTCGGCTTCGACGTGGTCGACGAGGTGGCGCGGAGGCGTGCGCTGGCCTTCGGGTCGAGCCCGGCCGAGGCGCTCATGGCGCGCGAGCGGGGGCCGGGCGCGCGCCTCATGCTCGCCAAGCCGCTGACCTTCATGAACCTCAGCGGCCGGGCCGTCGGGGAGCTGGTCAGGTACTACCGGTTCGATCGCGACGATGTTCTGATCGTGGCCGACGACGTGAACCTGCCGCTCGGCCGGCTGCGGGCGCGCCGCGGCGGTTCGGACGGCGGGCACAACGGTCTGCGGTCGGTGGTCGACGTGCTGGGCACGGCCTTCGCGCGCCTGCGGATCGGCGTCGATCGGGGCGACCGGCGGCGTGACCTCGCCAACCACGTCCTGGCGACGTTCGACGAGGCGGAGCTGGAGACGATCAGGCCGGCGATCGGAACAGCGGGCGATGCCGTGGAGGTCTTCGTCACCGACGGGATCGACGTGGCGATGAACCGCTTCAACGGCGAGGTGTAGGCGTGGAATTCGGAACCACTGCTCCTTGCCGCCGGGGAATCGGCGGCCGCGACAGACCGAGAGGAGTGCGATGCAGGAAACGCGACAGTACGAGCTGGTGTACGTCATGAACCCGAATGCCGGGGAGGAGGCGGTCAACGGCCTGCACGAGCAGGTCGAGGAGATCATCACGACCCGGGGCGGCCAGATCGACAAGACCGACAACTGGGGGCGGCGCCGCCTGGCGTACGAGATCGACCGCCACAAGGAAGGCACCTACGTCCTGGAGCTCTTCACCGGCCCGGGCGAGATCGTCGGCGAGCTGGACCGGCGGCTCAAGGTCGCCGACAACATCCTGCGGTATCTGATCGTGCGCGTGGACGAGGATCTCCGCAAGGCGGAGCGCGCCCGATCGCGGCGCCAGTCGCGCCGGCAGCGCCGGCGCGAGGCGCGCGGCCTGACGGCGGAGCCGGCGCCGGCCGCGGCCCCGGCGGCGACACCCGCCGCGGCGCCTGAAGCCCCCGCCGCGACGGCGGCCCCGGCGGCGGACACACCCCCGGCCGCGGCCCCGGCCCCGGCCGAGACCCCCGCGGCGCCTGAAGCCCCCGCCGCGACGGCGGCCCCGGCGGCGACACCACCCCCGGCCGCTGCCCCGGCGGACACCCCGGCCCCGGCCGCATCGGAGACCCCGGCGGAGGTGAAGGAATGAAGGACGAACGTGGCGGACGGCGCCCGTCGGGCGGCGGCCCGCGCCGCGGCGGATTCCGGCGGCGGCGAGTCTGCCGTTTCTGCGTGGACAAGATCGACTACATCGACTACAAGGACGTGCGCCTCCTCATGATGGCGCTGGCCGACCGCGGCAAGATCCAGCCCCGGCGGACCTCCGGCACGTGCGCCAAGTGCCAGCGCAAGCTGACGACGGCGATCAAGCGGGCGCGCCAGCTGGCGCTGATCCCCTATGTCACCGACTAGGAGTCTCACGTGGTAGAGCTCATCCTGCGGGAACATATCGACCATCTGGGCCGCCGCGGCGACATCGTCAGCGTGGCCAACGGCTACGCGCGCAACTACCTGCTGCCGCGCCGGCTGGCGCTGCCGGTCACGGAGTCGAACCGCCGGCAGGTCGAGGCGGAGCGCAAGGTGGCCGACCAGCAGGAGGCCGAGGAGCGGCAGGCCGCGCAGGGCGTTGCGGATCGCGTGGCCGCCGTGGAGTGCGTGTTCGCCCGGCGCGTCGGCGAGACCGAGACGCTCTACGGGTCGGTGACCGCCGGCGACATCGCCGAGTACCTGGCCGAGCGGCAGCTGCCGGTCGACAAGCGGGCGATTCATCTCGACGAGCCGATCAAGCACCTGGGCGAGGTCACCGTGCAGGTCAGGATCCACCGCGACGTGACGGTCGACCTGCGCGTCGTCGTCGTCAAGGAGGAGGACCAGCAGGACGGCGAGCCGGCCGCGGACGCGGATGGCCAGGAGTCCGTCGCGGAGTAGGAGTCCGCGGCGGGGCGCCCGCCGCGTCCGGCCGACAACGCGCCCCGGGCCGCCCGTCCCGGCTCTGTCCCGGAGTCCGCTCGATGCCTGACGCCGCACCGAGTTCGCCCGCCGGGCGCCCGCTGCCGCACAACCTCGAGGCCGAGCGCTGCGTCCTGGGCGCCATCCTCATCCACAACGAAGCCTTCAACGTCGCCGCCGAGCTCCTCGACGCGCGCGACTTCTTTCGGCAGGCCCACCAGCAGGTCTTCGACAGGATGGTGGATCTCAGCGAGCGCGGGCAGGCCATCGATCTGGTCACGCTGCGCGACGAGCTGCACCGCTCCGGCGTTCTCGAAGCGGTCGGCGGCCCCGCCTACGTGGCCTCGCTGGTCGACGGCGTGCCGCGGTCCACCAATGTCGAGCACTACGCGCGCATCGTCAAGGAACGGGCGACGCTGCGCAACCTGATCGACTCGGCAAACCGGATCGTCGCCAGCGCCTACGCCGCCGAGGAGGACGCCGACGTCGTGCTCGATAGGGCGGAGCAGGAAATCTTCTCGATCGCCGAGGACCGCGTTCATTCCGGATTCGTGCCCCTGAGCGACCTGGTCGAGGCCAGCTTCGCCACGATCGAGAAGCTCCACGACCTCAAGAACGTGGTGACGGGGGTCCCGACCGGTTTCGTCGACATCGACGAGATGACCGCGGGGCTCCAGCCGGCCGATCTCGTCATCGTGGCCGCGCGGCCGTCGATGGGCAAGACGGCGTTCGCCTTGAACATCGCCCAGCATGTGGGGACCGCTGGCGGCCGGACGGCCGGCGTGTTCAGCCTCGAGATGGCGAAGGAGCAGCTCTTCATGCGGATGCTGACCTCCGAGGCGCGCGTCGATTCCCACCGGTTCCGCACCGGCCTGCTGACCGAGTCCGACTACGGTAGCCTGTCGGAAGCAATGGGGCGGCTGGCGCAGGCGCGCGTCTTCATCGACGACACGCCGGGCATCGGTCTGCTCGAGATGCGCGCGAAGTCGCGCCGCCTGCAGGCGGAGCACAACCTCGATCTGATCATCGTCGACTACATTCAGCTGATGCAGGGGCGGGGGCGGTTCGAGAACCGGACGCAGGAGATCGCCTCGATCTCCCGGGGCCTGAAGGGGCTCGCCAAGGAGCTGAACGTGCCGGTGGTGGCGCTCTCGCAGCTCAGCCGCGCCCCCGAGTCGCGCGCCGACCGGCGCCCGCAGCTCGCGGACCTGCGGGAATCCGGCGCGCTCGAGCAGGACGCGGACGTCGTCATGTTCATCTTCCGCGAGGAGATGTACGAGGAGACGCCCGAGAATGCCGGCGTGGCGGAGGTCATCATCGGCAAGCAGCGGAACGGGCCGACCGGCACGGTCCGGCTGGCGTTCCTGAAGCAGCAGACCCGCTTCGAGCTGCTGACGCCCGACCGTCCGTGAGGCGGGGCGGCACCCGTGGTCCACCCGACCTTCGCCCGCATCGACCTCGCGGTCCTCAAGGCCAACTACCGGGCGGTCCGGGCGTTCGTCGCGCCCGAGGCCGGCCCCGCCGGACGGCATCCGGGTCTCATCGCCGTGGTCAAGGCCAACGCCTACGGCCACGGCGCGGTGGCCGTCGCCCGCGCGCTCGAGGCGGCCGGGGCGGCCATGCTGGCCTGCGCGGACATCGAGGAGGGCGTCCGGCTGCGCCGGGGGGGCGTGCGGATTCCCATTCTGGTGTTCGGTGCGCTCAGCGTCAGCGACCTCGGCGGCGTGTTCGAGCACGGCCTGACCCCCACGGTCTCGTCGCCGTCGGCCGCGCGGGCCTTGCAGGCGGCGGCCGCGCCGCGCGGCGTGCGGCTCCATTGCCATCTCAAGATCGATACCGGCATGAACCGGTTCGGCTTCCGCCACGACAACCTCGGCACGACGCTGGCCGCGGTGCTTGCCAGCCCGAACCTCGTCTTCGACGCCGTGTACACCCACTTCGCGACGGCCGACCAGCCCGGCCACGGGCTGTTCGAGCAGCAGCGGCAGCGGTTCGACGCGGCGCTGGCCGCGCTGTCGCGCCTCGGGCTCGGGCCCCGCCCGCGCCACGCGGCGAACAGCGCGGCGCTGCTGCGCGACCGGCGCACGTGGCTCGACGCCGTCCGGCCGGGGCTGCTGCTCTATGGTCTGACGCCGGCCTCCCAGGCGGCGCCTGCCGGTCTTCGGCTGCGGCCCGTGATGTCGCTGCGCAGCCGCGTGGTGGCGGTGAAGGGCATGCGGCCGGGCGAGTCGGCCGGCTACGGCGCGCGGTTCACTGCCACCCGGCCGACGCGCGTCGCGGTCGTTCCGGCCGGCTACGCGGACGGGTTGGATGTCCGGCTGGCCGGGGTCGGCGAGGTGCTGGTGGGTGGGCGGCGCGTCCGCATCGTCGGCTCGGTCTGCATGGACTCGATCACGATCGACGTCACGGAGCTGGACGTCGAGCCCGGCGACGACGTCGTGCTGATCGGCGCCCAGGGCGACGACTGCATCGACGCGGGCGAGGTCGCGTGCTGGATCGGCACGGTGCCGCACGAGATCATGTGCCGCGTGGGCAGTCGGATCGCGCGCGTCTACTCGGGAGCGGAGACCGGCTCGGAGAGCTCATGAAGCCGGGGCGGACCGTCTTCGCATGCCAGGCCTGCGGGGCGCAGGCGAGCAAGTGGCACGGACGCTGCCCCGAGTGCGGCACCTGGCACTCGCTGGTCGAGGAGCCGGTGCGCCCCGCGCCGGGCGACGGCGGCGCCGGGCGCTACGGGCCGCCGGGGGAGGCTGCCGCCGCCCGCCCGTACGACGAAATCGAGATGCCGGACGTCGCGCGGCTGGCCAGCGGCATCGACGAGCTCGACCGCGTCCTGGGCGGCGGCATCGTGCCGGGTTCCGTGGTGCTGCTGGGCGGCGAGCCGGGCATCGGCAAGTCGACGCTGCTGCTCCAGGCGGCCGCATCGGCCGCCCGCACGCTCGGTCCCGTGCTGTACGCCTCCGGGGAGGAGTCGGAGCACCAGGTCAAGATTCGGGGCGAGCGGCTGGGCGTGCGCGCGGCGCCGCTGTATCTGCTGGCGGAGACCTGCCTCGAGCGCATCCTCGAGGCGGTCGACCGGGTACAGCCGGCCGTGCTGATCGTCGATTCGATCCAGACCGTCTTCTCCGGCAAGCTGCAGTCCGCCCCGGGCAGCATCGGGCAGGTGCGCGAGGCGGCGGCGCAACTGCTGTTCACCGCCAAGGGACGCGCGCTGCCGACGTTCCTGGTGGGGCACGTGACGAAGGACGGCAGCCTGGCGGGGCCGAAGGTCCTCGAGCACGTCGTCGATACGGTGCTGTACTTCGAAGGCGAACGGCATCACGCCCATCGCATCGTCCGCGCGGTGAAGAACCGCTTCGGCCCGGTCAGCGAGCTGGGCGTCTTCGAGATGACCGGCACCGGGCTGCGCGCCGTGCCGAGCCCGTCGCAGTTGTTCCTGTCCGAGCGGGCCGCGAACGTGCCCGGATCCGTGGTGCTCTGCTCGATCGAGGGCTCGCGGCCGATCCTCGTCGAGGTGCAGGCGCTGGTGAGCAGCGGCGCCTACGGCACCTCGCGGCGCACGGCGAGCGGTCTCGACCCCAACCGCCTGGCGCTGCTGCTCGCGGTCCTGGAGAAGCGCGCGGGGCTCCACCTTGCGGGCGAGGACGTGTTCCTGAACATCGCGGGGGGCCTGATCGTCAACGAGCCCGCGGCCGATCTGGGGGTGGTCGCGGCCGTGGCGTCGAGCCTGCGCAACCGCGCGGTGCGGCCGGGGACGGCCGTGTTCGGCGAGGTCGGCCTGGCGGGCGAGGTGCGCGCGACGCCGCAGGCCGCGCTGCGCGTCAAGGAGGCCGCGCAGCTGGGCTTCACCCGCTGCGTGATGCCGGCCGGCAACTCGGCGTCGTCCGCGGACGGCGAGAGCTGCCGGCACGTCGGCGTCGGGACCGTCGAAGAGGCGCTGGAGGCGCTCATCGAGTGAAGCTGCCCCCCTTCCACTGGTGGCGGACGGTCTTCTGGCTGATTCCGGCCATCAGCGTCTACACTGCCGTGCTCGGATTCGTGTCCCTGACGTCGATGCTGGTGGATCGCCGCGGTCGCGTGGCGCACCGCTGCGCGCGCGCCTGGTCGCGGCTGATCCTGGCGACGACCGGCGTGCGTGTGCGCGCGCGCGGGCGGGAGCTCATCGAGCCGGGACGCTCGTACGTCTTCGTGTCGAACCACCAGAGCATCTACGACTTCCCCATCCTGATCACCTCGATTCCGTACGAGCTGCGCATCCTGGCCAAGGCCTCGCTGGGTGCGTTCCCCGTGCTCGGGTGGCACCTGCGCTACACCGGCCACCTGCTCATCGATCGCGAGCGCGCCGGGCGGACGACGCTGCGCAAGGTGGCCGGCCTCATGCGGCGCGGCCATTCGCTGATCGTCTTCCCGGAAGGTACCCGGAGCGCCGACGGCGAGGTGTTGCACTTCAAGCGCGGCCTGTTCCTGCTGGCCATCGAGGCGGGGCTGCCCGTCGTGCCGGTCGCCGTCTCGGGCAGCCGCCACGTCATGCCCAAGGGCCGTCTGATGACGTGCCCCGGCGACGTCGAGCTGGTCGTCCACGAGCCGTTGCCCACGGCCGGCCTCGGCCGCGCCGACGCCGGTCGTCTGGCCGAGCGGGCCCGGCAGATCGTGCGAGCGACCGTGACGAGCCCGTGACGCCGCCCGCCTGGGGGCCGGTACGCGCGCTATAGTCGTCTGCAGATGTTCGTATCCGCCATCATCGCCGCCGGCGGTCGGGGCGCCCGCCTCGGCGGCCGGGTTCCGAAGCAGCTCAGGACGGTCGGGGGGCGGACGCTGCTCGCACGCAGCATCGCGCCGTTCGACGCCAGCGAGCGCATCGACGAGATCGTGGTCGTGCTCCCGGCCGAGCTCGCGGCCGCGCCGCCCGCGGAGGTGCGGGAGGTGCGGACGCCGGTGCGGTGGGTGGCGGGCGGGGCCCGCCGGCAGGACTCGGTGGCGGCCGGGCTCGATGCGGTCGACCCCGCGAGCGAGGTCGTGGTCGTGCACGACGCCGCGCGGCCGTTCTGCGGGCCCGAGCTGATCGGGCGGACCATCGACGCGGCCGTCGAGTCCGGCGCCGCCATCGCAGCGCTGCCCGCGTTCGATACCGTCAAGGAGGGCCGGCTCGAGAACGGCGTGGCCTTCGTCGGGGCTACGCTCGCGCGCGAGCGGATCTTCCTGGCCCAGACTCCCCAGGCGTTCCGCACCGGCGTTCTCCGCGACGCGATTGCCCGCGGCGGCGGTGCGGAAGCGACGGACGAGGCCGCGCTCGCCGAGCGGGCCGGCCATCCGGTACGCCTGGTCGAGGGCGATCCGGCCAACGTCAAGATCACGCGCGCCGCCGATCTCGCGGCCGCCGAACGGCTCGCGTCTGCCGCCGCCGCGGCGGTCGCGCCGCGGGTGGGGTTGGGATACGACCTGCACCGGTTCGCCGCCGGACGCCGGCTGATGCTGGGCGGCGTACATGTCCCGGGCCCGCGCGGTCTCCTCGGCCACTCCGACGCCGACGCGGTCTGCCA
>JAAXGX010000059.1 GCA_012271165.1 Vicinamibacteraceae bacterium | reverse complement strand
TACCGTTGGTAAACATGGGCTAGGCGAAACTGGCGTTTCGCCGGCGCAAGGGGCCGGACCGGGCACGGCCGCCCGATGGTGGGCCGGACCGTCGTGCCGCTTGCTGCCCTTCGCTTGTGAGCTGTGCCCGGATCCCAAGCGTTCGGGCCGTCTCAAGCCAACGTCTTGACCATTGGACTGCCTCCTCGCAAGCGAGTACTGCGTCGATCACCTTACGGTGATGATGACTTTTCCCTGGGCGTGTCCTTCTTCGACATAGGAGATCGCCTGAGAGGTCTCGCTCAGAGGGTAGGTTCTGTCGATGATGGGTGTCAGTTTGCCGGCTTCGAGGAGGTTTTTCACATAGACCAGGTCCTCGTGACTCGCGGTGGCGACAAAGGCGCGCATCCTCTGGCTTACGAATGGAGACAGCGCGGGAGTCGTCAAGTAGCGGGGGAGCGCACCCACCCAGCGGCCGCGTCCTCCTCCCATGAATACGTAGGTTCCTCGGGAGGTGAGGGCGCGTCTGCAGTCTGACAGCGAGCGCTTCCCGGCGATATCGAGCATGAGATCGTAGCGTTGATCGGTTCTGGTGAAGTCTTCGCGTGTGTAGTCGATGACGTGGTCTGCGCCTATGGATCGGGCCGTGTCGACGTTTCTCGTACTGCATACAGCGGTAACTTCCGCGCCAAGCAATTTCGCAATCTGCACGGCGAATGGTCCCACACCTCCCGATGCGCCGTTGATTATGACCTTTTGGCCGGGCTGAAGCTGCCCTTGATCGCGGAGTCCCTGGAGGGCGGAGCCTGCGGAGGCGGGTACGGCTGCGGCTTGCTCGAACGTGATGTTGGGTGGTTTCAGTGCGAACCGGTCTTGGGCGGCAGACACATACTCGGCAAATGCGCCGGAGCCTGTACCGAATAGTCCACCGAATACCTCATCACCCGGCTGGAATTGCACGACGTTTTTACCGACCGCCTCGACGCGGCCGGCGACGTCATCTCCGAGAATCTTGTTCTTTGGTTTGAACAGCCCGAAACCCATTACCCGTATGACGTACGGCCGGCCTCTAACGACCTCCGGGTCGCCTCCATTAGCCGAAGCGGCGTGGACTTGTACGAGCACCTCGTCGTCCGTTGGCACCGGCTTGTCGATGTCCTTGAGAACGAGGACGTCGCCGGGTGGTCCGAACCTGTCGTGGACGATTGCTTTCATGGCGTTTTATGGGGCTTCATTCCACCGCAACGTGGCTCGCAGTGATCGGCCGGCCGGCAGATGCGGCATCAGCCAAGCCACCGTCCACAGGAAGATCGGCACTGAGACGCAGAACTTGAACGGCTTGAGCCAGCGATCGACGCCGAGGATCACCTGATCGTCGAAGGACATGAGCTCCAGGAGGACGAAGCCCTGCGCTGCGATCAGAAACCCGGTCGACGCGAGCACCTTGTCGCGACGCGACAGCTCGGTGATCAACCAACGCATCGGGAATGCCTTCACGGAAAATGCAGCCGTCGACCGCGCGTCAGACCTGCCGGATCGTTGTCGCTGATCTCCGCGACATCACGCCGGAGCTTGCCCAGCCCTGTCAGTGGGCGACGACGGCGCTTGTTGTTCGACGGCATGCGCAGACAAGTGTAGCAAGCGATCCTGGGGCGGTGGTCGCCTTCGGCTAGTGGAGTTACATAAAGGATGCTGGAGCAGTTCAGGCGCCCGTCGCCGGGTCTCGAGAAGGTGTTCGGTGAGGCATGGAACGAACGAGTCGCCGATGCTGTCGGGCGATTGGAGCGCGCCGAGGACACCATCGCCGACTCGCCTGAACCGGAACGCGTACTTGAGGAGCTGGTCGCTGATGCGGCGACCGTGCAGGAGTCGGCGCCGCCCGAGGCGCAGGGGCCTGTAAACACCTGGGTTTGGCTCTTCGTCCTCTGGCTCGCTGAACGGTTCCTTGCTGACCCTGCCCAGGAGGCGGTACGCGAAGCGGTGCTTCCCCTTCTTGTGACGCTTCTGGTTGTGGTCACACCACCGGACCCGTTGGCAGCGCCGGAGCTGGCGACGACCCAGAAGCTCGAGCCGGTGACCACAGCACTGACCCTGCCCGGCAATTGGGCTGTGCAGGGGCTGCCGGCGATCGTCGAGAGAGCCGGGCCGGCTACCGCGGAGCGGATGGTCGAGTTCTTCACGGCACGGATCCGTAATGCGAATACCCGCACGGCATACGCGAAGGCTGTGACCAGATTCCTCAACTGGCCTGCCTGTCGCGAGCCGCCTCCGAGCCGCGGGGGCGTGAGCGTATGTGCCGTCGCAATCAGATCAGAGGTCGCTGCCGGGCGGATGCGTCGCCCGCCAGGCCGGGCAGATCGTCCTGCCCGCGGCCGGTGGAGGATACGTCGTCGGCAGCGTCGCCGTGGCGCTCGTACGCGAGGCGCGCCATCTCGGCGACGAGCCGCACCAGCGCGGGCGGCTTGACCGCGCGCGCCTGCCCGGCGAATCCCAGGATCCAGCGGGCGATCTCGTCGAGGTGGGAGAGGTCGACGCGGTACTCCAAGTCGCCGTTCTCCAGTCGCCCGACGCGCTCACCGGGATGGTGAACACCCTCTTCGATCAGCGGGGCGAGCGCGGCGTCGAAGTGGATGACGATAGCGTGCAGCTCGCGGCCCCGGTACACGGCCCAGGTGTGCCGCAGGTGATCGTCGAGATCGAACGCAGGGCGGTCGAAGCAGCCTTCGAGCAGCCGGGCGTCGGCGATTCGATCGAGGCGGAACACGCGGGGCTCGCCGTGGAGGTGGCAGCGTCCGATCAGGTACCACGCCGCCTCCCGATGGAAGAGCGCGTACGGATCGACCCCGCGCCAGGATCGGTGGCGGCTGGCCAGCGAACGGTAGTGGATCGACACGGGCGTGCGCTCCCGGACGGCACGCTGAAGCAGATCCGTCCGGCCGGCGGGGATGGCCCCGGAGCGCTCGGGACCGGCCAGCGTCAGCGCGCTCGGCGTCTCCTCCGATCGGCGGGTCGCGGCGTCGAGCTTGGCCTCGACCATCTCGATTGCCTTGCCGACGTCCGGGGCGGTGCGCACGGCCGGGCTCCGGAGCACCAGCTTCAGCGCCGCACGCTCGCCGGCCGTCAGCGCCAGCGGCCGGATGGTGGCGCCTTCCAGCAACTGGTAGCCGTACTCGTTGCGCGTAATCGGGATATCGTGACGCGACAGGTCCGCGAAGTCCCGGTATACCGTGCGCGGCGAGATCTCGAAATGCCCGGCGATCTCCTCCACCGTCTTCGGCCGGCGGCCGGCGAGGAGGTGAACGAGCTGCACCAGGCGGGTCGGCCGGTTCATGTTGGCGTCGTCGGCTTGCGCCCTACCTCCCCTCCACCGAGAAGGCGAGCAGCACGTTCCCCGGCATGAAGCCGAGGGTGCTGTACCCCGAGTTGACGTAGACCATCCCGCCGGCCACCGTCGGTCCGGGGCCGTTCAGCGCGCCCCCGCGCGCCGGCACGCCGTTGACGGTCTCGTACTCGCCGACGGTGTCGACGTCCCAGATGACGCGGCCCGTGGCGGTGTCGTAGGCGCGCAGGTGCCCGTCGAGGCTGCCGGAGAAGACGACCCCCGGAATGCTGGTCACCGCGGCCGGCTGGCCGGTGTTGCAGCCGGCGCGCGAGCCGCAGGTGTCCTGGAACGGCGGCGCGTCCCAGATCGTCGCGCCGTCGCCGGCGCGGACCGCGGTGAGGCCGCCGGCGTCGCCCGGCCCCTTCTCGAGCGCCTCCGAGCTCGCGGCGAACGTCAGCTCGCCGTCCGTGGCGATGCCCCACTCGATGCCGCCGAGGATGCCGCCGTCGCCGACGCGGGTCTCCCACGCGATTGCGCCGGTCTCCGGGTCGAGACCGTACAGCACGCCCGACTTCTGTCCGGCCAGCAGCAGCTCGCGCCCGTCGTCCACCGTGGTGAGGACGGGGGAGCTCCCGAAGTCGTGGTCCGGCCCGGCGTCCTCGGGGCAGTTGGCGCGGCCCTCGGGCGTGGTCTCGAAGCAGGCGATGTTCCACGCGTCGCCGGGCAGCGTCTGCTGCGTCCAGAGGATGCTCCCCGTGTCCATGGCCAGCGCCATGATGGCGTCGCTCTCCGGCGCGGCCGGCTGGGTGTAGCTGTCGCCGGTGGCGACGTACAGCCGGTTGCGGGCCGGGTCGAGCGTCGGCGCGGACCAGATCGCGGCGCCGGACGGACCCCAGAGCTGCGTGCCGATGCGGTTGCGCACCGTCGGCTGCGGCTCCTCCTGGATGGTGCGCGTCTTCCAGATCTGGCTGCCGTCGGCGGCATCGAGCGCCACCACGCTCCCGATGAACGTGCAGCACTCGTAGGTCGGCATCGCGCCCGAGCCTTCCTCGAGCGACGAGACCGGCACGTAGAGCCGTCCGTCGTGGAGCGCGGGGGCGCCGGTGATCATCGCGTCGCCGTGGTCGTCCACCAGCACCTTCCAGCGCGCATCGCCCGTGGCCACGTCCACCGCGTAGACGTTGGCGAACGAGTCGCCGAAGTAGACGACCGCCTCGCCGCTGCCGGGGTGCGGACCGACCGACGGGGCCGACCGGACGCCGCCGTCGGCCTCGAAGATCCAGTCGATGCAGCCGGTGCCGGCGTCGAGGGCGTAGACGAGGCCGTTGCGGCTGCCCACGAAGACCCGCCCGCCGACCACGCTCGCCTGCGAGCCGGAGGCGGTGACGCCGGGGAAACCGAACGCCCATTTGAGCGCCAGCCGCGGCACGTCGTCGACGGTCAGTCCGGCCGCCGCGGCCGGCTGGAAGCGGGTGTTGCGCAGCCCGGCGCCCCAGCCGTTCCAGGCCGGGCCGGCGAGGGCGTCGGCGCCGCCGGCCGGGGCCGTGCAGTAGGCGCTCTCGGGGATGACCTCGAGCGGGTCGCGGTAGGTGCCGGGCGGCCGGCCCGTGACGTACTCCGACACCGCCCGCCGCTCAGGCGCCGTCAGCGCCGCGCCCTGGCGGCGCATGCCGAAGGTGCTGAGGGCGATCTCGACGTCCTCGGGGGTGCGCTGCCGGAGCATCTCGCGCGTCGGCATGCGGGGCATGGAGCCCTCGTGGCAGCGGGCGCAGTGCTGCCGGTACACCTGCTCGCCGTCGGGCGCCTCCTGTGCGGCGGACGCGAGACCGGCCGGACCGCACAGGACGACAGCTACCGTCACGGTGAGAATCGAACGCATGAATCCTCCTGGTTGCTCATTCGAAAGTTGCCCGGCGACGCCGGATGGCGCACCCGCGCGCACCGCCTTCCCCCTACTCGGCCGGCTCGATGCGCAGCAGCGCCGACTCGCCGGCGGCCGGGTCGCTGCCGAGGAAGGCGCCGCCCGTCAGCGCGTACAGCAGGCCGTCCGGGCCCTGCTCGACGTCGCGGATTCGCTGTCGGAGGTCGGCCAGCAGCCACTCCCGGCGCTGCTCCAGGCCCTGCCGGTTGAACTGGATCCGCTCGACGTGGCCGGTCCGGGCGACGCGCCCGATCATCAGCGAGCCCGCGAACAGGTCGCCGCGCCAGTCGGGAAACCGGTCGCCCGTATAGAAGACCAGTCCGGAGGGTGCGATCGAGGGCACCCACACGATCTCCGGCTGCTCGAGCTCCGCCTGCCACGGCTGCTCGGTCACGCGGGCGCCGAAGTACTCGCGCGAGTAGGAGACGTCGGGCCAGCCGTAGTTGCCTCCCGGCAGGATGATGTTGACCTCGTCGCCGCCCATCACCCCGTGCTCGCTCGCCCAGGGCTGGCCGGTCTCGGGATGAATGGCGAGACCCATCGGGTTGCGGTGGCCGAGCGAGAAAATCTCGGGCGCCGCGCCGTCCCGACCCGCGAACGGATTGTCGTCGGGCGCCGTGCCGTCGTCACGCAGGCGCAGCACCTTGCCGACGTGGCTGGCCGGATCCTGGGCCTGCGACCGGATGCCGCCGAACGCGCCCCCGACCGTCATGTAGAGCATCCCGTCGGGCGCGAACGCCAGCCGGGCCGCGCCGCCGGCCGTGGTGCCCTCGGACACGAACAGGTCGCGGACCTCCGAGAGCGCCGCGCCCTCGAAGCGGCCGCGGGCCAGCGCGATCCGCGAGCCTTCCTCCGTCGGCTTCGAGTAGGTCAGGTAGACGAACCGGTTCTCGCTGAATCCGGGGTGCACCGCGACGTCCATCAGCCCCGCCAGCGGCGCCTCGGTGTACACCTCGGGCACGCCGGCGACCGGCTGCGGGTCGAGCGCGTCGTTGCGGACCCGGCGGAGCGTGCCGAGCCGCTCCGTGACCAGCGCGCTCCCGTCCGGCAGGAACGCGAGGCCCCAGGCGTAGGTCAGTCCCCGGGCGGCGACGACCATCCGGATCCGCTGCCCCGTGGCCGTGTCGTAGACGCGGGGGCCGTCCGGCAGCGGGACGGGCGGGATGCCCTCGGCCGCGAACGGCTCGGCCTCGGGGGCATCCTGCGCGGCGCCGGGCGCGGGCATTGAGACGAGCGCCAGCAGCAGCGCGGTGAGGAGCGTGGTCGGTCTGTTCATGCTCGTCCTCCGGCGGCCGGACGCGGCCGCCGCCCCATGTTAGCAACCCGCGGGCTGCTATCCTACCTGCGGCCGCCGCGGGGCGGCTTGGCGCTTGACTTCGCCCGGGCACGGGTGTACCAAGGCCCATGCGATCCGGTTTCCGTGAACCCGCAACTCCCGCGAGGATGATCATGACCCGACGAGTGATCGAAACGCTCGGCGTCGTGGCGGCGACCCTGGTGGCGGCAGCCCTCCTGATGGTGGCCCCGGGGGCCCAGGAGCAGCCGGAGGCCGGCCCGGCAGCAAAGACGGCATGGGGCGACCCCGACCTGCAGGGCATCTGGACCACGGACTACGCGATTCCCCTCCAGCGGCCGGCGCGTTTCGCGGGCCAGGCCGAGTTCACGGAGGAGGAGCGGGCGGCGCTCGATCGGGAGCGGGCCGCGCTGCTGGCCCTCGACCCGCGCTCGGAGGCAGGCAGCGAGCAGGACGTCGGCGGCGCCTACAACCGGACCATCTTCCTGACGCACAAGCACACCGGCAGCCGGACGTCGCTGATCATCGATCCGCCGGACGGGCGCATTCCGCCCTTCACGGCGGAGGCCCAGGCGCGGCGCGCTGCGTTCCGCCGGTATCAGCTCGATCTGCTGCAGGCGACCGACGTCTGCAAGAACGACATGCCCGGCTGCGCGGGCGGGCAGTACGGGCCGCCGTCGCCGCGGCGGGCCGAGCCGCCGCCGTCCTACCCGACCAGCGCCTTCAATCGTTCGGACCATCCGGAAGACCGGGGCCTGGGAGAACGCTGCCTGTCCGCCCGCCTGCCCGATTTCGGCGGGGCGGCCGGGTACTTCCTGCAGGTCGTGCAGTCGCCCGACACGGTGTCGATCTTCTACGACACCGGGCAGGGACAGGGCTGGCAGCGCATCATTCCCGTGACCGACCGGCCGCATCTGCCGTCGGACGTCCGCCAGTGGTGGGGAGACTCGCGCGGCCGGTGGGAAGGCGACACCCTGGTCGTCGACGTCACCAACTTCAGCCCGAAGACCGACTACCAGGGCTCCCGCGAGAACCTGCACCTCGTCGAGCGCTGGACGCGGCGCGATGCCCACACGCTCGACTACCTGGTCACGATGAACGATCCGACCACGTGGACGCAGCCGTGGACCGTGGCGCTCGAGCTCAGCCTGCAGAGCAACGAGGCGAACCGGGTCTACAAGGAGCCGCGCTGCCACGAGGGCAACTACGGGCTGCCGGGCCTGCTGGCGGGGGCGCGCGTCGAGGAGCGGGCGTTCGCCGCCGGCGAGGGGCCGGACCCCGCGACCCTCTGCACGGCCGGCTGCGGCTCGGCGTTCGACGGGGAGAACCGCGACCCGCTGCGCTGACGCGTGCTCCGCGCTGGCTCATGAGCTCGCGATACCGGGCGAACGTCCCGTCGCAGCGGATCACGCCGCCGGAGGTCTTCTTCAATCGGCGGCGCTTCCTCGCCGCCCTCGGCGGCGGCCTGCTGGCCGCCCCGGGGGCGCTGCGGGCCGCGGCCCCGAGCGGGGCCCAGACGCCCCAGGCGGAGCTGCTGGACGTCCCGTTCCAGCGGCCCGACGTCTTCCCGGCCGAGCGGAACGCGGACTACGCGCTCCCCCGCCGCATCGCCAGAGCCGTCCCGATCCTCGGCCAGTCGAGCGGCCTCACCGACACGCGGGCGCCCACGCCGCGCGACGTCGCGGCCGCGCACAACAACTTCTACGAGTTCCTCGCGGGGCGCGGCGGCCCCGTCTGGCAGTTCTGCGGCGACTTCGAGGTCGAGCCCTGGCGCGTGGAGATCGGCGGCGAGTGCCGCCGCCCGCAGACGCTGGACCTCGACGATCTGTTCGCCTTCGACCACGAGGAGCGCCTGTACCACTTCCGCTGCGTCGAGCGCTGGGCCATGAACGTCCCGTGGTCGGGCTTCCCGCTGAGCCGGCTGCTCGAGCGCGTCGAGCCGACCGGCGCCGCGCGCTACGTCCGCTTCGAGACGATCGTCGCCCGCGACCAGATGCCCGGGGTGCGGACCGCGGGCTGGTATCCCTGGCCGTATCACGAGGGACTGCGCCTCGACGAGGCCATGAACGAGCTCGTGCTGGTGGTGACGGGCGTCTACGGCGAGCCGCTGCTCCGGCAGCACGGCGCGCCCGTGCGCATCATCGTGCCGTGGAAGTACGGCTACAAGAGCCCGAAGTCCATCGTGAGGATCGAGCTGGTGCGCGACCAGCCGCCCACGTTCTGGCAGGTGGAGCAGCCGCACGAGTACGGCTTCCTGTCGAACGTGAACCCGAACGTCCCGCACCCGCGCTGGCCGCAGAACACCTCGTACTGGCTCGACACGGAGGACCGCTTCCTGACGCCGATCTTCAACGGCTACGAGCAGTACGTGGCGCAGCTCTACCCCGACGAGCCGCGCCGGCCGCAGCAGCCGCTGCGACCCGGACAGGCCGCGCGCTGAGCGGCCGCCGGCCGCGCTGCCGGTCGATCCGCTACGCGGACGGGCCGCCGCGGGTATACAATGGGTGGGTTTTCCAGGAGGTGATTGGATGAGTCATCGGTTGCTGACAGTCTTGGTGGCCGTCTTGGCGGTCGGGGTGCTCGCGCCCATGGTGGCCGGCGCCCAGGAAACGCCGCGCACGCCGTGGGGCGCGCCGGACCTGCAGGGCGTATGGGATTTCCGCAGCCTCACGCCGATGGAGCGGCCTTCCGATCAGGCCGAGGTCTTCACGGCGGAGGAGGCGGCGGAGTTCTCGGAGGAGACGATTCGCCAGCGGAGCCGCGATGCCGACACGTCGGACCGGGTCGTGCCGTACAACGACTTCTGGTTCGACGAGGGCACGTCGGTCACCACGGAGCGGACCTCGCTGATCGTGGATCCGCCCAGCGGGCGCATTCCGGCCCTGACCTCGGCCGCCATGGAGCGGCAGGCGGCGGCGCGCAGGGCGCGCGCCGGGGTGGGCGGCCATGAGCCGACGCCGGGCGGGTTCGTCGAGGATCTCGGCCCCGGCGGGCTGCAGGTGCGGTGCATCCTCGGGTTCAACTCGGGCCCCCCGATGGCGCCCAGCGCGTACAACAACAACGTCCAGGTGCTGCAGACCGAGGACATGGTCGTGCTGTACGCCGAGATGAACCACAAGGCGCGCTTCGTGCCGCTCGACGGGCGGCCGCATCTCGACGCCGACATCCGGCAGTGGACCGGCGACTCGCGCGGCTACTGGGACGGTGACACGCTGGTGATCGAGACCCGGAACTTCCTGCGCGAGACCAACTTCCAGCGCGGGGCGACGTCGGAGCACCTCACGTTGACGGAGCGCCTCACGCGGGTGAGCGAGAATATCCTGCAGTACGACGTGACCGTCGACGATCCGACCGTGTGGACGACCGCGTGGACCTTCTCGGTTCCCATGCAGCTGAACGACCAGCCGGTGTACGAGTACGCTTGCCACGAGGGCAACTACGGCCTCTACAACATCCTCGCCGGCGCCGTGGCCGACGAGATGCCCGCGGGCTCCAGGTAGCAACCTCGGGAAGCACTCCGCGGCCGCGCCGTCCTCTCGGGCTCACGAGGGGGCGGTGCGGCGCGCCTCCGCCGCGGCGCGGGCCGGGAGCATCCGTCCCAGCGCCCGCCGCATCCGCCTCAGCCCCACCCACAGTCCGATGCCGCTGCTCGCGAGCCCGCCCAGGCTCAGCGCGATGACGCCGATGTCCCACAGCGGGCGCCGGTCGTGCCAGAAGGCGAAGTCCAGGCTGTGCAGGCCGTTGAACAGCCAGCGCTCGACGCGGTTCAGGCGGTGGACGCTGGCCAGCACGCGGCTCAGCCCGGGATCGATGTAGAGCCACGTCTCGCCCGGGTCGGCGAGCTTCACCCGCAGCACCGGCAGCGGCGTCTGCCGCCCGCGCGAGTAGTAGTACGAGTCGTAGTCGTCCAGCAGCACCGCCTCGACCACGGGCGCCTCGGGCACCGCCGCGGTCAGCCGCGCCAGCAGCGAGTCCACGCCGAAGCCGCGCTCCCGCACGGCCAGCGTGCCGGCAGCGACCAGCAACCGGTCGCGCTCCGCGCGGCCCGTGACGTAGTAGGGCTGGTGCAGGCGTTCCGCCCGGCCGGCTGCCGCGGCCGGCGCCGGCGCCAGCCGCACGACGTAGTACGGATCGTCCTGAATGCGGCGCAGCTCCACCTCGCGCACGCCGCGCCCCGCGGTCAGCCGGTCCCAGGCGGCGGCATCGAACGCCGGGAACCGCGCCAGGTCGATCGGCCCGCCCGTGAACGTATCGCGCGGCAGCTCCAGCCCGCGGGCGTTGGTCCAGGCGTACGGCTCCATCGACAGCAGCCCGCTGAACACCCAGGTCAGCGTGACCAAGCCGAAGACGACGCCGGTCAGGTAGTGCCACCGCATCCAGCCGGTGTAGGGGATGCGCGCGCCGGCGCCGCCCCCCGGCCGCGCGTCCGCCGGCCGCCGCCAGCGGAACTGCGTCACGCCGAGCAGCAGGCCGATGACGGCCAGCACGCAGCCCAGCGTCGCGCTCCAGACGACGATCCGATACCACAGCGGCTGATCGACGCGCAGCGCCGCGAAGTAGAACCAGTGCGGGATGGCGCCCATCCAGGCCAACGCGCGGCTGCGGCGCGTGGTCAGCATGGCGACCTCGGCGCTGTCCGGCGAGACGTAGAGCTGCGTGCCGGCCCGGTCGTCGACCTCGAACTTGTGGAGCGGCATCGAGCGGCCGTAGGTCAGCGTCCACTGATCGGGCCGGGTCAGCGTGCCCGCGTACCGTATCTGCTGCTCCGGCCGGCCGCTGAAGCGGCTGGCGACGGCGCGAGCCTGCGCGACGCCGACCGGCGCGAGCAGCTCGCCGGTATCGGCGAAGACGGTCGCGCCGTCGAAGCGGTAGGCGGGCCGATCCATGACCGTGAGCAGCGCGGCCCGGCCGGGCCACCGCCAGACCCCCGCGCGGTCCACCGCCTCCGCGGGCGTCAGCCGCACGCTGGCCAGGTCGAGGTCCGCCCGCCGCTCGAGCCGCAGCTCGGGCGTGAGCCGCGGCATGTCGCCCGTGTACATCATGACGATGCCGGACGCGAACCAGACCACGAACAGCAGGCTGAGCGGGATCCCCAGGTAGCGATGGACGAGAATCAGCCACTTGCGCAGCACAGGCATCGTGCCCCCAACGATACGCCAGCGGGGCGAACCTGACCAGTTCCCGGGACCGGTTCGGCCGTATAATCGCGATCGTGGATCCAAGACCGAGGAGGTCGGCTATGCGCAATCGAGTGGCGGCGGTCGTGCTGGCGGCAATCCTGGCCCCGCTCCCCGCGGCGGCCCAGGCCGGCTCCGACTGGGCAGCCCCCCGCACGCCGTGGGGCGACCCCGACTTGCAGGGACAGTGGAACAGCCAGACATCCACCCCGCTCGAGCGGCCGCTCGAGGGGCCGCTGGCCGGACGCGGGGCGCTGAGCGCGAACGAGGCGGAAACGATCGAAACCGCCAACCGGGCCGCCTTCGACCTGCCGCCGCAGGAGGGCAGCGTCGGCAACTACAACGCGTTCTGGCGCGACATCGGCACGCCGTTGACACGGACGTCGCTGATCGTCGATCCGGCCGACGGACGGATTCCGGCGCTGTCGGCCGAGGGCGCGGCGCGCATCGCGGCCGAGCGCGCGGAGCGCAGCACGCGCGGTCCGTCGAACTCGCCCGACACCTACGAGGACCTCTCGCCGTGGACCCGCTGCATCTCGCGCGGGTGGAACGGCATCGGAAGCTGGTACAGCAGCAACTACCAGATCTTCCAGGCGCCGGGCTACGTCATCGTCTTCCAGGAGCTCATCCACGAGGCGCGCATCATCCCGCTCGACGGGCGCCCCCATGTGCCCGGGTCCATCCGGTTGTGGATGGGCGACTCGCGCGGCCGCTGGGAAGGCGACACGCTGGTGGTCGTGACGACCAACTTCGGCCCCAAGACGAGCTCCTGGGGCTCGCGCGACACGCTGCACCTGACGGAGCGGTACACGCGGGTCGACGCGGACACGATCGACTACCGGTTCACCATCGACGATCCGCACACGTTCACGCGGCCATGGACGGTCGCGCGGCCGATGACGCGCATCGCGGACCGGCGCTCCATCTTCGAGTACGCCTGCCACGAGGGGAACTACTCGATGGAGGGCATCCTGGCCGGCGCCCGCGCCGCGGAGCGCGCCGCGGCGGCCGGCGGGGACGGACGGTAGGCCAGGCGGTGGACGACGAGTCCAGGCCGCCGGCGGCGGAGCCGGCGGAAGAGCAGGCTCCGGCGGAGGAGCGGCCCGCGGTCGAGTTCAGGCTCGATCCGCACAGCCCCGCGAAGCGCCCCGAGCAGCTCGCCGCGCTCGTGGAGAGCGCGTTGCGGCGGGAGTTTCCCGCGGCCGCGCAGGTCGTCGAGGTCGTGCACGGCGCCGAGGACGGGGTGATCAGCCTGCGGAACCTGGAGGAGGTGGACAGCGGCACCGCCGAGAAGCTCGCCCACCGCGCACGGGTCGTCTACAACGACTTCATGATCAGCCCGTGGTACTGAGATCGGACGGGGTTGTGCGCGCCCTGGGGCCACTGCTGCGATGGTGTCGATGGCCCCTCCAGCAGTCGGCCGTCAGGGCCCGGCCCGCAGCGCGCCGACGGCCAGCACCGCCCAACCGGCGATGAGGCACAGCCCGCCGATGGGGGTGATCGCCCCCAGCCAGCGGGTGCCGGTCATCACCAGCAGGTACAGGCTGCCGGAGAAGATGACGATGCCGGCGACGAAGAGCCAGCCGGCCGCGCTCACCCACGCGGCGGGCCAGCGGGACGCGGCCCAGGCGACCGCCAGCAGCCCCAGCGCGTGGATCAGGTGGTAGCGCACGCCGGTCTCGAACACCGCCAGCATGTCCGGCGTCACCCGCGCCCGCAGTCCGTGCGCGCCGAACGCCCCGAGCACGACGCCCAGCCCGCACAGCGGCGCGCCTGTTGCAAACCAGCCGGCCACCATGCTCCGTATGATAGCAGGGCGGCGCGGGTCGGACGGCGCCGTTCGCCGCGCCGACCAGGCGCGCTCGCCGCTACTCGCCCTTCGCCCGCGCGCCGCTCAGGCTGTTCGGCAGGCCGTAGTTGCCCTCGTGGCAGGCGTACTCGTACATGTCGTACTCGTCGTCCCGGTGCAGCGGCATGGACGCCGTCCAGGGCGCGGCGTACACCTCGGGATCCTCGATGGTCACGGCGTAGCGCATGCGGCCCGGCTCGACGAGCGTGAAGCGCTCGACCACACGCATGCCGGCGCTCTGCGGTATCGCCTTGAGGGTGGCGGTGGTGGAAATGCCGGTGGCGATCGTGCCGACCTGCGACGCCCGGTAGTTCGCCACCTCCACGACGAGCGTGCTGCCCTCCCAGCGGCCGCGCGAGTCCCCGTTCCACAGCCGGACCGCGTCGTCCAGCGGCGGTTGGCCGCCCAGAGGGATGACGCGCGGCTCGTGGATCATCTCGTACAGGATCACCACGTGGTCCGGCGTCTGCAGAATGCGGTACGCGTTGTTGTACCCGGCGGGGAACATGCCGCCCGGCACGCCGCGCGTGATGCATCGCTCCCACGGCGTGTGGTACGTGTAGGAGTCGGTCAGGTGGATCAGGTTGTGCCGCTTCCGCTGCTCCGCCTCCGGCAGCACCGGCACGCGGCCGGTCGGCGGGTCGACCACCATCGAGCGCCGCAGCGCGCTGCGCTTCGACGAGTGCCCTTCGCCGTCCCCCTCACCCAGGAAGCTGGCCAGCCCGCCGGGGTTCGGCCCGGTGATGCCGCGCAGCCCCTGCGGCGTCACCTCGAGCCCCGGGAACCAGTGCTCGAGCGCCTCCAGACGCGCCGAATCCTCTTCGGTCGGCACCTCCAGCGGCGTACGGTCGAAGTTGACCCACACCCCCTGGATGTCCGGCTGGCCGTCGGGCGTGCGCGGCAGCGCCGCGGGGTCCGCGGCCGGCCGGGTCGCGGGCGGCTGGCCGTCCGCCTGCCCGGGCGCGAGGACGACGGCCGCGATCAGGGCGCCCGGCACGACGAGCGCTCGCAGCGATGGACGGATCATCTGGAACCTCCCGGCAAGCATCGTACACCCGGAATTGGTCATATAATCGCCGTAATTCCTGAAAAGAGGCGCTCATGACACCCAGTCGTCGATCGATCATGCGTTGGCGCACCGCGGTCGGAGTCCTGGCGGGAACGGCCGTCTGGCTCGGCGCGCTCGACCTGTCGGCTCCCGCGGCCGCGGCCCAGCAGCCGGAGCGGGAGCCCGCCACGTACACCGCCGACCAGGCCGACGCGGGGCTCGCCGCCTACCGGCAGCACTGCGCGTCCTGCCACGGCGAGAATCTCGACGACGGCCCGTTCGCGCCGCCGCTGCGGGGCATCGTGTTCCGCGAGAAGTGGCGCGTGCGCTCGGTCGAGGCGCTCTACACCGAGACCGAGTCGACGATGCCGCAGGACCGCCCGGGATCGCTCGGCATCGAGACGTACGTCGCGCTCATGGCCTTCCTGCTGCAGGAGAACGGCGTCGAGCCGGGCTCGGACGAGCTGCCCGCGGACATCGACGTGCTGGCGACGCTGGCGCCCGGGTGGCGCTCGCAGGGCGGCGGCCTCTCGGCGGGCGTCGTCCTGCCGCCCGTGCCGGTGCGCCGCAACCCGCTCGACGGCATCCGGCCGGTCACCGACGCCATGCTGCAGAACCCCGACCCCGGCGACTGGCTGCTGTGGCGCCGCACCTACGACGCGGCCGGCTACAGCCCGCTCGACGCGATCGACAAGACGAACGTCGACGACCTGCGCCTGGCCTGGTCGTGGGCGCTGCCGGGCGGCCCGAACGAGTCGACGCCCGTCGTGCACGACGGGGTCCTGTTCGTGCACGGCTACGGCGACGAGGTGCACGCGCTCGACGCCGCCAGCGGCGATCTGCTGTGGGAGTACGCGCGGCGCCTGCCGCGGGACGTGGCGCCGAGCCTCAAGCGCGGCCTGTCGATCTACGGCGAGCGGCTCTACGTGCCGACGTCGGATCTGCACGTCGTGGCCCTCGACGTCCGGACCGGCACGGTCGTCTGGGAGACGGCGGTCGGCCAGCCCGGCGCCCGCACGCGCATGACCGGGGGCACGCTCGTGGCCGGAGGCACGGTCATGGTGGGCACGACCGGCCGCGCCGAGGGCGGCAACCACATCGTGGGGCTCGACGCCGAGACCGGGGCGGAGCGCTGGCGCTTCCACACCATCCCGCCGCCGGACGCGCCCGGCGGCAACAGCTGGAACGGCCTGCCCTACGAGAAGCGCAACGGGGGCTCGGTGTGGATTCCGGGCAGCTACGACCCGGTCCACAACCTCGCCTTCTTCGGGCCCGGCAACACGTACGACACCGCCCCCCTGCGCAACCCGGTGCACCAGGAGGGGATCACGAACGACGGCCTCTACCTGGACACCACGCTCGCGCTCAGCCCCGACACCGGCGAGCTGGCATGGCATTTCCAGCACCAGGCGAACGGCCAGTGGGACCTGGACTGGGCGTTCGAGCGGCAGGTCGTCGAGCTGCCCGTCCGCGGCGTCCCGACCAGCGTGGTCGTGACCGCGGGCAAGCAGGCCATCTTCGACATCGTCGAGACCGAGAGCGGCCGCTACGTCTCGTCGATCGACCTCGGGCTGCAGAACGGCATCACGGCCATCAATCCGACCACCGGCGAGAAGCTCGTCGACCCGCGGCTGATTCCCGGCGACGGCGAGACGAAGATGGTCTGCCCGCACGTCGGCGGCGGCCGGAGCTGGGCTCCCACGGCCTACGACCCGCAGACGAAGATCGTCTACGTGCCGATCATCGAGGCCTGCATGGACATGGTGCCGGTCGCCGAGGGCGAGCGCGGCAGCCTGTCGACGGGCGTGCGCTGGACGGTGCGTCCGCGGCCCGAGAGCGACGGCAACTACGGGCGCGTGGAGGCCGTCAACCTCGAAACGCAGGAAACCGTCTGGATCGCGCGCCAGCGCGCCCCGCAGACCACCGGCGCTCTCGTCACGGCGGGCGGACTGCTGTTCGCCGGCTCGCTCGACCGGCGCCTCAGCGCGTACGACGCCGCCACCGGCGAGCGCCTGTGGGCCACGCGCCTGAACGACGTGCCGAACGCGCCGCCCATCAGCTTCGCGGCGGGCGGCCGCCAGTACGTGGCCGCGATATCCGGCGCTGGCGGCTACCTGACCGGCGCCTACTCCGTGATGGCGCCCGAGATCCGCAATCCGACGGACCGGGCCGCCACCCTGTGGGTGTTCGAGGTGCCGAGGAACCGGAACAACGCCAACTAGGAGTGTGCGCCAAGGCGCGCACAGCGCGCCTCGGCGGAAGCGGCGCGGGGCGAAGGGGTCCCCGCAAGCGGACGCCGGG
>JAAXGX010000077.1 GCA_012271165.1 Vicinamibacteraceae bacterium | reverse complement strand
TCCTGCAGCAGGGCCACGGTCCAGGGCCGGATGTTGATGTTCGCCACGCGGCCCTCTTCCTCCCCGTTGGCGATCTCGAGCGGCGTGAAGCCGCGCCGGTTCTCCACGTGGAGCGCCGCGCCTTCCTCGACCAGCCGCAGGATGATGTCGTTCGCGCCCCGCCAGGCCGCCCCGTGCAGCGGCGTGTCGCCGTCGTCGTTGGCGGCGCTCACGTCGCCGCCGAGCGCGAGCGCCACCTCGAACGCCTCGAGCGCCTCGGCGTTGGTGCCGCTGTCCTCGTCCGGATTGAACATCTCCACGCCGCAGGCCGCCATGATCGGCGTCGTCCCCCGCGCGTTCGCCAGCGAGACGTCGGCCCCGTGCTCCGCGAGCAGGCGCATCATCGCCGCGTCGGCGCCCTTGGCGGCGGCCAGCATCGGCGTCGCACCCGTTTGCGTCCAGAAGTTGCGGAACCCGTCGACGATCGGCTGCGTGATGCGCGCATCGACGTCGGCCCCGCGCGCGAGCAGCAGGCGGGCGAACTCGAGGCTGCTCATGCGCCCGGTCGGCTCCGGATGCGGGAAGAAGCCGATGTTGAGATTCCGCGTGCGGACCACCTGATGCAGCGCCGGCCAGCCCTGGGCGGCCGCGTCGGGGTCGGCTCCGGCGTCCAGCAGCAGCGCGGCCAGCTCCCAGTGGGCGTTGGCGGCCGCAATCACCAGCGCGCTGGTGCCGTCGGACGCGGTCTGGTTCACATCGGCGCCGGCGGCGAGCAGCGCCTCCACCGCCGCGCCGCGGCCGGCGCGCACGGCGAACAGCAGCGGGGTGAAGGCGTCGATCCGCTCGACGCGGCGGGTGTACGTTCCGGCGCCGCCGGCGGCCGCGGCGGCCGCGGGGCCGCGCGAGCGGGCGTCGAGGTCGGCTCCGGCGGCCAGCAGCAGGCGAATGACGTCGGCGTGACCCTCGCCCGCGGCCCACATCAGCGCCGTCTGCCCGCGGGTCTCCTCGGCGGCGTTCACGTCGGCGCCGGCGGCCAGCAGGGCCGCAACCGTCCGGACGCTGCCCGTCCGCGCCGCCGACATCAGCGCCGTCTCGCCGCGGGGCTGCAGGGTGCGCGGGTCCGCCCCGGCCGCCAGCAGCCGCTCGACGACGGCGCCGTGGCCGCGGGCGGCCGCGAGCGAAAGCGGCTCGACGCCGTAGCGGTTCGCGGGTCCGACGGCTGCGCCGCCGCGCAGGAGCACATCGACGAGCTCCGGGTCGTCGCGGTAGGCCGCCCAGTGGAGCGCCGTCGTGCCGTCCGGCTGCGCGGTGTTCGGGTCGTCGCCGGCCGCCAGCAGTCTGGCCGCAACGAGGCGGTCGCCGTTCTTCGCCGCCTCGATGAGGGGCAGCTCCGGTGGTGCGGCCGACACGCCGGTCGCCGCCAGCAGCAATGCAGTCCACACGGCCGCCCGCAGGGTAGTCCGCATGTCCGGTTCCTGGATGCGCTAGATGTCGGCGAGGCGTCCCGTGCTGTCGCCCATCCGCTCGACGCCGCGGCCGGCGCCCACCTTGTCGAGCAGGCTGAGGCCGAGGTTCATGAACGGCGTGTCGAACGTCGCCGCGATGTGGCGTCCCGGTCGCAGGCGGCCGGCCCCGCCGCCGAGCAGCGCGACCGGCAGGTTGTGCGGCACGTGCAGGTTGCCGTCGCCGAACGCCGCGCCGTACAGCAGGATGACGTTGTCGAGCAGCGAACCGTCGCCGTCCGGCGTGGCGTGCAGCCGCTCCACGAAGTGCGCGAACAGGCTCATGTGGAACTCGTTGATGCGCGTGTTCTTCTCCATGGCCTCGGCGCGGTTGCCGTGGTGCGAGATGTCGTGGTGCGCCTCGGGAACGCCGAGCTCGGTGTAGGCGCGGTGGCTCAGCTCGCGGGCGATCTGGAACGTGGCGACGCGCGTGACGTCGGCCCGGTACGCCAGCAGCAGCAGATCGAACATCAGCCGCGCGTGGTCCTCGAACACCGGCGGAATGCCCAGCGGCGCGTCCTGCTCGAGCTCCGGCTCGTCGGCCGCCCGCCGCTCGGTCTGCTGGATGCGGTGCTCGACGTCGCGCACGGCGTCGAGATATTCGTTCACGGTGCGCTGGTCGGTCGGGGCGAGCGTGGCTTGCAGCCGGGCCAGATCCTCGGACACGCCGTCGAGGATGCTGCGGTCGATCTTCCGTTGGGCGCGCCGCGCCGCCGCGTCGCCCGGCTCGCCGAACAGCCGCTCGAACGCGACCCGCGGATTCGTCTCCATCGGCAGCGGGAGGGTGGCGGTGCGCCAGGACAGCGTGTTGATGTACGCGCAACTGTAGCCGCCCTCGCAGTTGCCGGTCATGAAGTTCGGCTCGAGAGCGAGCTGGAGCGACGCGAGCGGCGTCTCCCGGCCCAGGACGTCCGCCGCGTACTGGTCGATCGTCTTGCCGGCCTCGATGTCCGCGCCCTCGGTCCGCCTGGCGCGCATGCCGCTCAGCCAGCAGCCGCTGCCGCGGGAGTGCGGGCCGCTGCTGGCGTCGAGCGCGTCGCCGGCCGCGTTCGCGAGGCCGCTGACGATCGTCAGGTGGTCGCGCCAGGGGGCGAGCGGCGCGAGGATGCGCGGGAGATCGAAGTCGCGTCCCGCGGTCTGCGGCAGGAACTCCCGGAGGATGAGCCCGTTGGGCACGAACACGAACCCGAGGCGTGCGGGCGGCGCGGCCGCGGTGCGGCCGAGCGCCGACAGCGCGGGCGCCATGGCGTCCAGCAGCGGCAGGGCGAGCGCGGCGCCCGCACCGCGGAGGAACGTGCGCCGCGGAAGGGCTGTCCTGGTGATGATCATGATTACTCCCTGCCGGCCGACCGGCGCATCCGGAACGGAATGCTGTCCGCGATGCCCAGGATCACGTCCTGGAGCCGGTAGTCCGGCGCCGCGCTGCGCACGATGCGCCGCACGGCCGGCATGTCGTACGGCTCGAGGCCGCGGCCCAGGGCGTACGTCAGCAGCTTCTCGGTGACGTTGGTCACGAACCGCTCGGGGTCGGCCGCCAGCGCGTTGCGGAAGCCCACGACCCCGTCGAACGCGGTGCCGTCCGGCAACGTGCCCGACGCGTCGATCGGCCGAAACCCGTCGTCCACTTCGCGCCAGCGCCCCACGGCGTCGAAGTTCTCCAGCGCGAACCCGGGCGGGTCGATCAGCGCGTGGCATCCGGCGCAGGCCGGATTGCGGCGGTGCCGCGCCAACCGCTCGCGCACCGTCTCGGCCCGGCTGTGGTTGCCTACCGCGTCTTCTTCGAGCGCCGGCACGTCGGCCGGCGGATCCGGCGGCGGGGCGCCGATGACGTTCATCAGAATCCACTTGCCGCGCAGCACGGGCGACGTCCGGTTCGGACGGGACGTTACGGTCAGCACGCTGCCGTGACCCAGCAGTCCCCGCCGTCCAGGGTCGGTCACCGCCACGCGGCGGAAGCGGTCGCCGTAGACGCCGTCGACCCCGTAGTGCCGCGCCAGCCGTTCGTTGAGGAAGGTGTAGTCGGCCGTCAGCAGCTCCATGACGCCGCGGTTCTCGCGCAGGATGCTTTCGACGAACAGCTCCGTCTCCCGGCGGAACCCCAGCCGTACGCCGTCGTCGAAGTTGGGGAACAGCGCCCAGTCCATCTCGACGGCGTCCAGGTTGCGGAGCTGCAGCCACTGGCCGGCGAAGTTGCGGACCAGCTCGGCGGCCCGCTCGTCGCGCAGCATCCGCCGCACCTGGCGGTGGTAGACGTCCGGGTCGCTCAGCTCCCCGCGCGCGGCGGCGGCGAGCAGCGCGTCGTCGGGAATGCCGCTCCACAGGAAGAACGACAGGCGCGACGCCAGCTCCAGGTCGCTGATCGGGTAGTTCGTCCCGGGCGCGATGCCGGCCGGATCGCGTTCGATGCGGAACAGGAACTCGGGGCTGACCAGCAGCCGCCGCAGCGCGGCCTCGAGTCCAGCCTCGAAGCCGCCGGCCTCGGAGCCGCCGCCGGTTTCCCGGCCGGCCCGGTAGACGGGCAACAGGGTGGCGACGTCGGCCGCCGTCACCGGCCGCCGGAAGGCGCGCCGCACGAGGCCGGACAGGATCTCCTCGGCGCACGCCGTCTCGTCCGCCGCGCGTGCCGGCCGGCAGGTGAGGATGGCCTGCCGGCTCGGCGTGGCCCCGGCGCCCGTCGCCTCGAACGGGCCGGCGATGGTCACGCGGTCCACGAACGGCTGGTAGATCATCTGGCTCGGCTCCCCGACGACCCCGGTCACGTAGTGGGGCTTGAGGAACCGTTCCACCCGCGAGTCGGCCTCGCGGATCGACGGCAGCTTCAGGAAGGCGGCGCTGACGGCGTGCGGGCCGGCCGCCACCGGCAGGCGGACGCGCCAGGTGCGCTCCGCGTGCGGCCGGAACTCGGCGCGGGGCTCCAGGGTGAACAGCGTCACCCGCTCGCCGTCGATGGCGACCTCGAGCTCGTGCGCGTCGGCGAAGCCGACGCTGCCGTCGCACTCGCCCTGGATGCGGCAGAGCAAGTCGATCGCAATCTCGTAGGTGCCGTCGCGCGGAAAGTGGTGGGTCACGAGCAGGCCGCCGCGCGTGCCGAACGGGAGCCCCTCGATGTGGTCGTACTGCGGCTGGGTCTCGGCGACGCGGTACTCCGCGACGGCTGGAGCCGGCAAGTCGCCGCCCAGCGCCTCGCGGCTGATCTTGCGCGCGGCGGAGAGGTACTGCTCCAGTTGCGACTGGCTGATGCGCAGCACGCCGGCGATGTTGTCGAAGCCGTAGCTCGCGTCGTCGGCCGGCAGCAGCGCGGCCACGTCGACGTCGAGCGCCAGCAGGTCGCGCACGGCGTTGCGGTACTCGGCCCGGTTGAGCCGGTGGAACGGTTCCTTGCGGCCAGGGTCGGGATTGGCGGCAGCCGCGCGGTCGAGCTCGGATTCCAGCCAGCCCGCCAGCGACGCGCGCACCGGCTCCGCGGGCCGCCGCCGGCCGGCCGGCGGCATCTGTCCGGCGCGGACCCGGCGCACGACCCGCTCGAGCACGGCGGCGTGCGCGCCGACGTCGGCGAGATCGACGGCGGCCGCGTCCAGCGCCAAGCCGCCGTAGCTGTCCTTGAGGCGCTCGTTGTGGCAGCCGACGCAGTAGCGGTCCAGGGTTGCGCGGGCCGCGTCCGGGGAGCTCACGGTAGATCCGGTCGCCTGCGGTTCGGCAGCCTGGAGCGGCGGTCCGTCGAGGCGGACGGTTGCTGCAAGCACCGCGCAGGCGAGGATCGGCGCACGCTGCCAGCGCATGCGGTAATGCTACTACGGCCCGTCATCGTCCGGTGATGCGCTCGACATCAATTCATGCGATCAATATGATGAAATCATGCGAACCACCCTGACGATAGACGACGACATCGCCGTCCGGATCGAGGAGCGCCGGCGGCGCGACGGGCAGTCGCTGAAACAGGTCGTCAACGCGCTGCTGCGCGAGGGGTTGCGAAGCCGGCCGCGGCCGGCGACGAGATACCGCGTGACGCCGCACAAGCTTGGAATGCGTGCGGGATACGATCCGACCAGGTTGAACCAACTGGTCGACGAGCTAGCGGCCGACGCGTGGCGGGAGCAGCAGGAGCGGCTGCGCAAATGATCCTGCCGGACGTCAACCTGCTCGTACATGCCATTGACGAAACCAGTCCGTTCCATGCCGGCGCACGCCGCTGGTGGGAGAGAACGTTGTCGTCGCCCGGCACGGTCGGGCTCTGCCATCCCGTCGTTCTGGGCTTCGTTCGGCTGGTGACGAACCGCCGCGTGTTCGGTGCGCCGCTGCCCGTGGGCGTGGCGCTCGACAACGTGCAGCAGTGGCTCGACCGTCCGAATGTCGCGCTGCTCACGCCGACGGACCGCCATTGGCCTGTCCTGTCGGAGCTGTTGCGCTCGTCAGGCGCCGGCGCCGATTTGACGACGGACGCGCACATCGCCGCGTACGCGATAGAGCAGGCCGGGACGTTGTACACGAACGACGGCAACTTCAGCCGGTTCGAGGGACTGCGGTGCAGGAACCCGTTGAAGTAGCCGACGCCGGTCAGGGAACTTTCCGACCGAGGAGCGCCAACGACCATGGACTGGCCTGACGTCGAGCGACGCATCGCCGGCGGGGAGAACGCCCGCACGGAGTTCAAGCGCGGTGTCGGGGATCTCGGCGGCGTGGGCAGGACGCTGCTGACGGAGACGCAGATCATTCCGTTGGCGAACGTGGACGACATCGATTTCGGCGCGGTGCGGTCGTTCATGTGGGCTCAGGGTCTCGACACCGACGAGGCGCCCCAACCCGCCCGGGAAGACGACCTGCGGAACGCCAGCATCGTCGACGAGCTGGACGGCGTGCTGCGGCCGACGCTGTACGGGTTGATGGTGTTCGGCCGCGATCCGCAGGCGTATGCGCACACGTTGAGCCTGTTCGTGCAGTGCTTCGCATACGGGGGCCTGGACCGGGCGGCGGAGGTGTTGAGCGCCGGAGAGGGCAAGGGCAGGCTACAGGATCAGGTTCAGCGCGCCATGGGCTGGTTTCGCAGCCTGGGCAGGCGGGAGAAGTACGACGGGATTCATCGCCGCGACATACCGCCGGTGCCGGAGCTTGCGCTCCGGGAGGTGCTGGTCAACGCGGTCATCCACCGCGATTACGCGATCACCGGGTCGCAGGTCATGCTGGAGGTGTTCGACGACCGGGTCGTGGTGACGAGTCCAGGTGCCTTGCCGAATCACATGACGGTCGATCAGGCGCGGCAGGGCGGCGCGCCGCGGTCGCGCAACGAGATGATGGCGAACGCCATGGTCGTCGGCGGGCTCATGGAACGCCGCGGTCGGGGCTGGTTGACGATGCGGCACACCATGCGGCGCTTCAACGGCACGGAGCCGGATCTCGTCAGCGACGAGCGCAACCGGTTCGTCCGGGTGACGTTCCGGACGGAGAGACAGGATGCCTGACACCGCCGAGGCGCTCCTCAAGCGGATTCAATTCGGGGCGGAGGGATTCTGGATTGTAGGGAGGCGCCCACTTCGCGGCAGCAGACACTTTCGGAGAGCGGCTACGAGCGTTGCGTCCGGCGGCGGATGACGCACGGGCGGCGCGATGACGGAGAAGGGCGAAGCGTGAGTCGGTTGAGACAGGGCAACGGCGACGACTACCCGGAGGCGGCGGGCAGACACGTCGACGACTCCAAGGCGCTCCTGGCGAGAAGGCGTTTCGCCGGCGCCGCGTACCTGGCGGGTTACGTCGTGGAGTGTACGCTGAAGACCCTGATTCAACTCGAGACGGGACAAGCGCGTCACGGTCACGACTTGTCGGGTCTGCTCGACCGGCTGGACGTGCTCGCGGCCCAGGCAAGCGCTCGGTATGGCAGGGTGTATCTCGCCGTCGAGCCGTCGTTGAGATCATCCGATATCGTCGCCAACTGGACACCGGCACTGCGCTATCGAGGTTCGGAACCCGACGCGCGCGTCGCCAGGGCTTGGCATCGAGAGGCCGCCGACGCCTATCGGCGTGTCTTCGGCACGCTCCATCTCGCGGGGGCAATCTGATGCAACACCTCGATGAAGCTCACGAGCGGGCCGAAGAACGCGTGGCCGCGTGGTTGATGAACAAGACTGGCCGCTGGCGGGTGCTGCTGATCAAGGACGTACTGGCTAGACTCCGCGTCGTGCTCTGGTGTCCGGACAAGCGTTGGGAGACCGGCAGTCGGGAAATCGACCAGCAGTTGGAGGAAGCGGCGTCCGATTACTGGTCGAAGGCCGTGCTCAGAGGGCACAAGAAGGAACATCCTGATGGTGCATGGCAGGCCGAGGCGTGGCAGGCAGGCAGATCCCATGTCGCGACGGACAAGCTGCGGACCGTCGATCGGCATCTGTCGAAGTCCGGCTGGTTCGACGCGCCGACCGAGCCTCCGTGGAAGATTCGTGCGAAGAATGCACCCGCCATAGCACTCTTCTATTCGTTCAAGGGCGGAGCCGGGCGATCGACCGCGCTCGCGGCTGTTGCCCTGCAACTGGCCGCGGCAGGCGAACGGGTGGCCGTGCTCGACGCCGATCTCGATGCGCCCGGCGTGGGCTCGCTGCTCGCGGGGTACGACGGCGTGACGGCGTCGTGCGGAATCACGGACTACCTGCTGGAGCGACGCATTCTGGGAGGCGAAGACCGTCTCGACGTCGCGGACTACTGTCACCGCCATGCGACGGGCCGGGGCGCCGGCGCGGACGACATCCTCGTATTCCCGGCCGGCAATTTCGACGGTCGATATCTCGAGAAGCTCGCCCGGATCGACTACGGGGAGCTGCCGGAGGGCACGCGGCATCCCTTCGTGTCGCTGCTGGAACACGTCCGCCGGGATCTCGCGCCAAGCTGGATTCTGCTCGATGCCCGCGCGGGGCTCGGCGACGTGTCCGGATTCCTGACGGGCGGCCTGTGTCACTTCCACGTGCTACTCGGCACGTTGGCGGAGGCAAGTTGGCGGGGACTGGAGCTGATTCTGGAACGGCTCGGGGGCGATCGGGTCCGTCGCGGCCGGGCGCAGGCGGAGTGCCTGCTCGTGGCGAGCATGCTGCCTCGTTCCGACGAGAGGCTGTTCCAGACGCTGGTGCACCGATTCGAGGACCGCGCGCGCGACGTATTCAGCGAGCGCTACTACGCCGATCCGGGGGAGGAGCCGGACACGCTGTGGACGCTGGATGACATCGAGAGCGACGACGCGCCGCACGTGCCCGTCGTGCTGCCATACGACGAACGCCTGGCGACCTTCCGCGACTTGGGCGAAGTTGCGGAACCGATTCTGCTCCGGGGTGCGTATACGGAGCTTGCGGAACGTTTACGAGCCGGGTGCCGGAGATTCAGGGGGCGGGCCGGATGAGCGGGGCTTCGAATCGACTCAGAAAACAGGACTGCATCGACCTGCGAGGGCAGCTCGTCGATCTGGGCTACGGACAGGCCGAGGCCGAGCCGCCGGCGTTGTTTGCGCATCGTCTGTATCCCGTGGCGGAACATCTGCGGGCGCTCGATCCCAACGTCGTTCTGGTGGTCGGTCCGCGGGGATCCGGCAAGAGTGCACTGTTCCAGGCGTTCTTCTCGGAGAGCCGCGATCTCGCGAATGCGATCACCGGCTGGATGCCTAGATCCCCGATCTCGCACGACCCCTCCGATTCGTCGGAATGGATGGCTACCTATCCGGCAGGCACGGAATTCCCCGACAGTCACGCGCTGGCGCAGCGGGTGCGTACGGACGCGGATGCGAAGAAGGTCTGGCATGTCATGCTGCTGCGACGGCTCGCCGACCGGATCGACGGCCGGCAGCGGGAGGAGTTGCACGCGCTGCTGCAGCCGCCGGCGGTCGCCGTCGGGGAGCTTCTCGAGGCGTACGACAGGCCGGAGACGAGTCCCACGGCTGCACTGGACGATCTGGAGAAGCGGCTCCACCGGGACGCTTCCTGGATATACGTCGGCTACGACGAACTGGACACGCTGGGGGGCTTCGACTGGGCGCTCATGGCGCGCATGGTGCGTGGCCTGGTCGCATTCTGGTCCGACTACAGTCGGCGCTGGCAGCGGATTCGTGCGAAGGTGTTCCTTCGCTCGGACCTCTTCCGCCGCCACGCGGGCATGGGCACTGCGGATTTCGCCAAGCTCGCCGCCAACCGGGCCGAGCTCGCATGGTCCGAGGCGGCGTTGTTCGCCATGCTGGTCAAGCGCATCGCAAATACCTCGGGCGAGCTTGCCGCGTACTGCCGCAGCTCCCGTATCCGATTCGATGAACACGCCGTGCTGGGGCTGATGCCGGCGATCAGGGAGCCGCGAGACGCCTATCCCGTTCTGGAGCGGTTGTGCGGTGAATTCATGGGGGCCGGAAAAAAAAAGGGCTTCGTGCGCAACTGGGTGCTGGCCCACCTGCGGGACGGCAACGGTCGCGTCGGTCCTCGTTCGCTTGTCAGGCTGGTCGAACAGGCCGCCGGCAAGGATGCGGCGAACCAGTCCCTGCGCCCGCCCAGGCTGATTCATCCCGTCGCGCTGCGCCAAGCCCTCGACGATGTTTCTGACAACCACGTGACGCAGGGGATCTCCAGCGAGTGGCCGTGGCTGGAAGGAGTTAAGAAGAGGTTGCAGCCGGATCGACTCGTACCCTGGACGCGGACAGAGATTGTGGGGCTGCTCGACGCCGACTGGGAAGAGACGTGGGGGCGGCCGGGCGACGCTGGCGTTCGCCCACCCGTGGAGCAGGCGGCGGAGCTTGTCGACTACCTGATCGATCTCGGCGTGCTCCGGCGGCGCTCGGACGACCGCATCGACGTCCCCGACCTGTACTTGTCCGGCCTCAAGCTGCGCCGCAAGGGAGGTGTCAGGCGAGGCCCCCGGTCTCAGGCGCGAGCATGATTGTGAGCCTCTACGAGCAGTCGCCCGCGCCCCCGAACTCGGACGTTTCGCAGTCACCCGACGGATGGGGTCTTCAAGGCGCTCCTGGATTCAGTCGGCGACGGGCGAAGGGGCAACGTGACAGCCGGGGTGCGACGCGACATGCGCGCGGCGGCGGCAGCGCTCCGCGCGGCGGATCCCATGCTGCGCCGGCTCATCGACGGCTGCGGTCCGGTGGCGTGGAGGCGGTCGGAGGGGCGGCCGTTCGACGCGTTGCTGCGCGCGATCGTCTACCAGCAGCTCTCAGGCCGCGCGGCGGCCGCCATCTACGGGCGGGTCGCGGCCCTGTTCGACGGCGGCCGGCCGACGCCGCGGGCGCTCGCGGCGCTGGCGCCGGAACAGTTGCGCGCGGCCGGGCTGTCGCGTGCCAAGACGCTGGCGCTCCACGACTTGGCCGCCAAGGCCCGCCGGGGCGTGGTGCCCGGACCGCGGACCGTGCGTGCGCTGTCGGACGAGGAAGTGATCGAGCGCGTCGTCCAGGTCCGCGGCGTCGGCCGCTGGACGGGCGAGATGCTGCTGCTGCACCTCGGGCGCCCGGACGTGCTGCCGGCGACCGACCTCGGCATCCGGCGCGGCTTCGCCCGCGCGCACGGACTCGACGAGCTGCCGGAGGCGGAGGAGATCCTGGCGTACGGCGAACGCTGGCGCCCGTGGCGCAGCGTCGCGGCGCTGTATCTGTGGCGCGCGGCCGACCTGTCCGCCGAGGACCTGCCGACCGGGTGAAGCAGGGGAGGCTAGCGGAGGGACAGAATTGTCCCCATGCGCGGTAGACTGTCAGCAGTCGACCATGCCATGCCGTCGCGCGGTGGTGGCTTGCTCCTGGAGGGAGGATACGAATGGGACGCGCAATGCGTGAGGGAATGTCGCTGCGCCGGCTCACGATGGTCGCGGCCGGGCTGGCAACGGCGCTGCTGGCCGCCGAGCCCGCGGTTGCCCAGTCGCGGACGGCCGGGGACACCTTTCAGCCCTGGCACTCGGTGATGTATCGCTCCGTCCTGGCGGCCGTGCCGTCGCCGGACGGCAGCCAGACCGCGTTCCTGCGCTCCAGCCCGCGGCGCCCGATGGAGGACGACAGCGGCCGGGCGTGGGTGGAGTTGTACGTGCTCGACGCCGACGGGCGGGAGGTGCCGTTCGTCACCGGCGAGGTGTCGGTCGGGCGCCCGGTATGGCTCGGCGACGACGAGCTGGCGTTCGGCACGCGGCGGGAGGGCGACGCGCGGCGGGCGGTCTACCGCATCTCGACGCGCGGCGGCGAGGCCCGCAAGCTGCTGGAGCACGCGACCAGCATCGGGGCGTTCGACGTCAGCCCGGACGGCCGCTGGCTGGCGTTCCTGGCGCCGGACGAGCGCGACGCCGACCGGGCGGCGCTCCGCCGGCAGGGCTTCAACCAGGAGATCTTCGAGGAGAACCTGACGTTCACCCGGCTGCACGTGGCCGACCTGCACTCCGGAGAGGGACCGGACGACCGCGACGTGCGGACGCTGGACATCGACGGGTCGCTGCGGTCGCTGCGCTTCGCGCCGGACGGCGAGCGGCTCCTCGTCGGGTCGACGCCGACGCCGCTCGTCGACGACGGGCTCGTCGCACGCCGGCTGCAGGTGGTCGACCTTCACGGGACGGTGCGGGCTGACATCGGGGTCGAGGGTAAGCTGGGCCGCGCCGACTGGAGCCCGGACGGGCGCCACATCGCCCTGGTGGGGTCGGTCGACCGGAACGATCCGGCGCCGGGCCGCCTGATGGTCGTGAGCGCCGAGGGCGGCACGCCGCGCGACCTGCTGCCCGGCCTCGAGGCCCACGTGGCAACCTTCGACTGGCGCGCCGACGGCACGCTCGTCTACGTCACCGACATCGGCGCCGAGACCGAGGTGGCGTCGATCGCGGTCGACGGGTCCGACCGGCGGACGCTGCTGCCGGCCGGCGAGCTGGTGGTCCTCGCCATCGACGTCGGCAGCACGGGCGAGGCCGCGCTGGTGGCGCAGACACCGCGCCACCCGAACGAGGTGTACTCGCTGGCCGCGGCCGGCGGGGAGGCGGCGCGCCGCACCACCAGCAACGACTGGCTGGCCGACCTGCGGTTCGCCGAGCAGACGGTCATCCGCCACGAGGCCCGCGACGGCCTCGAGCTGGAAGGCGTCCTGATCCATCCGCTCGACTACGAGCCGGGCCGGCGCTACCCGCTCATCCTTTCCGTCCACGGCGGGCCGGAGGCGCACGACCGGAACGGCTGGCTCACCGGCTACTCGGCGCCGGGCCAGGTGGCCGCGGCCCGCGGGTTCTTCGTGCTGTACCCGAACTACCGGGGCAGCACCGGCCGCGGCGTCGAGTTCTCGAAGATCAGCCAGGCCGACGCCACCGGACCCGAGTTCGACGATCTGGTCGACGCCGTCGATCACCTGATCGACAGCGGCCTGGTCGACGGGGAGAAGGTCGGCATCACCGGCGGCTCGTACGGCGGCTACGCCTCGGCCTGGGGCACGACGTACTACTCCGAGCGGTTCGCGGCGTCCATCCCGTTCGTCGGCATCAGCAACGCCATCTCGAAGATGGGGACGACGGACATCCCGCAGGAGATGTACGACGTGCACCACCGCAAGTGGCTGTGGGACGACTGGGAGTACTTCGCCAAGGCCAGCCCCATCTACTACGTGACGCGCAACCGCACGCCGACCCTCATCCTGCACGGCGAGGAGGATCCGCGCGTGCACCCCAGCCAGTCGCTCGAGCTGTACCGCCAGCTCAAGGTGCTCGACCAGGCGCCGGTGCGGCTCGTGTTCTATCCGGGCGAGGGGCACGGCAACGCCCGCTCGGCCGCGCGCCTCGACTACGCGCTGCGGACGCTGCGCTGGATGGAGCACTACCTGCAGGGGCCGGGCGGCGAGCCCCCCGACTCGGACATCGACTACGCGGCGTACCTGCCCTGGACCGAGGCGGAAAAGGACGACGACGAGCAGGCCGCGCCGCAGACGACGGACTCGGGAGCGCCCTAGCAGGGGAGGGGGAGGGCTGCATGGCCGGGTCGAGCGAGCAGCCGACTGGAGCGTCGGACCGGGGGAGCATGACGCGGCGGGATCTGCTTGCGCTGGCCGTCGCGTTGGGAGGCGTGCAGGGAAGGGCGCTGGCGAGGCCTCGCGCCCGGCCGGCGGCCGTCCAGTCCGCGCTGCCCATCCGGGTCAGCACGCTCAACCACGTCAGCTTCGGCTGCGCGGACCTGCAGGGCACCGTCGCCTGGTACGAACGGGTCCTCGGGGTGCCTCGCCACGCGTTCCAGGACTACGGGGGCGGGCAGACCGTCCTCCGGCTGGCGAGCGACCCGCCGGCCTACATGGCCCTGTCCGAGCGCAGTCCGGAGAGCTTCGCGGCGCCGCCGACGCGGCGCCCGCACTTCTGCTGGGGGATCGAGGACTTCAACGTCCACCGGATCTTCGAGGCCCTCGCCGAGATGCCCGCGCTGGCCCGCTCGGTGCTGCGCGAGGGCACCACCATCAACGGCGTCAACTTCGACGGCCCGGACGGCGCGCCGCTGCAGTTCAACCCCGTGATCGCCTGCGGCGGACTGGGCTTCCTGGGCGAGGTGTGCGACACGTCGGCCGCGGCCGTGCGGCGGCCGGGCGACCCGCCGCCCGTCCCGGTCCGGACGTTGAACCACATCAAGTACTACGTATCGGATCTGTCGAGCGCGCTCGCGTGGTACCAGCGGCTGACGGGCATGCCGGTGGTGGCGTACCAGGAGCCGGCGGCGGGACGGCGAACCGCCGGCTACGAGGGGCCTCCGATTCCCGTGCTCCGGGTCGGGTCGGGTCCGCAGCATCTGGCTCTGGTCGAGGGTGACGGCCCGGAGGCGTTCCGTCCGCACGTCGGCCTGGGCGTGGCGGGGTTCGACCCCGACGCGGTCATGGCGAGGCTCGGCGAGCACGGGGTCACGGCCCGCGTGCGACTGCGCGAAGGCGTGACGCAGGAGGTGCTGGTGGACGCGCCGGACGGCGTCCTCGTCCAGTTGCAGGACGTCAGCTACTGCGGCGGCGGGGGAGTCCTGGGGAACGCCTGCTGACGCATGCAGGACGTGTCGCGGAGCCTGAATCGAGGGAGATCATGAGCAGACCGGGTCGCGCGTTTCTCGTGGCAGTCGTCGCCGCCCCACTCCTGGCCGGGAGCGCGGGGGCGCAGATTACGGAGTTCGACCTGCAGGTGGTCGAGTCGCCGGCCCTCGACGGGCGGCACTTCGGCGAGGTCGGCCAGTACGAGTGGCTGCGCGGGGTCGTCGCCGGCGAGGTGGACCCGGCCGATCCGCGCCACCAGGGGATCGTGAACCTCGAGCGGGCGCCCCGCAACGCGGCGGGGCGCGTCGAGTATCGGGCCACGGTGGAAATCTACCGGCCGCTCGACATGCGCCGCTGGAACCGCGCGCTCTACCACACCGTCTCCAACCGGGGGCGGGCCGGGGCGGCCGAGCCGGCGCTGCTCGAACGCGGGTTCGCCTTCGTCCGCGTGGGCTGGCAGGGCGATCTGGCGCCGACCGCCTCGAACATCGTCGCCTACCTGCCGGTCGCCTCGAATCCGGATGGCTCGCCCATCGTGGGAGCGTCGCTCGAGGAGTTCATCTTCAACGACGGCGAGCGCCGCTCGCGCGGCCGGCTGACGTATCCCGCAGCCTCGCTCGAGGCAAGCGGAATGCTCTCGGTCCGGCGCACGCAGGACGCCAGGCGGGAGCGGCCGGACGACCTGGATTGGCGCTACGTGGACGAGCGGGAGATAGAGATCAGCCGGCCGGCGGGCTTCGACGGCGGGGCGATCTACGAGTTCATCTACGAGGCGAAGGATCCGCTCGTGATGGGGCTCGGCTTCGCCGCCATGCGCGACGCCATCTCGTTCCTGCGCCACGAGCCGGCCGACCGCGCCGGCAATCCGAACCCGGTCGCGGTGGACGGCGAGCTGGCCCGCACGGCCATCTCGCTCGGCATCTCGCAGAGCGGCCGGATGCTGCGCGACCTCGTCTACCAGGGCTTCAACGAGGACGTCGCCGGCCGCATCGTGTTCGACGGCGTCCATCCGAACATCGCCGGCTCGCGCAAGACCTTCACCAACTACCAGTTCGGCCAGCCGGGCCGCTGGCAGAAGCAGCACGAGGACCACGTCTACCCCGGGGACCAGTTCCCGTTCACCTACGCCACGCTCACCGATCCGCTGACCGGCCGCACCGACGGGTTGCTCGAGCGCTGCCGCACCTCGGATACCTGCCCCAAGGTGGTGCACAGCGACGGCGAGGCCGAGCTGTGGCAGGCGCGTGCGTCGCTGGTGGTGACCGACCCGGTCGGCAAGCACGTCGAGCTGCCCGGGAACGTCCGCGTCTACCTGCTCGCGGGCACGCAGCACGGCGGCGGCCCGGGCGTCCACACGCGGCTGCCGGGCCGGGGCATCTGCCAGAACCTGACCAACCCGCTGCCCGTGGCCGACGTGCGCGCCGCCCTCAGCATCGCGCTCCACGAGTGGGTCGCGCACGGCATCGAGCCGCCGCCGAGCCGCTTCCCGACCGTCGCCGGGGGCGGGCTCGTCAGCGCCCGGGAGAGCGGGTTTCCGCACATCCCCGGCGTGAAGTACTCCGGCTCGTACAATCCGCTGCACGTGGCCGACCACCGCTTCATGCCGCCGATGGAAGGCGATGCCTACACGGTGCTCGTCGGGCGCACCGATGCCGACGGCAACATGGTGGACGGGGTGAGGCACCCGAATCTGGCGGCGCCGATAGGCACGTACACCGGCTGGAACCTGCGGCGCGCCGGATTCGCCGAGGGAGCGCAGTGCGCCGGGGCCGGCTCGTTCGTTCCGTTCGCCCCGACCGAGGCCGAGCGCACGGCGGCGGGCGACCCCCGGCCGTCGCTGGCGGCGCGCTACGCCGACCACGCGGCCTACGTGGCGGCGGTCGTCGACGCGGCTGACGCGCTGGTAGCGGAGCGGCTCCTGCTGCGGGCCGACGCGGACGTCCTCATCGAGCGCGCGCGCCGGAGCGCGGGCCCGACGCAGAACTGACGGGGCTCCGCGACTCCGGCAGGCGCCGGGCTTCAATCAGGGGGGGTTTTGCCCCGACCCCCCGGCGTGCGCTTGCGGGCCCCCTGCCCCCCGCGCCGCTCCCGCCGAGGCGCGCCGTGCGCCTTGCGGAGTCTGCGCCGTTCTAC
>JAAXGX010000037.1 GCA_012271165.1 Vicinamibacteraceae bacterium | reverse complement strand
TGCGCGGCCGAGATCCTGTCCGGCCTCGCCCGGCGGGCGTTCCGCCGCCCCGTCGACGACGCCGACGTCGGGCCGCTCCTCGCGCTCTACGAGGAGGGCCGTCGCGAGGGCGGCTTCGAGCAGGGCATCCAGTTCGCGGTGCGCGGGGTCCTCATCGACCCCGAGTTCCTGTTCCGCATCGAGCGCGACCCGGCCGGGGCGGCGCCCGGCACCGCCCATCCGGTCAGCGACCTCGAGCTGGCGTCGCGCCTGTCGTTCTTCCTGTGGAGCAGCCTGCCGGACGACGAGCTGATCGACCTCGCGGCCGCCGGCCGGCTGCGGGAGCCGGGCGTGCTGCGGGCGCAGGTCGCCCGGCTGCTCGACGACCCGCGTGCGGAGGCCTTCATCGACAACTTCTTCGGCCAGTGGCTGCTGCTGCGCAACATGCGGACGGTGGCCCCGGACCCCGACGCGTTTCCGGACTTCGACGAGAACCTGCGCGAGGCGATGCGGCAGGAGACCGCGCTCTTCGTCGCGAGCCAGGTGCGCGACGACCGCAGCGTCCTCGACCTGCTGCGGGCGGACTACACCTTCCTGAACGAGCGGCTGGCGCGGCACTACGGCGTCGCGAACGTCTACGGCAACCATTTCCGGCGGGTGAACGTCGCCGGGCGGCGGCGGGGCGGGCTGCTGGGCCAGGGCAGCGTGCTGACCGCCACCTCGTATCCGAACCGGACCTCGCCGACCAAGCGCGGGCTGTGGGTGCTCGAGAGCCTCCTCGGCTCGCCGCCCCCGCCGGCGCCGCCCGAGGTGCCGGGACTGCCCGACGCGGACCATCCCCGACAGGATCGCCGCCTCTCGATGCGCGAGCGCATGGAGATCCACCGCATCAGCCCCGTGTGCGCGAGCTGTCACGTGCTGATGGACCCGCTGGGCTTCTCGCTGGAGAACTACGACGGCATCGGGGCCTGGCGGACGACCGAGGACGGGGCGCCGATCGACGTGGCGAGCAGACTGCCCGACGGCTCCCGGTTCGCCGGCCCGCACGGGCTGCGCGACATCCTGCTCGGCGCCGAGGAGCGTTTCGTGGAGACCCTGGCCGAGAAGCTCCTGACCTACGCGCTCGGCCGCGGCATCGAGTACCACGACGCGCCCGCCGTCCGCGGCGTCGCGCGCGGCGCGGCGGCGAACGACTACCGCTGGTCGTCGCTGGTTCTCGGCGTCGTAGAGAGCACGCCGTTTCAGATGAGGAGATCGCGAGAGCCATGATTGTCACCAGGAAGCACCTCCCGCGTCGCACGTTCCTCCGCGGCCTCGGCGTGACCCTGGCCTTGCCGATGCTGGACAGCATGGTGCCCGCGTTCGGCCTGCGCGCCGGCGCCGCCCAGCCCGTCCGGCGCCTCGGGGTCGTCTACGTGCCCAACGGCATGTTCATGCCGAACTGGACCCCGCCCGGCGGCAGCGGGGCCCTCGCCGTCACCGAGACGCTGCGGCCGCTGGCCGCGCACCGCGGCCGGATGCTCATGGTCAGCGGGCTGTGCGCCGAGGAAGGCATTGCCCGTCCCGGCGAAGGCGCCGGCGACCATGCGCGCGCGGCCGGCGCGTTTCTGACCGGCGTGCATCCGAAGAAGACCGAAGGGCACGACATCCGCGCCGGCGTCTCGATGGATCAGATCGCGGCACGCGTGCTGGGACAGGAGACGCAGCTCGCCTCGCTCGAGCTCTCGCTCGAGTCGGCGGATCGAGCCGGGTCGTGCGACCCGGGCTACAGCTGCGTCTACGCCAACACCCTGTGCTGGAGCAGCCCCACCACCCCGCTGCCGATGGCGAGCGACCCGCGCGCCGTCTTCGAGCGCCTGTTCGGCAGCGGCGGGACGACCGACCCGGCGGCGTGGCTGGCCGCGCGCCGGCACGACCGCTCGCTGCTCGACATGGTGACCGCCAAGGTGGCCCGGCTGAGGAACGAGCTGGGGCCCCGCGACCAGGTGAAGCTGGACGAGTACCTGGACGCGGTGCGCGACGTGGAGCGGCGCATCCAGATGGCCGAGCGGCAGACCGCCCGCGAGCTGCCGGCGATGGACCAGCCCGCCGGCGTGCCCGACAGCTTCGAGGCGCACGCCAAGCTGATGTTCGATCTGCAGGTGCTCGCGTGGCAGGCCGACCTGACCCGGGTCATCACGTTCATGCTGGGGCACGAGACGAGCAACCGCGCCTATCCGGAGATCGGGGTGCCGGACGCCCACCACGCCCTGTCGCACCACGGCGGCGATGAGGCGCTCATCGAGAAGCTGAAGAAGGTCGACCGCCATCTCACCGAGATGTTCGCCTACTACGTCGACCGGCTGGCGTCGACGCCGGACGGCGAGGGCACCCTGCTCGATTCGGCGCTGGTGCTCTACGGCAGCGGCCTCAGCGACGGCAACCGGCACAACCACCACGACCTGCCGACGGTGCTGGTGGGCGGCGCCGGCGGGCGGCTCACGGGAGGACGCCACGTGCAGGTCGCGGAGGACACGCCGAACACCAATCTGTTCCTCGCCATGCTGGACAAGCTGGGCGTGCCGATCGAGACGCTGGGCGACAGCACGGGCCGAGTCAACGCGCTCTCGGTGTGACGGTCGGCAGGGTGACGCGCATGCACGAACGGACGGCAGTCAGGGGCGCTCGCGGCCGGAGCGGCGCGCTGCGGCGCCGCTGGCGGGCGTGGGCAATCGGGCTGGCCGCGGCGTTGGCGGCCGTGCCCGTCGCCGCGGGAGCCGCCGGGGACGCGCCGCTCGCCGACGCGGCCGAGCGGCGCGATCAGCGAGCCGTGCGGGCGCTCCTGGCCGAGTCGGCGGCCGTCGACGGCCGCCAGCCCGACGGGGCGACCGCCCTGCACTGGGCGGCGCACTGGAACGACGTGGACACCGCCCGCGTGCTGATCGCGGCCGGCGCCGACGTGAACGCGGCGAACGAGCTCGGCGTGACGCCGCTGGCGCTGGCGGCCCTCAACGCGGGCGCCGAGCTGGCCGCCGCCCTGCTGCACGCCGGCGCCGATCCCGACGCGGCGCGCCCCGGCGGCGACACCGTGCTGATGACCGCCGCCCGCACCGGGAATCCGGATCTGGTGCGCTCGCTGCTGGCGGCCGGCGCCGACGTACGCCGGACGGCGCACTTCAAGGCCCAGACGCCCCTGATGTGGGCGGCGTCGGAGGGACACGCGGAGGTCGTGGAGCTGCTGATCGCGGCCGGCGCGGACGTGCACGCGCGCTCGGTGTGGGGAACCACTGCCCTGCTGCTCGCGGCCCGCAACGGCGACATCGAGACGGCGCGGGCGCTGCTCGACGCCGGCGCCGACGTGAACGCGGCCGAGCCGTACCTGCCCGTCGACGCGCGCGTCGACGTCGAGGAGTCGCAGACCTCCGGCCGCACGCCGCTGCTGGTGGCGAGCGCCAGCCTCGTGGCCACCAGCGGCTGGGAGTACCGCCTCGACGTCGAGCCGAGCACCCACGAGGCGCTGGCCCTGTTTCTCCTCGAGCGCGGCGCTGACCCCGACGTGCCGGACAGCGTCGGGCGGACGGCCCTGCACGCCGCCGTCGAGACCGGCAAGGCCGACCTGGTGCGGGCGCTGCTCGCGCACGGCGCCGACCCCAACGCCAGGCTCACCCGCGCCCCGCTCGTCTACAAGGGAGACTTCCTGTCGTACGACGCCTACGTCGGCGCGACCCCGCTCTGGCTGGCGGCCGCGGCGCGGGTTCCAGACCCCGGCATCCTGCGCGCGATTGCGGCGGCCGGCGGAGACCCGGGCCTGGCTGCCGACCGCGGCACCACCCCGCTGATGGCGGCCGTCGGCATGGTGCAGAACGAGGCGCGCCAAGCCACCGACAGCCAGTCGCTGGAGCTGGTGACCCTGCTGCTCGGGATGAACGTCGACGTCAACGCGGTCGACCGGCGCGGGCGCACCGCGATGCACGGCGCGGCCCGCCTGGCCAAGAACGCGATCATCGAGCTGCTGGCCGCGAACGGCGCCCGCGTGGACATCGCGGACGCCCGCGGCCAGAAACCGCTAGATGTCGGCACCCTTTCCCGGCCGCTGCATCCCGACACCGCCCGCCTGCTGCGCAGCCTCGGCGCCACCAGCGCCGCAGACCGTCTCCGGTAGGCGTCCGCGCCGTCGAGCCGTCGTCCCGATACTGCTACTCGAAGACGTCGTCGACCGTCAGCTCGAACCCCGGCAGCACATCCTCGCCGGTGACGACCGCACCGGCCGCCAGCGACCGGGGCTCGCCGCGCTCGCGATGGACCTGCACCGTGCGAGCGGCGGGATCGATCACCCACACGAGGCGGACGCCGGCCGCGAAGTACTCGCGGAGCTTGCGCTGCACGGGGTCCGGCCGATCCGTCGGGGACAGGATCTCGACGATCAGCTCGGGCGCGACGTCGAGAAAGCCCTGCGGCCGGCTTCGACGCGCGTCGCGTTCGTGCGACAGGAACAGGACATCGGGCGCCCGCACGGTATCCGGATTCCGGCTGGTGAAGACGCCAACCTCGCCGGCCATGACGACGCCCAGACTCCGCGTACTCACGAACCGCTTGAGCGCGGCGGCGACATTCACCTCGATCCGTCCGTGGTTGGGGTTGGTCGGCGTCATGCGCACGATGCGGCCGGCAACGAGCTCGCACGGGTTGAGCCCCGCCATGCGTAGCAGCTCGTCGCCCGTCACCGGCGGGGTCGACTCACACGAAGACGTAGCAGGTTCCATACCAGGGTCTCCGGCTCCCATGGTAGCAGTTGTCAACCTCGGGATCGCCCTGCAGGGATCGGGCCGGGCCGCGGGCCGGCACCGGAGTGGACCAGGTGCGCCTGGTCGCCGAGAATCAGCCGTGCCTGCCGGCCGGGGCCCAGGGCGGCGGCGCGACGGCGCATGCCGACCGCCAGCCCCGCGCCGAGCCCGGTCCAGAGCAGGACGATCAGCCACTCCTCCGGCCACGCCAGGGCCGACGGGCTGCCCGGCAGGTACAGCAGGACGAAGAACACGGTGGCGGCCACCGCGAGCCAGCCGACGACTGCCGGGGCCGGGACCCGGTACGGGCGCGGCAGACCCGGATGCCGGCGCCGGATGACGAGGAACGAGACCGCCACCAGAAGATAGGCCACGACCGTGGCCAGCGACCCGGCGTCGACGAGCCAGACCAGCGCCGGCCGGCCGAAGAACGGCGCGACGGCGGTGATAGCGGTCAGCAGGACCACGACCGCGGCGGGCGACCCGTAACGCGGGTGGAGGCGCGCGAACGCCGCCGGCAGCATCCCGCCGCGGGCCATCGCGAACAGCAGGCGCGACGCGCCGAGGAAGAACGCGTTCCAGCTCGTCAGGATGCCGACCGCGCCGCCCAGCACCAGCACGCGCCCGCCCCACGGGCTGCCGTAGACCGCGCTCATGGCGTCGGCGGTGGGCAGGGCCCGCTCGGCAAGGGTGTCCGGCGGCAGCGTCAGGCCCACCGTCCACTGCACGAGGGCGTACCACCCGAGCGCCATCACGATCGACAGCAGGATGATGCGGCCGATGGTCCGCAGCGGCAGGGCGATCTCTTCCGCGAGCTGCGGGATCACGTCGAAGCCGACGTACAGGAACGGGGTCATGATGAGGACCCGCAGCACGCCTTCCCAACCCGTGACGGCTGGGGCCAGATTCGCCAAGTCGCCGCGCGCGGCGCCGGGCACGAAGAACGCCAGGCCCACCAGGAGCAGGCCGCCGACGGCGAGCCGCTGGGCGAAGGCCGCGAACCGGACGCCGCGGTAGTTGACGGCGCCGATGACGAGCGCGCCGGCCACCCCGGCGGCCACCCAGGCCTGCCGCACGTCCCAGCCCGCCACCGCGTAGAGCGGCTCGCCGGTCGAGAACGCGGGCAACAGGTAGCCGAGGACAGTAGGCAGGGCGACCGCCTCGAAGGCGCAGACCGCCGCGTAGGCGAGCACGAGCGTCCAGCCGCAGACGAAGGCGCCCAAAGGCCCCAGCGCGAGGAACGTGTAGCTCAGCTCGCCGCCGGCGCGGGACAGGGCGGCCGCCAGCTCGGCGTAGGTGAGCCCTACCAGCCAGACCATGACGGCGCCGGCGCCGAACGCCAGGATCGAGCCCACGGCGCCGGCCTGGACGATCATCTCTCCGGCCAGCACCACCCAGCTCCAGCCCACCATCGCGCCGAACGCGACGGCCAGCACGTCGCCGCGGCCCAGGAACCGGCGGAGATGAACCGGAGCGTCGGACATCACCGGGAAAGCTGGAACGCACGACCGAGGGAACCCCGCGCGTGCTCGTAGACGTCGGAGCCGCCGAAGCCGCGGAGTCGAGGTCGTAACAAGGCCGTCATCCTTGCTATGGTAAGGACATGGCCAAGGTCACCAGCAAGCTCCAGGTCACCGTGCCGAAGGCGCTCGCCATCCAGCTCGGCCTTCGGCCCGGCGACGACGTCGACTGGACAATCAGCGGCAACAGCCTGCACGTGACGCCCTCGAGAGATCGCCGTCAGCCTCTCGACCTCGAAACCCGGCTCCGCCTCTTCCACCAGGCGACAGACCGCCAGCGCCGCCGCCAGCGGGAAGCCCCGGGGACGCAGGCGGAAGTCGACCGCGGATGGTCACGCGAGGACTTGTATGAGCGCGGCGGCACTCGTTGACACGAACGTCCTGGTCTATCGGTTCGATCCGCGCTTCCCGGACAAGCAGTGTCGAGCGACGGCGGCATTGTACAGGGGGCTGGCTGACGAAGTCGTGCGAGTCCCGCATCAAGCGGTCATCGAGTTCGTGGCAGCCGTGACGCGCCCGCGGCGATCGAGCGGGCCCTTGCTGTCCGTCTCCGACGCCCTGTACGAGGCGGAGCAGATCGTGACGCAGTTTCCCGTGATCTATCCGAACGAAGCCGTCTTGCGTCTCGCGCTGCGCGGAGCGGCGGCGTACCGACTGTCGTGGTTCGACGCGCATCTGTGGGCGTACGCCGAACACTTCGGTTTGGCCGAGTTGTGGTCGGAGGATTTCCAGCACGACCGCATGTACGGCACCGTGCGGGCAGTCAATCCGCTGCTCGACCCTGGCAGCCCGTGAAGGCGGAATGCGGTCCGGTAGAATCCAGGCGGAGGAGAACTGCCATGCCCTGCAGCCAGCGTTGCCTCGTGAACGGCGCCGTCGCCGCCGGCCTGGCCGTCGCGGCCGCGTGCGCGACCCCTGCCGCGGTTCCCGCGAACCCGTGCGCCGAGCTGACGGCTCTGGAGCTCATCGACCTGCGGATCGGCTCGGCGGAGCACCTGCCGGAAGCGGAGGGCGTGCCGGCCCACTGCCGGGTGACCGGGGTCATCGAGACCGAGATCAACTTCGAGCTGCTGCTGCCCGACGACTGGAACGGCCGGTTCCTGATGGGCGGCGGGGGCGGCTTCGTCGGGAGCGTGCAGAACCAGGCCCGCTCGCTCTACGCCCACGGCGGGCGTCCGCTCGAGCGCGGCTACGCGACGGCGGGCACCGACACCGGCCATAGCGGCAGCGGCATCGAGGCCGGCTGGGCGCTCCACAATCCCGAGCGGCAGGAGAACTTCGGCCATCGCGCCGTCCACCTGACGGCCGAGGCCTCGAAGTCGATCATCGCGCACTACTACGCGCGGCCCGCGGACTACGCCTACTTCGTGGGCTGCTCGCGGGGCGGCGGCCAGGCCATGATGGAGTCGCAGCGCTATCCGGACGACTTCGACGGCATCGTGGCGGCCGCGCCGGCCTACCACTGGACCGGGATCACGGCCGGGTTCGTGCAGAACCAGCAGGCGATCTACCCGGACGGCGACCTCGACGCCCCGGTGCTGACGGCGGCGACGCTCGAGCTGCTCGGATCGAGCATCCTCGCCGCGTGCGACGCCGACGACGGGGTCGCGGACGGCATGCTGGCCGATCCGCGGCGGTGCGGCTTCGAGCCGGCCGACCTCCCGCGCTGCGCCGCCGACCGTCCCGGCGACGACTGCGTCACCGACGCGCAGCTCGCCGCGATAGAAACCGTCTACGGCGGTCCGCTGTCCAACGGCGAGCCGATCTACCACGGCTTCAACTACGGCGGCGAGGACGAGGCGGGCGGCTGGGATTCGTGGGTCGTGGGCGCGGAGCGGCGCCGGGCGCCGGGAATTCCCAACGCGCAGTACGGCTTCGGCACCGAGCTCTTCAAGTACTTCGTCTTCGGCGACCCCGACTGGAACTACACCCGCTACGACTTCGCGACCTGGCAGGACGACGTCGCGGAGACGGCCGCGATCCTCAACGCGACGGACACCGACCTCAGCCGGTTCCGGGACGCCGGCGGGAAGATCATCTACTGGACCGGCTGGTCCGACCTCGCCCTGGCGCCGCTCGGCACCATCGACTACTACGAGCGGCTCGCGGCGGACGACCCGTCGGCGCGCGACTACGCGCGCCTCTACATGCTGCCCGGCGTGCTCCACTGCGCGGGCGGCCCGGGTCCCGACCGCGTCGACTGGGTGGAGGCAATCCGCGCCTGGGTGGAGGAGGGACGCGCGCCGGAGCGCCTGCTGGCGGCGAAGGCGGGCGAGGACGGCCGCGTCACGATGACGCGCCCCGCCTGCCCGTACCCGCAGGTGGCCGTCTACGACGGCAGCGGCGACCCCCGCGACGCCGCCAGCTTCACCTGCGCCGCGCCACCGCAAGAATAGGCGGCGTCACTCCACGACGAACGTGATGTCCTCGTGGGCCGACAGGCCCCCGTCGTGCGCCAGCGAGCGGAGGATGAACGTCCCCGGCCGGCCGAACGTGGCCCTGGCCACCCACTTGCCGTCAGGGGGCGCGGGCGGCGTCTCGAAGCCGTAGCCCCACGGCGAGTTCGAGTTCGGCCGGGTATCCTCCCACACCTTGGTTTGCGGCGGGTCGAAGGTCACGTCGTGCCCCGGTCCGCGATACACGAACCACGACATCCGCAGCCCCGTCGCCGTGACCGGCACCGTGTTGTTGCCCGACCGCGACGGATCCAGCGGCCGCAGCGGCCTCTGCTCCGGCACGCCGTCGTCGCTGGCGAACGCGGTCAGCGTGACGGCCTCTCCCACCCGCGCCGTCCGCGTGCGTTCGCCCTCGACCTCCAGCACCGGCGGCGTATTGGGGTTCACCACGTCGCGGGTGCGGAGCCCGCTGTTCCGCTGGACGACGAAGTCGTCGATGAAGTAGTCGGGCTTCAGCGTGGCGTAGGCCCGGTACGTCTTGCCGTTCGGGCTGTTGAGCGTCCAGACGATCTCCCGGTCGCCGAAGTCGGCCGGCACGGCGATGCGGAACATGAACCGGTTGCGCCGCGGCAGGAACCAGGTCGGCTGGCCCCGGTCGGGCCCGCCCGGCTCGATGTAGTTGTCCGGCCCGATCGGGATGTGGAACGTCTCCTCCCAGTTCCGGTTCATCGTCCCGAACACCAGGTTGAACGACCCGTCGGGGTTCCGCTCCCAGCCTTCGTACGCGGGCAGCACCTCCTGTCCGGTCGCGCGGTAGCGCTGCTGCGCCGCGCCGTCCGGGTGCAGCGCGCCGACGGCCAGCACGGCGACGGCGATTGCGGCGCGTCTCACTGCTGTTGCCCCTCGGCCAGGTCCGGCACCTCGACGTCGCCGCACAGCGGGCAGCCGACGGCGGTCTCGCCGGGCATCAGGTTCAGCACCTCGCGCCGCTGCGCCATCTCCTCGGCGAACTCCTCGTCGCTCAGGTAGACGCCGCGCATGATGTTGATGAACATCTGGTCGACCGACCGGTTGCCGCCGCCCGACCAGTTGCGGGGATCGGCGACGTTCGGATTCGACGGCGAGTTGTTGAAGTAGCCCGTCAGGCGCAGGATGGTGCCCTTGGGCAGCAGCGGCGCGGCGTCGTCCTCGTACGTGTAGACGCGGACCCAACTGTGGTCGTACCCGGCGCAGTTGAGGGTCTCGATCGAGGTGCCGAGGATGGCGTCGAGGCACATGCGCACGCCGGGCGCGTGCAAGTGCGGCTCGTAGACGCTGATCTTCGTGTGCTCGGGCAGCGTGAAGAACGCCTCCATGCGCTGATCGGGATCCATCGGCTCGATGTCCAGATCGACGGTGTTGCCGAACGAGATCCCCCGCACCTGCCGCGTCGGCTCGTAGCCGCGCGGATGGAACTTGAAGCCGACGTCCACGCGGGCGCGGGTATCGGCGCCGTTCGCGTGCAGGTGGATGTTCTCGAAGAAGATCGTCGATCCGGCCTCGATCAGCTTGCCGGCCGCGGGGTCGAAGAAGTCGGCGTTGCGCCCGACCTCGTGCACCGGCCAGCGGGATTCCGGCGAATCGTCGTCCTCACCGTCCGGGACGAGGATGTCCATCACCAGGTGATGCACGATGAACAGTCCCCCGACCGTGGCGCGGCGCTGGCCGACGCTCGACTCGGTCACTTCCTTGAACTCGAGGGCCGCGACGTAGCGGTCCTCGGTCAGCCCCGTCGGCGTCTCCCCGATGTGGCCCCACCAGTCGGGCGACTCGCCGGGCAGCTCCACGCTCGGCGACGACACGACCAGATCGGGCTGGCCGATCTCCCATTCGTTCACGTCGATGAACGCCACCGGCGGCGGCAGGTCGGCCGGATCGCCCTCCGGGGCGCCGTTGTCGACCCACTTCGCAATCAGCGCGATCTCCTTGTCGCTCAGCGAAGGGTCCTCCTTGAACGACTGGATGCCCACGTCCTTCTCGATGTACCACGGCGGCATCACGCCCGGCTGGTCGCGCAGCGCCGTGCGGTTCCGGATGGCCCGGGCCCAGGGCCGGACCTCGTCGTAGTCGATCAGCGACATCGGCGCCAGCGAGTCGGGCCGGTGACACTTCTGGCAGCTCCGCTGGAGGATGGGCGCGATGTCCTTGCTGAAGGTGACCTCGTCGGCCGCGGGCTGTCCCGCCGCCGTCGCCGGCAGTGCGATGAGCGCCGCGAACGCCGCCGCCAGGAACGGACGCCATGCCCGCCGCTGTTGCATCGTCGTCATTGTGCCGCCTCCTCTGGTTCCCGACCCGCCGTCACCCGCTGCGTGCAGTCTACCCGCGCCGCACCCGATTTTCCACCCCGCAGCCCCCCGCGACGCGTCGCTGCGGCGGGGGCGGCAAGCGTTCCATTGCAAAAAGCGGCTCCATCGGCGGGCGACACGAGATCTGCCGCGTGTCAGGGGCCCAGGCCGCTCAGCTCGCGCCGGGCCGCCGCATGCTCCGGATCGAGCGCCAGCGCCTGCTGGTAGGCGGCCGCCGCGCGGTCGAGCTCCCGCCGGGCACGATGCGCGCGCGCCTTGCCCAGCCAGGCGGACGACGAGGCGGGATCGACCTCCACCGCCCGCGACAACGCGTCGACGGCGAGCCACAACTGCCCCGCCCCGGCCGCCGCGTTGCCCAGACGCGTCAACGCGGCGGCGTCCCGCCCGGCCAGCGCGAGCGAGGCCTGCAGGCTGGCGAACCCCTGCCCCGGCTGTCCGGACCGCAGCCGGGCCAGACCGAGGTGGAACTGCGCCAGCGGATTGGCGGGCGCGCGGCTCACCGCCTGCTCCAGCGCCTCGCGCGCCTGCTCCGCGTCGCCCAGCTCCAGCGCCGCCACGCCGATCCGGTAGAGCGGCTGCGCGCTCCCGGGCCGGCGCGCGGCGAGCCGGCGGTAGTGCGCGATGGCCTGCTCCAGGTCGCCCGCCCGGGCGGCCGACCGCGCCGCCAGCTCCAGGTCGGCCTCGAACAGCCCCTCGTCGCGCAGCGACGGCAGCAGCGCGTCCAGGTCGGCCTCGGTGATCGCGCCCCGGAACTGCCGCCGGAGGCGGCCCCGGGCGTCGAAGACGTACGTCGAGGGCAGCGCCGCCGCCTCGGCGCCGCCGAAGAACCGCTCCATCACCGGCGCGGCGGCCAGGAACTGCGGATACGGAATGGCGAGGTCCCGAATCATGTCGCGGACCGAGTCCAGATCGTCCACCTCGACGCTGACGCCGGCGAAGTCGACCATGCCGTTGTAGCGCCCGGCCAGCGCGGCGAGCTGCGGGAGCTCCACGTTGCATGGCGCGCACCAGGGGGCCCAGAAATTGATCACCGCGGGCCGGCCGCCGGACGCCAGCGGCCCGGCGCCGCCGTCCAGGCGCGGCACGTCCACCGCTGTCGACGGCGGGCCCACCGGCCTGGGCCGCGTGCCGTCCGGCCAACGGGGCAGCTTATCGACCGCCACCTCCCGCCGACCCTCCACCACGTGCAGCAGCCGGTCCGCCGGCAGGTCGGTCCACGCCTCGCGGGCGCCCGACGGCCACTCGACGGTGAGCCGCTCGACACGCTCGGCGGCGCCGAGGCCGAAGTGCAGGTCGAGCGGCACCTGCGTCTGGAACCCCTCGGTGATCCGCACGTAGTCGCGGCGGGCGGCGCCGCCCGCCTCCAGCGTCACCACGGCGCCCAGCGCGGGCGATGCCGAGCGCGTCGCGGCCAGCCGGACCCGCGCGTAGCGGCGGGCCGCGGGCGGCGCCTGCTCGTCCGAGGTGTTCTCGAACAGCCGCAGGCCCTGCAGGGTCAGCAGGGCGAGATCGAGGTCGCCGTCGCCGTCGATGTCCACCGGGGCGGCGGCGCGGCCGTCGTGGTCGCCGTCGAGGCCGAAGACGTACGCGCTCCCGACCAGCGTCCCGCCCGCGTTGTAGAACAGCCGGTCGCGCTCGTAGCCGCTGAACGAGCCGCGAAAGGCGCGCCGCTCCCCGACCGCCACCGGCGCGAACGGCGACGCGCGCTCGATCGCTTCCGCATCGGCGACAACCTGTCGCCAGAAGAACGGTCAGTAGTCTGGCGCTGCCGGGTCGCGGTGGCTCGTGTTGCCATTGGTGACGAACAGCTCCTGGTCGCCGTCGTTGTCGAGGTCGAAGAACAGCGACGCCCACGCCCAGCCGGCGTCGCTCACGCCCAGCGCCGCCGCCCGGTCGTCCCATCCGCCGGGCGCCTGAACGAACAACTGGTTGCCGCCGGCAAGTCGTCCCAGGCGGTCGTGCATGGCGCCGCCGAGGGTCTCCGCCAGACGGACCACGCGCTGCCCGGCATGCGAGTACATGTTCGACAGGTGCAGGCTCCAGCGGCCGCTGTTGTCCCAGTCGGCGACCGCGACGCCCATCGTGTTGCTGGCGTCGCCGGCCGCCGGGTGGTCCGGCAGCGCCACGAACGTGCCGTCGCCCCGGTTGTCCCACAGGCCGTTTGCGCCGTAGTCGTTCCCCTCGAACAGGTCGAGGTCGCCGTCGCCGTCGAAGTCGAAGAGGTGCGTGGCGTAGGTGTAGCGCGTGCCGGATATTCCGCGCGCGTCCGATTCCTCCGCGAACCGCAGCTCGCCGCGGTTGATGAACAGCAGCGTGTCCGCGCCGTCCCGCGCGTCCACGCGGTTGAACCGCTCCGCAGTCCGCGACCGGTCGGTCTCGTAGCCCGCGACCACGATGTCGATCAGCCCGTCGCCGTTCACGTCGCCGGCGGTCAGCGGCTGGGCGTCCGTGCGGTGCGCGCCGGTCGGGTTGTCGAACTCGAGCGCGTTCGGCAGAAACTGCCAGCGGCCGTCGCGGCGCGTATGCAGGCCGATGGAGCCGCGCCCGGCGCTGTAGAGCACCCGGTTGCCGACCAGCTCCTCCAGACCGTCGCCGTCGAGGTCGACGAAGAGCGTCTGCGAGGGAATCAGGCGCGGGTCGTCGTAGGGCAGCGGCGCGCGCACGAAGCCGCCCCGGCCGTCGTTGAGGAACAGCACCCCCTGGTTCATCGACTCGGTTGCCACCAGGTCCCAGAATCCGTCGCCGTTCCAGTCGGCCACGGTCAGCCCGGAATCGACGAGGCTGGAACGCGTGTCCACGATCGCCTGCCGCAGCTCGCGGTTGGCTTCCGAACGGTTGTAGTGGAAGCCGGTGGCGTCCGTGATCTCGCGGAACGGCGGATGCGGGTTGCGGACCGCCGTCGCCTCCACCACGTCGAACCGCTCGAGGCGCCAGCGGCCGGACGGCGCCTCGCTCACCCGCGCGTGCGCCGTGGCGTCGAGCACCGACCGCGCGCCGGCGGGGTCCGCCCCACCGATCTGCAGGTGCGCCTTGACGAACGCCCGGTCGCGCGCCGGCTCCAGCAGGAACTCGAAGGCGTGCCAGGAGGCGCGCTCCACCGCGGTCCAGCCGGAGGTGTGGCGGCGCAGCCGCGCCAGAAACGCCGCGCGGTCCAGCGGCTCCGACCCCGCGGCGCCGTAGCGGCAAACGGCGAGCCGGCCGTCGGCGACGACGCGGCCGGCGGCCGGCTGCGGGAAGCGGCCGCGGAAGTCCTCGGACAGCCCGCCGGCAACCGTCGCCCAGTCGAACGTGCGCAGGCCGGCGATCAGGGTGTCGTCGAGACTCCGCTGCACCGCGGCCAGGGCGGCCTCGGACTCGGTGACGTCGGTGACGAACCGTGCGGGCGCGGCGACCAGATCGGACTCGGGCTGTGCCGCCGGCGCGCCGGCAAGCGCGACGGCGAAAGACAGGGCCAGCCAACCCGCAACGCCGAGCGTGCCGCCCGCAAGGAAGGGTCGCACCGGTCTGCCGGCAGTATACAGGCCCCGGCGCCGCGCCCGCCGGCGACGCCCGCGGGGCGCTATGATAGCGGCCATGCAGCCTGCCGCACTCATCATCCCGATCCTGGCGCTCGGCCTCGGTCTCCCGGCGGCAGCCGCCTTCGCCCAGGAGTGGCGGCCGCTGACGACCGCCGAGGGCGAATGGCCCAGCTACGGCGGCGACACCGGGCACACGCGCTATTCGCCGCTGGATCAGATCGACGCGTCCAACTTCGGCGAGCTCGAGATCGCCTGGCGCTTCAAGACGGACAACCTCGGCCCGGCCCCGGAGTTCAAGCTCGAGGGAACGCCGCTCATGGCCGGCGGCGTGCTCTACGCGACCGGCGGCACCCGGCGGGCGGTCGTGGCGCTCGACGCCGCCAGCGGCGAGCTGCTGTGGATGCACAGCGAGCGGGAGGGCGAGCGGGCGGCGCGCGCACCGCGCCTGCTGTCGGGGCGCGGCCTGGCGTACTGGACCGATGGCACCGAGGCCCGCATCCTGTACGTGACGCTCGGGTTCCGCCTGGTGGCGCTGGACGCCGCAACGGGCGCCCGGGTCGCGGGCTTCGGCGACGGCGGGATCGTCGACCTCAAGGCGGCGGCGGTCGTCGGCGACGGCCGGCCGATCGACCTCGTCAGCGGGGAGATCGGGCTGCACGCCACGCCGACCGTGGCGCGGGACGTCGTCATCGTGGGGGGCACGTTCGCCGACGCCCCGGCGCCGCGGACGCACAACAACACCAAGGGCCTGGTGCAGGCGTTCGACATCCGGACCGGCCGGCGCCTGTGGGTCTTCAACACCGTCCCCCGGCCCGGCGAGTTCGGCGCCGACACCTGGCTCAACGACTCGTGGGGCACCAACGGCAACAACGGCGTCTGGACGCAGATCTCGGCCGACGCGGACCTCGGCATCGTCTATCTGCCGGTCGAGACGCCGTCGGGCGACTACTACGGCGGGCACCGGCCGGGCGACAACCTCTTCGGCGAGAGCCTCGTGGCGGTCGACCTGCTGACCGGCGAGCGGCTGTGGCACTTCCAGCTCGTGCACCATCCGCTCTGGGGCTTCGACATGGCCAGCCCCCCGATTCTGGCGGACATCACCGTCGACGGGCGCCCGATCAAGGCGGTCGCGCAGCCCGGCAAGCAGGCGTTCCTGTACGTCTTCGACCGGGTCACCGGCGAGCCGGTCTGGCCGATCGAGGAACGGCCGGTGCCGCAGGGCGACGTGCCGGGCGAGTGGTACTCCCCGACGCAGCCGTTCCCCACCAGACCGCCGGCGTACGACCGGCAGGGATCGTCCATCGACGACCTGATCGACTTCACGCCCGAGCTGCGCGCCGAGGCCGTCGAGCTGGTGTCGCGCTATCGACTCGGGCCGCTCTTCACGCCACCGGTCGTCAGCCGCGAGGACGGCCCCATCGCCACGCTCGGGCTGGGCGCCGGCAGCGGCGGCACGAACTGGCCCGGCGGCGGCTACGACCCCGAGACCCACATCCTGTACGTCCCGTCACGGACCGGGTTCTACTCCTGGGAGCTGATCCCGACGCCGGGGCCGGACGTCTCGGACATGCGCTACGTGAAGGGCACCACGCAGCACGGCGTCGGTCACGGCGGGCTGCGTGACCTGAACGTGCGCGGGCTGCCGCTGGTCAAGCCGCCCTACGGACGCCTGTCCGCGATCGACCTCGACCGCGGCGACATCCTGTGGCAGACGCCGCACGGCGACACGCCCGACCGCGTTCGGTACCACCCGGCGCTCCGGGACCTGGAGATTCCGCGCACCGGCGAGCGGTGCATCCACCTGATCGGCCCGCTCGTCACCCGGACGCTGGTCGTGATGGGCGAGTGCGGCTACCACCGGACGGAGGCCGGGCGGGGCGCCATGCTCCGGGCCTACGACAAGGCGACGGGCCGGGAGGTCGGTGCGGTCTTCATGCCGGCGCCGCAGTCCGGGTCGCCGATGACCTACCTGGCGGGCGGGCGGCAGTACATCGTGCTCGCCGTCAGCGGGCGCACCTACTCGGGCGAGTACCTCGCGTTCCGGCTTCCGTCTTCAATATGACGGGGCTGCGCCCCGAACCCCCGGCGTCCGCTTGCGGGGACCCCTTCGCCCCGCGCCGCTCCCGCCGAG
>JAAXGX010000140.1 GCA_012271165.1 Vicinamibacteraceae bacterium | reverse complement strand
GGGCGCAGCCCCGTCTGATTGAAGCGTAGGGAAAAACCTACGCCAGAATCCCCTTCACCACGTTGCCCGCCACGTCGGTCAGGCGGAAGTCGCGGCCCTGGTAGCGGTAGGTGAGCCGCGTGTGGTCGATGCCCACGCAGTGCAGGATGGTCGCCTGCAGGTCGTGGATGCTGACCGGGTCGCGGACGATGCTGGCGCTGAACTCGTCCGTCTCGCCGTACGTGACGCCGGGTTTGATGCCGCCGCCGGCCATCCAGACCGTGTAGCAGCGGGGGTTGTGGTCGCGCCCGTAGCTGGGAGCCGTCGCCCGCGTGTCGTTGGCGGTGGTGAACTGGCCGTACACCGTGCGCCCGAACTCGCCGCCCCACACCACCAGCGTCTCGTCGAGCAGGCCGCGCTGCCTGAGGTCCTGCACCAGCGCGGCCGACCCCTGATCGACCTCCCGGCACTGCCGCGGGAGCTGGACCGGCAGGTGGTTGTGGTGGTCCCAGCCGGTATGCGACAGCATGACGTAGCGGACGCCCCGCTCGACCAGCCGGCGGGCCAGCAGGCAGTTGGCCGTGAAGGTGCCGCGCTCGCGGGCTTCGGGTCCGTACAGCTCGAACGTGCTGTCCGACTCGGTCGACAGGTCGGTCAGCTCGGGCACGGAGAGCTGCATGCGCGCCGCCATCTCGTACTGCTCGATCCGGGCGGCGATCCCCGGGTCGCCGGTCTCCTGCTGCCGGATCTCGTTGAGCGCGGCCAGATCGTCGAGGAAGCGGCGCCGGTCCGCGGCGTCGAAGCCCTCCGGGTTGGACAGGTAGAGCACCGGGTCCGGGCCGCTGCCGAACTTGACGCCGCCGTAGCGCGGAGGCAGGAATCCGCTGCCCCAGTAGCGCGACAGGAACGGCCCGCCGCCGGAGCTCGAGCCGGTCGTGGGCATCGCCACGTAGGCGGGCAGGTTCTCGTTCTCGGTGCCGAGCGCATACGACACCCACGCGCCGATCGTGGGGCGGCCGGAGAGCTGGAATCCCGTGAACAGATGCGTCTGGGCGGGATCGTGGTTGAGCTGGCTGTTCCACAGCGACTTGACGAAGCACAGCTCGTCGGCCACCCGCGCGGTGTGCGGCAGCAGCTCGCTGAGCCACGCGCCCGACTGGCCGTGCTGCGCGAACTCGAAGACCGTCGGGATGATGGGCAGCGTGTTCTGCGAGGCCGTCATCGTGGTGAGCTGGAGCCCCTGGCGCACCGAATCCGGCAGCTCCTCGCCCGCCATGTCCTGCAGGTGGGGCTTGTAGTCGAACAGGTCCAGGTGCGATGGCGCGCCGGACATGCACAGGTAGATGACGCGCTTCGCTCTGGGCGCGAAGTGCGGCAGGTCGGGCAGGCCGCCGAACGCCTCCGAGCCGGGCGGCGCCGCCCCGAGGTCCTCGCGCAGCAGCGTCGCCAGCGCGGCGAAGCCGATGCCCGTGCCGCTGGCGCGGAAGAACGAGCGCCGGGACATGAGCCGTGCGTAGTCGTCTCTGGGATCCGCCATACCGTCAACCCTCTTCCTAGTGCTTCGTGATGACCTCGTCGAGGTTGAGAATCAGGCTCGCGACGGCCGCGTGGGCGGCCAGCTCCGCGACGTCGAGGCTCTCGTCCCGCGGGTGCTCGCCGTGGCTCACGAGGCTGGTCGCCGCGTCGCGGTCGCGCCGGTAGCGCTCGTCGAAGTTCTCGAGGCTGTTCAGGAGCACGCCGAGCTCGGGCTCGGTAGGCTCCCTGGCCGTGGCCAGGCGGAAGGCGAACGCCAGCCGCTCCGCCCGCGTCGCGCCTCCGTCGGTCAACATCCGCTCAGCGAGCACCCGCGCCGCCTCGAGGGCGGCCACGTCGTTCATCAGGTTGAGCGCCTGCAGCGGGGTGTTGGTGGGGTTCGTGCTGACCGACGGGTTGTCCCGGTCGGCGACGTCGAACAGCGACATGGAAGGCGGGGGCACCGTGCGCCGCACGTACGTGTAGAGACTCCGCCGGTAGAGGTCGTCTCCGTGACCCTGCTCGTACCTGGCGAGGCTGCCCGCCCACAGGCCGGCCGGCTGATACGGCTTCACCGACGGCCCGCCGATGGTGTCGACCAGCAGTCCCGAGACGGCCAGGAGCTGGTCGCGCAGCATCTCGGCCGGCAGGCGGTAGCGCGGGCCGCGCGCCAGCAGCCGGTTGTCGGGGTCGGCCGCCTGCAGCTCGGGCGTCACGGCGGACGACTGCCGGTAGGTGGCGCTGGTGACGATGAGCCTATGCATCGCCTTCATGTCCCAGCCGCTGCGCACGAACTCCGTGGCGAGCCAGTCCAGCAGCCCCGGATGGGAGGGCAGGTCGCCCTGCGATCCGAAGTTGTCCGCGCTCTTCACGAGGCCGGTCCCGAAGTTCATCTCCCAGAAACGGTTGACCGCGACGCGCGCCGTCAGCGGATGCGACGGGTCGACCAGCCACATGGCCAGCCCCAGGCGGTTATCGGGCGCGCCGGGCGGCGGCGGCGGGAGCCACGCCGGGGTGCCGCGCTCCACCTTCCTGCCCGGCCGATCGTAGTTGCCGCGCAGCAGCAGATGCGCGTCGCGCGGCTGCGGCAGCTCCTGCATCACCATGACCGTCGGCACCGTGTCGAGGAACTCGGCCTTCTGCTGCCGCAGGGCCGCGAGCTCCGCCAGAACCGTGCCGACCGTCACGTCCGGCTTGGGGTAGCGGGGCGGCGACACGCTGGGTCGCTCGCGGCGGCGCGCCTCGATGCGGGCCGCGTCGATCCGTGCGTCCGCCTGGTGCACGAGGAAGTACGAGTCGATCTTGTACGCCTGCGACGGGGTCCGCCGCGCGGGCGCCATGGCCGCGATCGTGGCCAGGGAGGCCGGCTCGGCCAGCGCCGCGACCTGCTCCGGCGCCAGCGGCCGGTCGTACACGCGGACGTCCCAGATCGATCCGCGGAAGCGCTCCGGTCCGCCGCCCGCGCCGACGCGGAGCGGATGCTCCGTCGGATCCTGCGGCCCGAGTCCGTTGAACAGGACCTTCAGCGCCTGGCGCTCGCCGTCGACGTAGAGGGCGACGCCCTCGATCTGCCGCGAGCCGTCGTAGGTCGCCGCCACGTGGCGGCGGCTGCCCGGCGCGAGGGTAGCGACCGTCTCGACGTGCCCGGAGTCGTTGTCCATCCAGAGGCCGGTGTTGCCGCCCACCAGGTTGAGCTGCAGCCTGCCGTCCACGAGCAGCAGGCTGAAGCCCTGCCCGCGGGGGGTGTCGAGGAGCGTGCGCGTGATGATCGGCCCGTTCGCAACCTCCGGCTCGATCCAGGCCGCCAGCGTCATTGCCTGACCGCCGCCGTGGACGCCGGCGAAGGCGTTGGGGTCGGGGTCCTGCAGGTAGGCGTCGAGCGTCTTCGGGCCGCGCCGGCCCGCGGAGCCGCCGTCCACGAAGCGCCGGCCGTCGAAGCGCCGCTCGCGCGCGGACGACAAGGGGAAGTGGGCCGTCAGCCCGTCCTCCTGCACCCCGGCGATGGGCTCGGAGTCGCCGAGCGACTCTTCCCACAGCCGCTGCGCCTTCTCGATCTGCGGCCGGAACTCGGCGAGTTGCGCCTCCACGGCCGCAATCCGCTCGTCGATGGCCTCCAGCTCGGCCTGCTGCGCCGGGGTCGGCGCGTGCACGAGCGGCGGCGTGTTGCCGGTCTTCTGACCGATGCCCGACTCGGCGATGCTGTTGAAGTACGCGAAGAGCCGGTAGAACTCCGCCTGCGTGATGGGATCGAACTTGTGGTCGTGACAGCGCGCGCAGCCCACCGTCAGGCCCAACCACACGGTGCCGGTCGTGGAGACGCGGTCGACCACGCTCTCGACCAGGAACTCCTGCTCGACGATGCCCATCTCCGAGTTCATGCGGTGGTTGCGGTTGAACCCGGTGGCGATCTTCTGGTCGAGCGTCGCGTTCGGCAGCAGATCGCCCGCGAGCTGCTCGATGGTGAACCGGTCGAACGTCAGGTTCCGGTTGAAGGCGTCGATGACCCAGTCGCGCCAGCGCGACATGTCGCGCCGCTGGTCGGCGAAGTAGCCGGACGAGTCGGCGAAGCGCGCGGCCGCCAGCCAGGACGCGGCCATCCGCTCGCCGTAGCGGGGCGAGGCCAGCAGGCGATCGACGGCTCTCTCGTACGCGTCCGGGGACTCGTCGGCCGCGAACGCGGCCACCTCCCCGGGAGTGGGCGGCAGGCCGGTCAGGTCGAGCGTCACCCGCCGCAGCAGCGTGGGCCGGTCGGCCGGGGGCGACGGCTGCAGGCCCTCGCGCTCCAGGCGCGCCAGGATGAACGCGTCGATCGGGTTCCGCGGCCAGTCCGCGTCGCGCACCGCGGGCGGCTCCGGCCGCACCGGCGCGATGAAGGCCCAGTGGGGTTCGTACTGCGCGCCCTGCTCGATCCAGCGTGCGAGCAGTGCTACATCGCGCGGCGCGAGCGGCTCCTCGCCGTACGGCATGCGCCGGCCGGGATCGGTCGCCGTGATGCGCCGCATCACGGCGCTGCGGTCGGGGTCGCCTGGCGCGATCACTTGCAGGGCGCCGTCCGCCGGCGCGCCGCGGACCGCGTCCTTCACGGCGGCTTCCGCGTCGTCCAGACGCAAGCCGGCGCGCCGCGTCCCGGAATCCGGGCCGTGGCACCGGTAGCACTTGTCCGACAGGATGGGGCGGATGTCTCGGTTGAACTGCACGGTCTCCGGCAGGGGCTCGGCGGGCGGACTCTGGGCCAGGAGGCTCCAGGTCGAGCACGCCAGGGCCAACCCCAGCGCGCCCAGCCAGCCGGTTCGCCTGAGGGTGACCGTCGGACGAGGGAAGGAACGCATTCGTCTGCAACCCCCTTGCAGCGCAGAGCTCCGGGCGAAGACCAGCGCACGAATCTGACGCCAGCACATTAGATTACCGGGTGCGGGTAGTCAACGCCGGGCGGCCGCGGCCAGCAGCGGCCGCTCTGCAGGGGTGTCCGTCGTGACGATCCCCTCCAGCTCGGGGTAGCGCCGCACCATCGCGTCGGGGTACTTGCCTGCTACGGCCAGGCCGAGCGGCCGCAGCTCCGCGGCGGATAGAAGACGCCGTCCCACGTGCCGGCCCCGGCGGGGTAGTGCCACCCGCTGGTGCCGATGCGAATCTGCGGGTCCGCCATCAAGCCGCATTCTAACGCGTTGATCCGATGCGTCGGTTCGATCCATGCTAGGAGTCCGCGCCCCGGAGCGGCGCGATCTCGACAGGGTGCCCCCAAGGAGGAGACATGCGCAGCATGGTAATGGCGGCTTTGGCGGCGGCGGCGCTCGTCGCGGTTCCGGTGGTCGCAGAAGAGCAGGGCGTGCGCGCCGACGGTTGGCAGCACCGGCTCGACTTCGGCGGGGACGTCGACGACCTGCTGAGCTTCGACACGATGGGCTCCGGCGTTCACGTGACGACGACCGGCGCCGGATTCGCCATCTTCTGGCAGCCGGACAGCATGGCGGAGGGCGACTTCACGATCAGCGCCAGCTTCACGCAGATGGAGCCCTCGGGGCACCCCAACGCCTACGGTCTCTTCCTGGGCGGTGCCGATCTGGCCGGTGACGGCCAGCAGTACACCTACTTCATGCTGCGCCAGGGCGGCGAGTTCCTCATCAGGAAGCGGATGGGCGAGGACCTGCCGATCCTGGTCGAGTGGACCGCCAACGACGCCATCAACGATCTCAACGACCAGGGTTCGTCCAACAACACGCTCTCCGTGGAGGCTGCCGGTGACACGGTGCGCTTCCTGGTGAACGGCACCGAGGTGGCGACGCAGCCGCGCTCGGAGGTCGACACGGACGGCATCACCGGTCTGCGCGTCACGCACCTGCTCAACATGCACATCGACGATCTCATGCTCAGTCCCAGCATGTAAGGGACACCGCCCGGGAGGCCGGGAGCGGCTCCGCGGCCCGCCGGCCTCCTGCGCCGTCCACTCATGCCCGATCGGCGCGCGGGAGACCCGACTACCTTCAGGCGCCCGGTCACCGTCAGCCTGCCGATGAATCGCAACGTCCTTCCCTCTACGAATACGCTTGTCACGAAGGCCACTACGTCAGCCGGAGGATCACGATGACATCCGCACGCTTGCCGAAACGCTTCTCCCTGGGCTTCGTCGTCCTCACCATGTGCCTGTTCATTGCCATCAGCAACGCGCAGCAGGGACGGCGAGGAGTGGGCCCCGACACGCTGCCCGACGAGCCGCAGATCTCCGGCTTCGGCGACCAGCGTTTCCGCGTCGTCCCGATCAAGGGCCTGTTCCGCCCGTCGGCCCTGGACTTCCTGCCGAACGGCGACATCCTGGTCGCCGAGCGCTCGGGCGGCCTGCGCGTCATCCGCGACGGCGTGCTCGACCCGCAGCCGATCGAGGGCATGCCGGAGGTGCACGCGGGCTACGGCGGCCGGTGGGGTCTGTGGGACGTGGCGGTGCATCCGCAGTTCGCCGAGAACCAGCTCGTCTACTTCACGTACCTGAAGCCCGACGCCGACGACGAGGTGCCGGCGGGCGCGACCGGCGCCCAGGGGCTGTCGGGCACGCAGGTGCTCGGGCGCGGCCGCTACGACGGCGGGAGCACCCTGACCGACGTGGAGGACATCTTCGTGTCGGACGCGCGGGCCAGCGGCTTCAGCGTCGCGAGGCTGGTCTTCGCCCCCGACGGCAAGATCTTCATGTCGATCGGCATGCCGCTGCGCGACGAGGCGCACGGCGGCGGCAACCGCGTCGGCACGGCCGAGCAGGCCCAGGATCCCGCCAGCCACGCCGGCAAGATCCTGCGCCTCAACGACGACGGGACCGCGCCGTCGGACAACCCCTTCGTGGACGAGCCGGGCTATCGGCCGGAGATCTTCGCCATGGGGTTCCGCGATCCGCTGGGGATGCTCATTCACCCCGAGACCGGCGAGCTGTGGGAGGTCGAGCATGGTCCGCAGGGCGGCGACGAGGTGAACATCGTCAGGCCGGGCGGCAACTACGGCTGGCCCGTCGTCTCGTACGGCCGCGCCTACACCGGCGAGGAAACGGCCGGCACGGGCGGGACGGGGCCGGAGCTGGCAGACCCCTGCGCCCCCGGCATGGAGCAGCCGCTCCTCTATTGGTACCCCGTCGTCTCTCCCGGCGGCATGGCCATCTACACGGGCGACCGCTTCCCGTTCTGGCGGGGGAGCCTGTTCGTGGGCGGGATGTCCACGACGCAGCTCCACCGCGTCATCTTCAACAACCGGGGACTGCCCATCCGCCACCAGGAGCTGATGGTCGAGCTCAACCAGCGCATCCGCGACGTCAAGCAGGGGCCGGACGGCCTGCTGTACCTGACCACGGACCACGAGGCTGGGGCCGTGCTGCGGATCGAGCCGGTCGGCTAGGGTGCCGGGGACCGGGAGGCCGCCGATGACCGCGATGGACGCACCGGCTCGGAGTCTGTCGGCGAAACCGCTCGCCCGCGCCGCAGGGGCGGCGCTCCTCGTCCTGCTCGGCTGCGCCGCGGCCGGCGCCCAGACGCGCGCGCTCGCGCCGGTCACGGACGCGATGCTCCAGAATCCGGACCCGGCGGACTGGCTCAACTGGCGGCGCACGCTCGACGGCTGGGGCTACAGCCCGCTGGACCAGATCGACCGGGACAACGTCGACCAGCTCCAGCTCGTCTGGGGCTGGCAGACGGGTCCGGGGCTCAACCAGGCGGCGCCGCTGGTGCACGACGGCGTGATGTTCATTCCCAGTCCCCGCAGCGTCGTGCAGGCGGTGGATGCCGTGACCGGGGACCGCATCTGGGAGTACAGCCGGCGGTTGGGGGACGCGAGCGAGTATCTCGATTCGGTCGGGGGCGGGATGCGCACCCGGTCGGTCGCGATCTACGGCGACAAGATCTTCGTCAACACGTCCGACGCCCACATCGTGGCCCTCGACGCGGCCACCGGTGAGGTCGTCTGGGATCACACCGTCGCCGACTACCGGCTGGGCTACCGCTACACCAGCGGGCCGATCGTTGTGAACGGGAACGTCGTCTCCGGCATGACCGGCTGCCAGAACTACAAGAACGACGTCTGCTTCATCTCCGCCCACAATCCGGAGACCGGCGAGCAGGTATGGCGCACGTCGACCATAGCGCGCCCGGGCGAGCCGGGCGGCGACACCTGGGGCGACCTGCCGCTGACGTTCCGCGCCGGCGCCGACTCGTGGATTCCCGGCAGCTACGATCCGGAGACGAACCTGACCTTCTGGTCGACGTCGCAGGCGAAGCCGTGGGCCCGCATCTCGCGCAAGACCGACGGCGATGCCCTGTACACGAACAGCGTGCTGGCCCTGAACCCCGCGACCGGCGCGCTCGAGTGGTACTTCCAGTTCGTGCCGGGGGAGACGCACGACCTCGACGACGTCTTCGAGAG